>JAKISI010000097.1 GCA_021648685.1 Candidatus Polarisedimenticolaceae bacterium
ATTGGTGGGCCGTGAAGGATTCGAACCTTCGACCAAGGGATTAAGAGTCCCCTGCTCTACCAACTGAGCTAACGGCCCGGGAGAGGATTTCAAGTAACAAGTATTGGGGAAAGCGCCTGACTTGCTGTAAATGTTGGGGTGGACGATGGGGCTCGAACCCACGACAACCGGAATCACAATCCGGGACTCTACCAACTGAGCTACGCCCACCATAAAACTGCTGTTTTTTCTGGCTGCCGGAGGCTTTTGTTCAAGCCATAAAATATGGCACGCCCGGCAGGATTACTTCGCGCCTCCTGCGCTCCGCCCTTTTGGGCTTGCGCTGTGCGCGATCAGATCTGCTTCCTGTAAATCTGTTGAACCACTTTTATTGATGTAGCAGGTTCGAATTTGCCAACTGAAAACACTGCATTCTCAACCGGTTTATCACCATATCATAAATGGCGCGCCCGGCAGGATTCGAACCTGCTACCCTCGGTTTAGAAGACCGATGCTCTATCCAAATGAGCTACGGGCGCATTGTTCGGCTCGCAAAAATTGGTCGGGGTAGAGAGATTCGAACTCCCGACATCCTGCTCCCAAAGCAGGCGCGCTACCAGACTGCGCTATACCCCGATATGCCTAGCTGTTTGCCGCTCGGCAAGGAGGCGAAATAATACGCATACTCTATCGCTTCGTCAATCTCATTTAGATGATAATTTCCAGCTTTCACGGTATTATTCGCCCCCCTTCTTCAGCAACCCTATTTTCAGTGGACAGGTATGAGCGCACAAATTCTCGACGGTAAGGCTATTGCGGCCGATTTACGGCAATCCATCAAATCCTGCGTGGCAGCGCGCATTGCAGCCGGTCAGCGACCGCCGGGTCTGGCTGTGATCCTGGTGGGAGAGGATCCCGCCTCTCAGGTCTATGTGCGCAATAAGCGCCGCTCTTGCGAGGAGGTGGGGTTTTACTCGGAAGAGCATAAACTCTCAACAGAGGTGCCCCAGGAGGAGCTGCTGGCGCTGATTGATTCGTTGAATGCCAAAGAGTCTGTCGACGGCATTTTGGTGCAGTTGCCTCTGCCGGATCAGATTGATGAGGAGACCGTCATTGAGCGTATTCTGCCGACCAAGGATGTCGATGGTTTCCACCCCTATAACGTGGGCCGACTGGTGCTGCGTATGCCGATTTTACGCTCTTGCACGCCTAAAGGCATCATGACCATGCTGGAGCGAACCGGCCAGAAGCTGGAGGGGCTGGATGCCGTTATTGTTGGCCAATCCAATATTGTAGGTCGCCCCATGGCGCTGGAGCTGCTGGCCGCCCGCTGTACCATTACGGTCTGCCACAGCCGCACCAAGGATCTGGAAGGCAAGATTCGTGGGGCGGATATTGTCGTGGCTGCGGTTGGTCGGGCAAACTATGTGCGAGGCGAGTGGATCAAGCCCGGTGCCATTGTGATTGATGTCGGTATCAATCGCATGGATGATGGCAAGCTGGCAGGGGATGTCCATTTTGATGAGGCCCGAGAGAGGGCAAGCTGGATCACCCCGGTTCCAGGCGGCGTTGGTCCGATGACCATTGCTACGCTGTTGGAGAATACGCTACAGGCAGCCGAGCTGCACAGTAAGACAGCGGTTTAATTGTGCTACCAATCGCTCCTGTAGTGTGCGGGGGCGATTGGCGGTGTTTAACAGCGTTTAATACTAAGAGTATGAGTAAAATGCAATCAAAATTATCCACCTCAACTGCAAATTATATCTCAATCTTTCTGCTCACGATGGTTGCCCTTTCTGGCACCCTGTACCTTATATTCTATTCTATAAACAAGCCGCCATTTGATCTGGAACTCTCAGTGGATCTTGCAACAAAAAAGGGTGTTCAATGCGTATCCCAAGAGTTAATTAATAGAAATATCCCTCATGAAGTTGTCTCATTTGATGAAAAAGAGTGGATTGTTTTGCGGGTTATTGAAGATAAAAGAGGATTGCAATCCGTTCTGGCAAATGAATGCTCGGTATTTATACAAAAGTAATCTTCAATTTGCAGCGGTGGCTGTTCAG
>JAKISI010000071.1 GCA_021648685.1 Candidatus Polarisedimenticolaceae bacterium
TTAAAAACAATGACTTATCGAATATAGAGCAAATACTGCTGCTTGCTGCTCATTCATTCTTCAACCACATGGTTCTAGTATAACATGCTGTTTTTAATCATGTTTGCGTCTTTTCGTTCAGGCACTAGCTAGTCAACATGGTTTTTACATCAGCAGACTAATAACCGCCAATTTATGATTATTCGCAATATTATTTTTGAGATTTGCGGCCTTGTGCGGCACTTAAAATTCCACGAAGTATATTGAGTTCATCACTGTCTGGCTGAGCCCGGTTGAACAGGCGCCGCAGCCTTCGCAAGAGTTTGGTGGATTGGCGTGGATCTGAGAAGTGGATATCCTGCATGGTCTGTTGCAGATGCTGAATAAACCCCTCCATCTCATCTGCGGTGGCGACCTGCCGGTCATGCTTCACAGCCGGGAAAGAGGAGCCTTCCAGTGCCGTCATGCGCAGCTCATAGGCCAACACCTGCACCGCCATGGAGAGATTCAGCGAGCTATACTCCTCATTGGCCGGGATGTGCACCAGATACTGGCAGCGATCCATCTCCGCATTGCTTAACCCAGAGCTTTCACGGCCAAACAGGAGTGCCACGGGGCCTTGCTCAGCCTCGCGTAACAGCTGCGCGGCACACTCCCTCGGGGCAAACTGGGGCCACTCTACGCGACGCAGCCTGGCACTTGCACCGACCACCAGACAGCACCCATCCAGCGCTTCATCCAGCGTGTTGCAGATCTTGGCATCATGCAGCAGGTCATCCGCACCCGAGGCGCGAGCTGTCGCCTCCGCACAGGGAAACTGCTTGGGCTGCACCAGATAGAGCTGTTGCAGGCACATATTTTTCATCGCCCGCGCCACCGCACCAATATTTCCAGGGTGAGTGGTGCCCACCAACACGATGCGAATATTGCGTAAACCCATAATTATCGAAAACAGGATGGATAAAAAGCCGCAGGGTACGCAGAGCTTGCAGCGGGGTCAATTGAAAATCTGCTTTATCCTGAGAACCACTTGCTGTATCTTTGCCGCCCATGCACAGACACCCAATGATCAATATAGCCGTTCGGGCAGCCCGTAGCGCCGCCACCATTCTACTGCGTAATTTTGATCGGGTTGACTCCCTTGAGGTTACCTCCAAAGGGCTGAACGACTTTGTCAGCGAGGTGGACCGCTCGGCCGAGCAGGCTATTATCCAGGTGCTGAGGAGATCATACCCGGATCATGCCATTCTGGCAGAAGAGAGCGGCGCCCAGTCCGGTAACGAGTATCAGTGGGTCATCGACCCGCTCGACGGAACCACAAACTACCTCCACAGCTCGCCCCACTTCTCTATATCCATTGCATTGAGACACCGTGGTGAACTGGAGCATGGCGTCATTTATGACCCGCTCCGCGAAGAGATGTTTACGGCAAGCCGGGGCAGTGGTGCCTATCTGAACGACCACCGCATCCGCGTCACAGCACAGCCTGGGCTAAAGGGTGCCTTGCTTGGTACCGGCTTCCCATTCCGCAACCAGCGCCACATGGATGCCTACCTTGGCATGTTTAAAGATCTGTCAAAAGAGACAGCGGGGATTCGCCGCCCAGGCTCTGCCGCACTCGACTTTGCCTATGTTGCAGCGGGTCGGCTGGATGGCTTCTGGGAGCTGGGGCTGGCAGAGTGGGATTTTGCTGCCGGAGCACTTCTTGTGCGTGAGGCGGGTGGCACAGTCACTGATCTGGCCGGTGGCAGCCGACACTTTGAGAGCGGCAACACCATTGCAGGCGGCCTCAAAACGCACACTGCCATCACCAAGGCAATCCGTCCGCACCTTAACGAAAAGCTGAAGTTCTAACGCTTAGGAAGGATCTTCCCTTCACTTTTACCGACTATTACCGCTACGTTCAGAGAGGGATCTGGAGCCATTTGGCTTTGATCCAATTAACCCTGAACCGGCGGTGATTGCATGGCTAATAACAGAACAGACACTAAAGATTTCAGTAACCGCGCGTTGGAGATGATCATGCGTGATGTACTCGGCAGTATGGAAGAGTGCCTGCTCGAAACCGCTTATAAAAACTCAAAAACATCCGGTTTTGAGATCATTGAGATATCTCCACCGAAAAAGTCAGCCACCATGAAAGCAACCAACGGCCAGCGCGCAGAGGTGCTCAACTTCCCTTCAAAAACCAGAGCCTGCGGTTAGTTGTCAGGGGCTGGCATCTACCTCAGCACCCTCTTTCTTTACCGGCATCATGTCCGCTTTACTGATACCCAGTGCCAGGACGGCCGCGCTGGCCACGTAGATGGATGAGTAGGTTCCCACCACCACCCCAATGATTAGCGCCAACGCAAAGCCATGAATAATCTCTCCACCCAACACAAACAGGGCGCCTAGCACCAACAGGGTGGTAACCGAGGTCATGATGGTGCGTGATAAGGTCTGATTCAAAGAGGTATTGATGATCTCAGCAGGGGTGCCCTTTCGCATCTTGCGGAAATTTTCACGAATACGGTCATAGACCACGATGGTATCGTTTAGAGAGTAACCAATCACCGCCAGCACGGCCGCCAGCACTGGCAGATCAAATTCAATCTGAAATAGCGAGAAGATGCCAATAGTGATCAGCACATCATGCACCAGTGCAATAATAGAACCCGCAGCAAACCGGTACTCAAAACGCACCGCCACATAGATCAGAATACCGATCAGGGCGTAGAGCATGGCAAGGCCACCATCTTCTGTCAGCTCATCACCCACTTGCGGCCCCACGAACTCTACCCGGCGCAGCTCAATTCCACTTTCGGCGGCCTGTTTTAGCACGCTAAATGCTTGATCACTCAGCTCTGTGTTGGACATGTCCGCACGCGGAGCCAGATTAACCAGCACCTCCCGCGTCGTCCCAAAGTGCTGTGCCGTGGCATCCTGAAAGCCTGCCGCTGCCAGTGCATCTCGCACTTTACCCAGGTCAGCAGACTGCTGGTAGCCGACCTCAATCAAGGTGCCACCGGTAAAATCAATACCAAGATCCATTCCACGCGTGGCAATTGAGGCGATGGCCACCAGCATCAGAGTGACCGACAGTGCAACTGCGAACTTGCGCATACCCATGAAATCAATTGCGCGATTTAATTTGAATAGCTGCATGATGTTATTTTCAGTTTCTATGTCCAGAGGTGAGTGGGACAACAGTACTCAACAGGGTGTAAAAATCATTAGATTTTTGCCGATAACTATATTGACAGTTTGCTCAACCGTTTGCCGCCATAGATGAAATTGATCACTGAGCGCGTGCCAATGATCGCAGTAAACATGGAGGAGAGAATGCCAATAAACAGTGTTATTGCAAACCCCTTGATCGGCCCGGTTCCAAAGCTGAACAGTACCGCTGCGGCAATAAGGGTTGTGATATTGGCATCGGTAATGGTCGAAAGTGCCTTCTCATAACCAGCATGGATGCTGGCCTGCGGCGTATTCCCATTGCGAATCTCTTCACGAATACGCTCAAAAATAAGCACGTTGGCGTCCACCGCCATGCCCACGGTCAATACGATACCTGCAATACCGGGCAAGGTCAGTGTGGCCTGTAACATAGAGAGCACGGCGATGATCAGCACCAGGTTGATCGCCAATGCCATATTGGCAACCAGCCCAAAGGTTCGATAGTAGAGCGCCATAAAAATCATGACCAGGATCAGGCCAATAACAACCGAGTTGAATCCCTGCTCGATATTATCTGCACCCAAGCTGGGGCCGATGGTGCGCTCTTCCACAATCTCAATCGGCGCAGCCAGCGCACCGGCTCGTAACAGAAGGGCCAGATCGTGTGCCTCTTCCGTGCTGTCCAGCCCTGTGGTCTGAAACCGTTTGCCAAAGGGCTCCTGGATGGTGGCAATGCTGATGACCTCCTCCACCTTCCGCTTGCGTTTGACCGTGTTGCCGTCCTTGTCCTGATACTTCTCATATCGTGTTTCGATAAAGACCACTGCCATGGGTTTACCGACATTATCTGAGGTCACATTGCGCATGCGCCGCGCGCCAGGGCCATCAAGATTTACAAATACCGCAGGTGAACCCGAACGTTGATCCAAACCTGAGGAGGCGTTGGTGATCTGATCACCCGTGACAATCACCCGTTTTTTGAGCAACACAGGGCGTCCATCACGCATACGGTACAACCGCGCACCCGGCGGCACCCGCCCGGCTACGGCATCCTCAATATTATGCTCCGTATCTTCAAGCCGATACTCCAGGGTTGCCGTTGCGCTCAATAGATCTTTGATACGGGCGGGATCCTGCACACCGGGAAGCTGCACCACAATGCGGCGCTGCCCCTGCTGCTGAATAACCGGCTCTGCCACACCTAGCGCATTTACACGATTTCGCAAGGTGGTGATGTTTTGCTCCAGGGCAAATTTACTCACCTCCTGCTGTACCGATTTACCCAGTTTGGCCACCACAAGAAAGCTGTCGCCATCATCCTTGGCGGTCACGTCAAGATCACGAAACTCATTGGAGACGGCATCCAGCGCCCTGTCCCGTACGGTAGCATCACGAAATTTGATACTGACGGAGACATCGCCTTTGGAGACGGTCACATAGCGCAGCTTTTCATTCCGCATCAGGGTGCGAATATCGCCGGCATACCGTTCCACCGACTGCTTCACTGCCGCCTCCATGTCTACATCAATCAGCACGTGGATGCCACCACGCAGATCCAGCCCAAGATTCATGGGCATGGCATTAATGGCGCGTAGCCAGCCCGGCAGATCCGTTGAAAGTGTCAGCGCCTGATTGTAGTTATCACCCAGCGCCTCACTCAGCACATCCTTTGCCTTTAGCTGGGATTCAGGGTCATGAAACCGCAACAGCAGCCGGGTGCCGGAAAAATCCAGTGACTTGATCTCAACACCGGCTGTTTTCAGTGCATCCTGTACTGCGGCCACTGTGCCCTGATCTACATTGGCTCGCCGTGTACCCGCAACCTCCATTGCAGGATCCTGATCGAACAGATTGGGTGCCGCGTAGAGAACACCTGTCAGCACAACGACCAGAACCAGCAGGTTCTTCCAGATTGGATATCGATTCATGACTTTCTAAACATTAACTCTTGGCGCTTACCGCTGGTTTACTATGGTTTAATCTGTGACGCTTAAACCCGGATTGCCCGGAGGCACGAACCTCCGGGCAGATTAACTACAGCTCTTTCATGGTGCCTTTTGGCATGACACCAAGGATAGAGTGGCGCCTGATCTTAATCTCAACGCCCTTGGCGATCTCGATCTGGGCATAGTTATCACCCAGCGCGATCACCTTGCCAAGAATGCCACCCTCTGTCTGCACTTCATCACCTTTGGCAATGGAGTTGACCAGTTTTTTATGCTCTTTCTGGCGCTTCAGCTGCGGCCGGATCATAAAGAAATAGAGTAAAAAAATCAGTCCCAGTGGAAATATCAGGCTCTCAAACCCCATCTGACCTGAAGGAGGCGCGGCTGCTGCTTCAGCCATAGCATCAGAAATAAAAAAACTCATATTGGTATTTTCCCACACTCAAGAATTCGCGAAGCGACGGATTATGCCACAATTAGCTGCGCAAGGCGTAGAACTCATGCACAAACTCATTCAGCCGCCCTTTTTCAATCGCCTGGCGCAGGCCCCGCATGAGTGTCTGGTAGTAGTAGAGGTTATGAATGGTATTCAATCTGGCACCTAAAATCTCATTACATTTAGCCAGGTGCCGCAGGTAACTGCGGCTGTAATTCTTACAGGTATAGCAATCACAGCGAGCATCCACCGGCTCATCACTGTATTTATGGATTGCATTGCGGATGCGCACGACGCCCGTATGGGTGAACAGGTGCCCATTTCGGGCATTGCGGGTCGGCATGACACAATCAAACATATCAATGCCCCGCTGTACGGCCTCTACAATATCCTCTGGTGTTCCTACCCCCATGAGATAACGTGGCCTCTCCGCTGGCAGGCGCGTGCCAAGAAAATCGAGCACACGCCATCGATCTTCGGGTGGTTCCCCTACCGAGAGGCCACCCACTGCGTAGCCATCAAAACCGACATCAATCAACCCTTCCAATGAGGCCTGCCGGAGATGCTCAAAGACACCACCCTGCACGATACCAAACAGCGCAGATGGGCTGTCACCATGGGCCTCTTTGCTGCGCCTGGCCCAACGTAGCGATAGCTCCATCGAGCTTTGTGCCTCCTCTTCAGTGGCGGGGTAAGGGGTGCATTCATCAAATACCATGACAATATCTGACCCCAGCTTGCGCTGAACCTGCATGGACTCCTCAGGCCCCATAAAAACCTTGCTGCCATCGATAGGTGATCGAAAGGCAACGCCCTGCTCAGTGATCTTGCGCAGGTCACCCAGACTGAAGACCTGAAATCCACCCGAGTCGGTAAGAATCGGCCGCTTCCAATGCATGAAACCATGCAGTGAACCATGCCTGGCAATCACATCTGTCCCAGGGCGCAGCATTAAATGGAAGGTGTTGCCAAGGATGATCTCAGCCCCAATACCTTCCAGCTCCTCCGGGGTCATGGCCTTTACGCTGCCATAGGTGCCTACCGGCATAAAGGCCGGGGTCTCGATGGTTCCACGCGAAAATGTGAGCCGCCCTCTTCGCGCAAGGCCATCTGAGGCTGATTTCTCAAAATGCATTTTTTCTTCCATTACAGATTATTACGGAGCAGACAGCCACTCTAAATACTTGACTGTTTTTCACTGTTTTTTACTTGACAGATTCGATTGGTTTTTACTATACTCAGTTCCAGTACAGATAGTTTCATGATTTCCTCCTGAATCTTTTTCCTCGTACTATTTTTGCGCGGCATCCCTGATGCCGCGCTTTTTTTTGCCCAAAAACATGGCGTCCCCATAGCTGAAGAAGCGGTAACGCTCTGCTACGGCATGCTGGTATGCCGCCATCACAGGCTCATAGCCTGCAAAGGCCGAGACCAGCATCAGCAGCGTCGATTCCGGCAGATGAAAATTGGTGACCAGCGCATCAACGCATCGAAATCTGTAACCCGGCGTGATAAAGAGGCGCGTGTCCCCCTGAAAGGGCGCTAGCTCACCCGTGGCTGTAGCGGCTGACTCCAGGCTGCGCACGCTGGTTGTTCCAACCGCCACAACCCGTCCGCCTTGTTTTCTTGTCGCCTCTACCTTGGCGCAAACCGCCTCATCAACCTCTACATACTCACTGTGCATGAGGTGATCTTCCAGCCGGTCAGCACGGACAGGCTGAAATGTTCCTGCGCCCACATGCAGGGTCACCCAGGCGCTCTCAACCCCCATCGCTTTCAGCCGATCCAGCATGGCCTGATCAAAATGCAGCCCTGCTGTCGGGGCGGCCACGGCCCCCAGCTTCTTCGCATAAACCGTTTGATAGCGCTCCTGATCAAGCGCCTCATCCTCCCGGCTGATGTAGGGTGGCAACGGCATGTGCCCCTCTTTATGCATCAGATCAATAAAATCCATCTCTGGGCAGAGAAGTTCAAACAGTGCATCGCTGCGACCCGTAACCTCAACCCTGCATCCATCACCAATAATAATCTGCCCCCCGGGTTTTGGTGATTTTGAGGCACGGATATGTGCCGTCGCACGGCGGGGTTCCAGTATACGTTCCAGCAGAATCTCGACCTTTCCACCTGTCACCTTATGGCCATACATCCTGGCGGGCATGACTTGTGTATTGTTGAAAACCAGCAGGTCCCCTGGTTGCAACAGGTTGGGCAGATCAGAAAAGTTACGATCCGCCAGCACACCGGTATCACCCTCCAGACAGAGCATGCGGCTGTCACCACGCTGCCCCGCAGGGTGTTGGGCGATCAGCTCATCAGGCAGATCATAGAAAAAATCGGAACGTCTCATGGGGGCAGAATCTTATCACACACCCGGTTGTTGCCATGAGTATAGAAATGGATATACTTACCGCTCCCCATGCCGGGGTGGTGAAATTGGTAAACACAGTGGATTCAAAATCCACCGGCTTCACGGCCTTGTCGGTTCGAGTCCGACCCTCGGTACCATCAGCAGATCCAGCAACATCCCACACAGCCTAATTTTTTCTTATATTTCAAAGGCACTTAGCCGAACCTCAGTCCAAGCAAATCCAGCTAAATCCATTGTCATCTAAAAGATTAGGGGGTATATTTGGGGGTACATTTCATTCGAGTCCCAAATACAGCCAATGGAACGGAAACGCACCCCCTGCAAGCTCTCAGCAGTTGCCCCAAAGAATGCCAAACCAAGGGAAAAGCCATATAAATTAAGTGATGGCGGCGGATTATATCTTCTGATAAACCCCAATGGCTCTAAATATTGGCGGCTAAAATACCGCCACGGCGGAAAAGAGAAAAACCTCGCACTTGGGGTATATCCTGATACCCCTCTATCCAAAGCCCGACAAGATGCCAGAAATGCGCGGGAACAGATTGCAGGCCGCATCGACCCCATGGCTGTGCGGAAGCTCAAAAAGCAGGAAGAGCGCACCTTAAACACCTTTCATGCTATTGCTGAAGAGTGGCATCACAAAAACAAAGGCCGATGGGCAACCAACCATGCAAAAAAGGTGTGGGGTACGATAGAGACAGATGTCTTACCCTGGGTTGGCAGCACTACAATCGGTGAAATTACCGCTAAAGACTGTCTAGCCATAGTTCGTAGAGTGGAAGAACGTGGCGCTCTGGATGTAGCCAGCCGGGTAAAACAGCGCATGAGCGCCATTTTTCGATATGCCATCTACACTGGCAGAGCTACACACAACCCTGTAGATGTCCTCAAAGATGTGATTGAAACCCGAAAAGTAACCCACCGCGCAGCCCTCTCAGCCTCTGAACTCCCTGCATTCCTCAAAGCACTGGATGAAAACAGCGGTCTACATACTATCACCCAGCTGGCTCTCAGATTTATCATGCTGACCTTCGTTCGACCTGGGGAGCTTCGCGGTGCCAGATGGGCGGAATTTGATCTTGAGCACAAAGAGTGGCGCATCCCTGCTGAACGCATGAAGAAAGGAAGAACATATTATCCCTCTATCCGATCAGGCTATCTCAATAATAAATAAGCTACACCCCATCACTGGCAGCCGGGATCTGGTTTTCCCAGGTGCCAACTCACCCCGCAAGCCAATGAGTGAAAACACCCTTACATTTGCCATTCGTAAACGGCTTGGGTTTGATGCCACCGCTCATGGCTTCAGAGCCACAGCCTCTACCATTTTAAATGAAACCGGCTTCAGACCAGATGTTATTGAACGACAGCTAGCCCACGCTGAGCGCAACAAGGTTAGAAAGGCATACAACCGATCACAATACTTAGAAGAACGCCGCAAAATGATGCAGTGGTGGGGCGAGTATCTAGATGGATTAAAGGTAAAATAATCATCTACCCCAAAGCCTGTTTTTTCATCTCACGAGCAAAGGCTTTGGCCAGCTCATCCGTATTAATATGCTGCATCGCTGCATCACGCGGCATCCCTAGCTGCTGAATAATCTCAGCTTGTCGCTTTGGCTGAACCGTCCCATAGCTATATAACGTCGTTAGCACCCCGTCATGCCCCATATTCTGACTCCACGCCTTGAACTCTTCAGGAGTCTGGCAAACACTCTCACCCAACCCCGCCAAAGTATTGCGGAAGCTATGGGGGTTGAAGTACGGCAAACCTGCCGATTCAAAGGCATCCTTGAATATCTTACGAATGGGTGATGCTGTACTCCAATGCTCTTTTTTAATTCCCACCGGCTCAAATGTTCGGTGCTCTCCCTGTGCAACCTCAGTTTTAGGAAACAGTGGATCATCATTACCCCAAAGCAGCTCATTTCTGAGGTACTCCACCCAATCTTGCAGGATGGCATGAATCTCATCACCCACCGAAAAAAAATAGGTGGTGATGGTCTTGCTGAATTTAGTCTTCACCTCCCTTGCATCCTGAAACACATTCCCTGCTGCCAGATCAATATGCTTGATCTTCATAGAGGCTATGGCGCTGTCTCTAGCGCCTGTAAGCAAGGTAAAGGCAATCAGGCAGCGATTACGCCGCTCAAGCGCTGTACCTGACGGCATACGATTAATCACATGCTTAATCTGCTCCAGGGTAGGTATAGGCCGCTCACGCTTCGCTGTGGCAATCCTGGTCTCTTTTTCAGAGAGATTGAAGTATTCAGCATCGTGGTAGCTGATACGGGATTTATACCCCGACTGCATAGAGAGCCACTGAAAAAATGCCTTCAGGTGTCGCAGTGTTGAATTCAGTGTGGCCTTACTCAATGGCTTGCCTGTCTGCTGATTCATCTGGCTGGCAAGATGCTTCTTAAACCCAACGGCTTGCTGATGGTGAAAGGATTTAAAATTACGATATTTTCCATATACCTCAAACCGATCCAGTGCTTTTGCAATAGCATCAATGGAAGCCTCATCTTGACGCTTTGCCTCTTTCATAAAGATGAAATATTTACGCTTGATGCGTACATTTTCAGGGTTGTGTTTCATGATGTTTTTACCTCATTACTCAAAGTCACAATTTAAGAGGGGGGGGATTGCTCTTGTTTATCTGTTTTTGTGTTGTCGGTAATGAAATCTCTAATTTCCCCTTAATCTTCTCCAAACTACTGAGAGAGGCATATTTATTCATTACGGTTAAACAGACTGGGCAGAGTGCAATCAACCGTCCCTTAGTCGCACTTTGAGGTTCATAATCAGCCATATTTTCCACTGGTGTTTGTGGCTTCTTGCATCGCATGCAATAGAACTCCCAAGGTCTGCATTTCTGTTTACGCCTGGTTTTCTTGGTGCGGATAAATTCTCGTAAAGCACTTCCAAGAATGAGTATTGGATATCCACTATCGCAAACGGCAAGGCCATTCTTTAGCCAATTGCGCACCGTGTTTTTATCTCTCTTGAACAGGTCTGCAACCTCTTTCACCGTATAGCTTCGATGAATCTTTGCCCAATTGGGGTTTAAGGCTCTGCCCATTACTTCACACCACGGCTGGCTTCCACCTTCTCAGCCAGCCATTGATTAACGTCATTTTCTACCCAACCCACTGCCCGACCTCCTAATGAAATGGGCGCAGGAAACTCATTTTTTGAGATACGCAGATAGATCGTGCTACGGGACAAACCCGTAAGCTCAATAACTAAAGTTTCCCGTTTTTCCCTAAGCCACCATGCGCAGTAGTGCAGCAATAAAGGAATTTTGAGTGGGTTTGCCTGGTTTAGGGCAAACCCTAATAAAATCTTTATCGAGAGCAGCTTGAGTAATCAGCTTTCTCACGTCAGAAAAGGCAAAGTGTTTGCGATTATTGACAGCGTAACAACGCGTTGGTGTGTAATCAAGACGATCTGCATAAATCCAAGTCACGGTGGCCGCCATCATGCAAAAATTGAGATGATTCATAACCGCGTGAGGGTTCCAAGTCTGACTCTTCGTGCTACCGATATCCTGTTTGATTTCTTTAAACCCTGATTCGATTTTCCAGCGAGCACCATAGTATTCAATAACCTGCTCAACCGACAAATCGAGATCAGTCGTGAACAAAGCGACCCACTGAGATTTGCGAT
>JAKISI010000098.1 GCA_021648685.1 Candidatus Polarisedimenticolaceae bacterium
GGATCTCCACGGTGCTGATGCTGGCTACACTGGCTTTGACAAAAAGCCGGAAGAGGGGCCATGAGGGTGATTATGAGGAGAAACCCTCACGCGCCCACCGCCCATGGCTGCCGTTGGCGGTAGTGGGCATAACCGGCGCCGCGCTGGTTTATGGCACCTGGGATATCCCCGGTTTTGGCGACCCTAATGCGCCTGCGCAGACGCATGTTGCGCGCTATTACATTGAAAATACCATGTCAGACACAGGTGTCCCAAACATGGTGACCGCTGTGCTGGCGAGTTATCGCGGGTTCGATACACTGGGAGAGGTTGCGGTTGTCTTTACCGCGGGGGTTGCTGTTTTGCTGCTGATCGGTGGAAGGCGTCCAAAATCTGGCGCCAAGGTGGAGAGTGAGGGGGGAAAGGATGAAACCTAACCTTATTCTGCATGTTGTCTCAAAATTCCTTATCCCGCTGATTATTATTTTTGCACTCTATGTTCAATTTCATGGTGACTTTGGGCCTGGTGGAGGTTTCCAGGCCGGGGTGATCTTTAGCGCCGCCATCATACTCTACGCTTTGGTGTTTGGGCTCGATGCGGCAGAGAAGATCATCCCCTCTCAAGTGCTGCGCATTTTGGCCAGCTTTGGCCTGCTGCTCTACGCGGGTGTTGGTGTGGTTACACTACTGTTAGGTGCCAACTATCTGGATTACAGCGTCCTGGGCAGCACCAAGATTGCAGGGCAACACCTGGGTATTTTGCTGGTAGAGCTGGGGGTAGGCATTACCGTTGCTGCCGTCATGCTGATTCTCTATTTTGCCTTCGCAGGCAGAGGCAGAACATGATCCTATTGGGTAGACAAACTGTCAGGACTACTCTGCAAGCCGTCCAACTGAGGGTTCTAGGATAATGGATTTCTTTATTGACCACTACAACTACTGGGTAGTGATTTTCTTAATGATGGTGGGGCTCTATACCGTTATAAGTCGCGGTAATCTCATAAAAAAAATCATTGGCCTGAATATTTTTCAGGTCGCTGTGTTTTTCCTCTATATCAGTGTCGGCACGGTGGAGGGGGGTGCTGCACCAATTCTTACCGAGGGTATTGAGCTCTATTCAAACCCGCTGCCGCACGTGCTGATTCTCACCGCCATCGTGGTGGGTGTGGCGATGACTGCGCTGGCGCTGGCGCTGGTGGTGCGCATTAAAGAGGCCTATGGCACCATTGAAGAGGATGAAATTCACGAGTTGGATCATTCGCTGTAATGGAAAATAATATTAGCCTGCTGCTGGTTGCAGTACCGCTTATTGCCGCCCCTATTGTAGCTGTTTTGCCCCGTGGCCGGCTCCCATGGGCCGTCACTCTGGTAGTTACTTTTCTCTGTGTACTGTTTGCCAGCATGCAGCTGTACGGGGTACTCAGTGGCGGCCTGATCAGTTATGAGCTGGGCGGATGGGCGCCACCCTGGGGGATCGAATACCGCATTGATGCCGTCAATGCCTTTGTGGCACTGATTGTTGCGGGTATCGCAGCGGTTACGCTGCCCTATGCACTGCTCAGTGTAGAGCAGGAGATCCCGGAAGATCAGATTCCGCTGTTCTATAGTGCTATGTTGCTCTGTCTGACCGGTCTGCTGGGAATCACGCAGACAGGTGATATTTTTAATGTTTTTGTCTTTTTAGAGATATCATCACTCTCCTCGTATGCGCTGATCAGCCTGGGGAGAAAGCGGCAGGCACTCACCTCTGCCTACCAATACCTGATTATGGGTACGATTGGTGCCACCTTTTTTCTGATCGGTGTCGGGCTGATCTATTCACAAACCGGCACCTTGAATATGCAGGATCTGGCGGTGCGCCTGCCTGAGGTGGCCCACTTTAAAACCGTCAATACCGGTTTTGCCTTCATCATGATCGGTATCGCGCTGAAGCTGGCACTGTTTCCATTGCATCTCTGGCTGCCCAATGCCTACACCTATGCCCCCTCAGTGGTAACGGTCTTTCTTGCTGCAACAGCGACCAAGGTTGCGCTTTATGTGATGTTGCGGG
>JAKISI010000013.1 GCA_021648685.1 Candidatus Polarisedimenticolaceae bacterium
CTACCATACCGATATTTCATCTCTTATCCCCCAGTAACTAGGGAAGCATCCTAGCAACTCCTACTGCTGAGAGATAAATCTGTTCGCCTGAAAGGCGAAGGTTTAAACCTTACGCATGGAAAATTAATACATGATTCTTCTATGGCTTTGGCTGCACTCCAGGCAGAATGGATTTTAACCTTTCATAATAGTACCGCACTATTGCTTTAATTGGATTAGCATCGTGAAGTATGCTGGCAGATAGTGATTCTCTATAACTTAACTCAACTTGTGAGTTGCTCGCGCCGCCAAGCCGCATTTTGGTGGTTACAATGGGCAAAAACCCAACATGGCACGCATCCCATATTCTAAGGAAAAATTCATGATCTGCTGCGATTTTAAATCCTACGCTGTAACCCCCATATTTTAAATAAACATGCTTTCTGATAAAGGCAGATGGGTGCGCCACCCTCATTTTTGATAGTAACTCCTGTTTTGATACATCTTTACCAATCCGCTTAATTACCTGACCCGCTTGATTTATTTGCTCTACATATCCATGGCCGACGCTTAATTGCAGGCTAATCATATGATTAACCATACGTGTTATAACATCGGTTGCAGCATACATGTCATCTGCATTTAATATATGTATAATTTCACCTGTTGCGGCTCGTATGCCCTTATTAAATGCATCATATATTCCGGCATCTGGCTCAGAGATATATTGGATACCACACGACTGTATGATTTCTACTGTATCATCTGTTGAGCCGCCATCTATAATTATGTACTCAATATCCTTGTAATCTTGCGCTTTTACTGAGTTTATACATCTACTGATAGTGCTGGCTCCATTTAAGACAGGGGTGATAACTGTGACTTTCATGATGGTTTTTTAAAAATGCGGTCTGGGTAATTTAAGAATATTACACTATGTATGCGTTTTACCAGGAATAATTTTGTTCATCTGAAATCGTTTATGAAAAATTGCATTCAGCATAGGATTCTGAGGTTTTTGCTTTGAAAGTATTGATGTGTCATGTCGCTTATCGTCAACCTGGCGGTGAGGATGTGGTTTTTGAAAATGAAAAGAATTTGATGAAAGAGGCGGGTGTTGATGTTGTTTCACTGTCTCTCCATAACGAAATAATAAATGATGGCAAATGGCTAGAACTTCTCCGCACTGGCATTGAAACTGTATGGTCCAGGCGTGGCTATCAGCGTATAGCGGAAGCGCTTCAGAGGGAGCGGCCAGATATTGCACATTTCCATAATACATTTCCATTATTATCGCCAAGCGCTTATGTTGCATGTAAGAGTGCTGGAGTTCCTGTGGTTCAAACGCTGCATAACTTTAGACTCATTTGTGCAAATGCAATGTTATTCACAAAAGGAGAGGTTTGTGAGCGCTGCGTAGGTCGAATTCCCGTGCCTGCGTTATATTATCGATGTTACCGTAATTCCATCACAGCAACAGCGGCTGTAGCCTCGATGCAGATGTTTCATTGTCTAATGGGCACATTCAATTCAAAAGTTAGCTGCTATTTGGCGCTTACCTCCTTTGCCAAAACCAGATTGGTACGGGGTGGGTTACCTGAGAATAGAATCAGCATAAAAGCTAATTTTTTACCGATTCCACCTAATCCATGTTTTGATGTGGGGGGCTATGCACTCTTTGTTGGCCGAATAGCTGAAGAGAAAGGTGTAGATGTGCTTCTTGATGCATGGTCTAAAGTTAATGGTTTGCAGCTGATGGTGGCTGGTGATGGGCCACTGTTTTCTGATATGCGGCAAAAAGCAGCGGTAAAAATTGGGAAAGCCCATATGTTGGGCCATCAATCTAAAGAGAGCATCCAATCGTTAATGGCCGCATCGGCATTTATTGTTATTCCCTCAGTTTGCTATGAAGGGTTTCCTATGGTTGTTCTGGAAGCATTTGCTTCAGGTAAACCTGTTTTGTGTTCACGTTTGGGTGGTTTGGATGAGCTGATTTTGGAAGATGTAACCGGAAAAAAATTTAACCCTGGTGACTCAGATGATCTTGCAAATGTAGTGAATGAATCAATGTTGGATAAAAAGTCACTACAAACAATGGGGCGAGCAGCAAGAGATGAGTTTGACTTAAAATATACAGCTGATACTGCCAAAAAAGAACTTTTACGCATTTATGAAAAGATCCTTTTAGAAAGAGCATGATTTCAAGAGCTATTAGGGTTAGTCATGGTGAACAATAGATATGCCTGACAAATTTGACCTGCTTGGTGTGAATATTTCGGATATAGATCGTAAAAAAGCGCTTGCTATAGTTGGTGCGCATTGTGAAACTGGAAATGGTGGCTACATCTGCTTCTGCAATGTCCATACTGCGGTTATGGCAAGATGCGATCTAGAGTACCGTTGCGTGCTCAATCAAGCCTTTCTGTGTGCGCCTGATGGCAAGCCTGTTTACTGGGTTGGTCGGTTGAAAGGCCATTCGGCTATCCAGCAAGTTGCTGGACCTGATTTTTTTGAGGATTGCTTTTCAGCATCAGAGGAGCTTGGGCTAAAGCATTACCTTTATGGTGGCCACCCTGATGTGTTGAAAAATTTGGTGCGGATGTTGGAGTTGCGATATCCAAAAGCCACGATTGTTGGTTGGGAATCACCACCATTTAGGCCATTAACTGCTGATGAGGAGCAAGAAATGCACGAGCGAATTCAGCAAAAAAAACCTAATTTAATATGGGTCGGGCTTGGGGCACCTAAACAGGAATTATGGATGTCCCGCCATGCAGAAAATTTGCAACCAGCAGTGTTGCTTGGAGTTGGCGCGGCATTTGACTTTCATGCAGGGGCCATCTCAAGAGCACCGAAATGGATGCGATACATTGGTTTGGAATGGTTTCATAGGCTAATGCAAGAGCCTCAGCGGCTACTTCGACGCTATGTAGTGACCAATGCGCTGTTTTTATGGTATCTATTTATAGATTTTATAGGCCAGCGTAAAAACTAATGGGTTTAAATTAAGAAGAGTTAATCTGTAATTAAGCAGAAATAAAAATATATGCTTCATTATAAAGGTGTGGAGATAGATGGTTGGAACTACGATTTGGCGGGAAACTCCTTTGCGGTGGGCATTAGTTGCGGTGCTAACAGCTGTGCTTGCTTTCATTTTTTGGGATGGCTTGGTTGAATTAGAGAGTCTGTGGTCCAAAAAAGAGGAGTACAGCCACGCCTATATCCTGCCTCTAATCTCGCTTTTCCTGGTTTGGCAAAAAAGTGAAGAGCTGCGGCAGTTGCCGCTTGAGGGATCATGGCTTGGTCTTCCCATTGTGGTAGTTGGTATATTGCTCGGTTTTGCAGGGTCACTGAGTACAATATATCTTGTTGTTCACTACTCTATTCTTATCACCTTAGCCGGGATTGTATTGGCCTATCTTGGCAAGCGAGGCCTGATGTTGCTTTGGGCCCCGCTGTTATTGCTGTTTTTTACCGTTCCACTACCTCCATTTCTTTATAATGCCGTTTCACTAAAACTTCAGCTGATCTCCTCTGAAATAGGTGTGGCTACCATACGGCTGTTTGGAATCAGCGTCTTTTTGGAAGGCAATGTAATAGATCTTGGCAGCTACAAGCTCCAGGTTGTGGAAGCCTGCAATGGGCTGCGATACCTGTTTCCACTGATGAGCATTGCGTTCATTATGGCCTATTTTTTCAGGGTTTCCCTTTGGAAACGTGCTTTTGTATTCCTTGCCAGTATCCCGCTCACTATTATCATGAACAGTATTCGAATTGGCATTATTGGAGTCATGGTCGAATACTGGGGCACTGATATGGCCGAAGGGTTTTTGCATGATTTTGAAGGTTGGCTCTTCTTCATGGTCTGTATGGTTATGCTGATAGGAATCATGTGGCTGGTCTACAAAACAGGTTCTGAGCAGCACTCATTCCAAGAGGTATTTGGGATTGATTATCCTCGCCCCCCCCCCAAAAATGTATTAGTAAAGTTCAGGTCAGTACCTGCAACATTTTATGGATTGCTGCTGGTATTGGCTGTCGCCTCAGTTGTTACGCCTATCCTTGAAGGTCGACAGGATGCGGTAGTTAGCCGAACAAGCCTTGATAAATTTCCAGTAGACGTTGGTTCATGGCATGGGCAGCGTGATCGAATAAAGGACATCTATCTTGAAGAGCTGGATCTTACCGATTATGTGATTGCAGATTATGTGGATGAACATGGCAGAACAGTCAATTTTTATGCTGCCTATTATGCTTCACAGCGAGCCGGTGAGTCTGCGCACTCACCACAATCCTGTCTGCCCGGCGGTGGCTGGAAGATTAACAAAATCACCCAGCAGAAAATTGAAAACGTCCTGCCTGGAGGTGGCTCGGTAGATGTCAATCGCGTTCAAATGCAGATGGGTGAGTCCAAGGTATTGGTCTATTACTGGTTTCAACAGCGAGGCCGGGTGATTACTAATGAATATCTGGTGAAGTGGTATCTATTGGTGGATGGGTTGCAAAGAAATAGAACGGATGGTGCGTTGATTCGTTTGACAACGATGGTTGCCCCTAATGAAGAATGGAGTGATGGGGATGAGAAATTAGCTGATTTTATGCGTGATATGACACCTGTGCTGAAAGACTATGTGCCGGATTGATCATTTGAAAATCAGCTTTATTTGTGTGTAGCCGGGCATATCGGTAGATAAATGCAGGCCCTGTTTGCTCTTATAACGGCAATGGTTATCAGCATGGTAGTGCTGCCGCTGATGGTGCGGCTGTCGCCTTATATTGGGATGATAGATCAGCCCAGTGCGCGCAAAGTGCATTGTACCCCTATAGCCAGGGTAGGGGGGGTTGGTATCGTTCTAGGGGCACTGGTTCCGCTGTTGATCTGGATGCCAATGACGGATCAGCTGTGTGCCTATGTGATGGGCAGTATCGTGTTATTTGGGTTTGGTGCGCTGGATGATCAACGCGAGCTTGACCACTATGTGAAGTTTATTGGGCAGTTTATTGCAGTTGGAATCGTCGTGTTTTACGGTGGTCTGTCAATTGATCGGATACCCTTTGTTACAGAAACACTTCCACCTTCAATTGCGATTCCGTTTACTTTTTTTGCAATGGTTGGGGTGATTAATGCCATCAACCACTCAGATGGCCTGGATGGCCTGGCGGGTGGGGAGTCACTGTTAACGCTGTTAGGCATTTTGTTTATTGCCTATCAGGCGGGGGAGAGCATCAACCAGGTAGTGGTGATTGCCTGTGCTGTGATGGGGGGGGTCATCGGTTTTCTCCGCTACAACACCTATCCTGCAAAAGTTTTTATGGGTGATAGCGGCAGCCAGTTTTTGGGTTTTACACTGGCATTTCTTGTGATCATTCTCACGCAGCAGATTAATACAGCACTAAGCCCGGCATTGCCTGCGCTGCTGCTTGGGCTTCCGGTTATTGACATTCTGGCGGTGCTTTTTCTGCGTGCCAAAGGGGGAATGAATATATTTCATGCTACGCGGAATCACATCCATCATCGCCTGCTTGATCTAGGCTTCAGCCACCAGGCATCGGTAGTGGCCATCTACTCTACCCAGGCATTCTTTGTGTTAAGTGCGCTGGCATTAACCTATGAAGCAGATTGGATCATTCTGATGCTATACAGTCTGGTTTGCGGGGCTATTTTTATCTTACTGACACAAGCTGAACAGCGTGGCTGGCGGCGTCCATCCAAGGAATATGCTGCCACCATGCTACCTTCCAACCCCGTAGATCAGGAGCAGGGGCTGCTTTCAAAGGCTGGAACATGTCAGTTTTTATTCCTCCAGATCATGATCCCGTTCCTGCTGATCTATGTTGCTGTGGCTATACCATCGGTGTCCAGTGATTTCGCTATTATATCGGCGCTGCTTGTTGTGGTGCTGGCTCTGGATCTGTTTTTTGGGCGTGCAGGACGATCCATTATTCAGCAGGGAAGTGTCTTTATATGTGCCATATTCATGGTCTATCTGAGTACGCTTCACCTTCCTGAGAGCATGGGAGGTATTGAGGTTGTCATCTATTCCCTGTTGGCTGGAAGCATTGCCGTTACGCTAAAGCTGACAAAAGGATTGGGATTTAAAACAACTTCTGCAGACTGTCTGACCCTTTTTATTGTTCTTTTGGTTGGCTTTTTTCAGGACATTCACCTCCTGGGTGTCAATTTGACTGAGATTGCGCTGAAATCAGCAATTGTGCTCTATGGATGTGAGTTGATCAGCAACCAAAATACGGCTCAAAGAAATATACTCAATAGTGCGGTTCTGTGTGTATTTGGGATACTGGCATTGCGATGGATCTTGTAATTAATTGCTGCATCCCAGCAAGGCTGCTATAGTTATCCGATGGTGAGCTGCGTTTATCCAAATAAGAGATTGATAGACCCTCCCTGTAAATAAACCTGTTACAAGGCACCTGTTTGGAGTGGAACGGGTGTCAAAATGCACAATCTAAACCAGAGCACACACCAGAATCTATATGGCGGGGTCGCCGCAGAGAATATGTGCCATGGATCGCACAAAATAGACTGTAGAGGTTGCTCCTAAAATATCGCGGTACGCTGTTAGTTATAGGGTTTTGAGTGTGCACTGAACAACCAATTGCCCTCGTTATTTGAGGGGTTATTAAAAATTAATCGCACGCGCCTGCCCGCGCCCTGGATCGGCAGCTGTACCACCCCTGTTTGCAAGCGGAGAATTATGCCTCATTCAGCATAAGCTGGGATAGAGACGAATCCCCTCCTGCATATCAACGAAACCGCTGATGTAAAGTGAACGATTTCGGTACGGTCTGAACGCAATCCACGGCAACATATGCAGAGCGATGCGCCGAGAGATACAGACAATATGAAAAGAATGCTGATTAACGCAACTCAGCCTGAAGAGTTGCGTGTTGCCATCGTGGATGGCCAAAAACTCCAAAACCTTGATATCGAAATCCCTGGCAAGGAGCAGAAAAAAGCCAATATATATAAAGGTAAGGTTACCCGGGTCGAGCCAAGTCTGGAAGCCGCCTTTGTAGAGTATGGCTCTGAACGCCACGGGTTCCTCCCGCTAAAAGAGATCGCCCGCACCTACTTTTCCAAGGAAGCCCTCAAATCTGGAGGTCGCCCCAGCATCAAAGATGCAATCAAAGAGGGGCAGGAGATTGTCATCCAGGTTGAGAAAGAGGAGCGCGGCAACAAAGGCGCGGCTCTCACAACCTTCATCTCCCTGGCTGGACGCTACCTGGTTTTGATGCCCAACAATCCTCGTGCTGGTGGTGTATCTCGTCGCATCGAAGGCGTTGACCGCAGTGAACTCCGGGATGCCATGAGCAAGCTGACCATCCCGGAAAACATGGGGCTTATTGTTCGCACGGCGGGATTGGGCAAGAACGAAGAGGAGCTGCAGTGGGATCTGGACTATCTGAATCACCTCTGGGCAGCCATCGAAACCTCCGCCAATGAACAGAAGGCTCCGTTCCTGATCTACCAGGAGAGCAATGTCATCATCCGTTCGATCCGGGATCATCTCAGAGCAGACATCGGTGAAATCGTCATCGACAACCCCAGTGTCTATGATGAGGCCTGTGATTTCATCAAGCATGTCATGCCCAGCTACCTGCAAAAAATCCGCAAGTATGATGATGAGGTTCCGCTCTTTACCCGCTACCAGATAGAGAGTCAGATTGAGTCAGCCTTCCAGCGAGAAGTCCGTCTCCCCTCTGGCGGTGCCATTGTTATTGACCCCACTGAGGCGCTCACCTCCATCGACATCAACTCTGCACGTGCAACCAAAGGTGCAGATATTGAAGAGACCGCCCTCAATACCAATCTCGAAGCGGCCGATGAAATTGGTCGCCAGCTGCGCCTGCGTGATCTTGGCGGACTGTTTGTCATCGACTTCATTGATATGACGCCCGCGCGTAACCAGCGAGAGGTGGAAAACCGGCTTAAAGAGGCGATGAAGCAGGATCGTGCCCGCGTCCAGATTGGCCGAATATCCCGCTTTGGGTTGATGGAGATGTCACGCCAGCGCCTGCGCCCCTCACTGGGCGAATCCACCAGCCAGCACGTCTGCCCGCGTTGTGACGGGCATGGTTACATTCGTGGCGTTGAGTCCCTGGCACTCTCGATTCTGCGCATTATTGAAGAGCAGACGATGAAGGAGAACACGGGGCGGGTCATCGCCCAGCTGCCTATCGATGTTGCAACCTTCCTGCTCAATGAAAAACGTGAAGCCATTCATGACATTGAACAGCGTCAGTCCGTGCATGTGGTATTGGTGCCAAATGCAGAACTCAAGACACCTCACTACAGCATAGAGCGCGTCCGCACTCATGAGCTCCCATCTCCAGAGTCTGACACTGCCAGCTATCAAATGGCGACAGAGACTGAAAAGAGAGCTCCTGATTTTGTTAAACCAAGCAATATCAAGAGCGAACAACCAGCGGTAAAGCGCATTACACCGGCTCAGCCTGCACCGCAGCGTGTCAGTGAACCTAAAAGCGAGCCCAAAAGCGAACCTAAAAGTGAGGAACCTGGTCTTCTTAAAAAGATTTTCGGGGTCTTCTCAAAGGTGACTGAATCAGCACGCCAGGAGAGCACAGCTACGTCAGAAAAAACGGAACCCAAACAAGATGACAGGGGAGGCCAGGGGCGCCAGAGCAGCAGCGGGCGCAGACCCAGCGGCCGGGGAGGCAGGGGCACCAAACGCACCAGCGAAGCAAGCAGCAGAAAGCCTCAGCAACCTGAAAAGCAAAGGGATATCACCAAGGCAGAGCCGAAAACAGCAGGGAATGATGCTCCAGTATCCGACGAGCAGCAGGCAGAGCAACCGAAACCTCAACGCACAGGAAGCCGACGGGGACGCCGTGGCGGACGTCGACGCAGACCATCAACCGAGACCGAACAAAATAGTTCGACAGAGGCAGCGTTTATTCCAAACAGTGAGATCGAGCAAACTGGAGATGCAGCAGCACCCGCCGATGCCTCCTCTATCGCACCACAAAGCGGTGGAGAGCAAGGCGAGGCAAAACCCGCCCCGCGTCGGCGCCCCAGACCCCGTCGTCCTGCAAATCGTGATGCCGCTATAGCACCTAAAGCAGAAGAGAGCGGCACACCGACAGCGCAGGAAAAAACCAGAGCCCCTCAGGCAAAGCCCGTAACGGATAGTGCAGAAGCAGAACCCCAAAACAGGGTAGAGGAGCGTGCCGCTCCAGGTACAAGCGCGGAAGCGCCCACAGCAGCCAAAGAGCCCAGGAAAGATGAGGCCAAACCCGCAACGGCTCAGGAAAAACCGAAGGAGCAGCCAAACAAGCTGGAACCTGCTGCCAAGCCAGTAGAAAAGATCTCTGCCGATCCAGTCAAAGAGCCACAGCCGCAAGCCGCTGTGGCAAAAGTGCCAGCCGATAAAACCGATGCCATGCCAAAGCTTCAGCAGGTGGAGACCAAACAGGGGATCCAACCCCCGTCTGCAGCAGCGGAAGAGAAGGCTTCACCCAAGCCAAAACCAGCAGCCAAACCCAAGCCAGCCGCAAAAGCGAAGCCCAAGGCGGCAACAGCGAAGCGTGCGGAACCCCTGAAGCAGGTTGAGACAAAGCCAGCCAGCAGCGATACTGCACTGTCAGAGAAACTTGTTCCGGCAAAAAAACCGGCCGTTAAAGCTAAAGTTGAAAAAACGCCTCAGCCAAAAAAGGAAGCGCCGCCCAAGAGTGAGAAGCCGGTTAAGAAAGAGTCCGAGCCCACTCCACCGCCCAGCAGTGATGAATAGATAGAAAAGCCCCCCCTTCCGCAATGGAGGGGGGGGCTTTCAGCCTGCTGAAACGGGCGTGCTACTGGCTAAAGCGCTGCTCGCAGATATCTTCCAGCAGCCCTTCAACCGCCGCCTCCACCATGTCAAACACCTTTTCAAAGCCCTGCGGGCCGCCACAATAGGGGTCAGGCACCTCGCGCATTTTCAGATGGGCCGCATAGTCCATGAGCAGCTGCAACTTCTCCTCCATACCTTCCGGGCAGATGGCGCAGAGCGCATGATAATTCTCCTGATCCATTGCCAGAATGTAATCATACTGCACAAAATCATCGCTCTGTGCCTTGCGCGCCCGTTGCTGGCTGATGTCCAATCCCCGGTTTTGTGCGGTATTCTGCGAGCGTTGATCAGGAGCCTTGCCCAGATGATAGGCATGCGTTCCGGCTGAATCCACCTCAATAGCGTCCGCCAACCCTTTCCGCTCAACCAGGGCTTCAAGCAGGCCATGTGCCGTAGGGGAGCGGCAGATATTGCCCATGCAGACAAAAAGGACTTTGATTTTTTTCATAGTATCTTCACCATTACTTTATGCCGTTCCCAGAGGTGCCACCCTTTTCACAAAGTTCAGCCACCAGCTTCTGCAACTGCTGTAACTCTTGCTCTTGCGCTTTTACCCTCTTAACCAGCTCAGGCAGCCGCTTGAGTGCTGCCATCTCTTGAAATGTCTGGCGCTTTGGCTGGGCAGGCATTCCAAACACAACTGCGCCGGCCTCGATGTCCTTTATGATAACGCTGGCTCCGCCTACCTGGGCTTTTTCACCCACACTCAGATGGTCTGCAATGCAGGCCTTGCCTCCAAAAATTGCCTGGTTGCCAATCGTTACACTGCCCGATGAACCAAACTGACCGGCGATGATGACATCCTCACCAATATCATTGTTATGGGCAATATGTACCTGATTATCAATCTTGGTGCCGCGCCGGATGCGGGTCAGCCCCATTGTTGCGCGATCCACACAGCTGTTGCAGCCAATCTCCACATCATCATCGATCTGTACGGAACCCAGCTGGGGCACCTTGTGGTGGTGGTCATTGAGCCAGACAAAACCAAAGCCCTCGCCCCCAATCGTTGCACCGGCATGGATGACCACCCTGTCTCCCAGCCTGATCCCGTGCATCAATACCGCATTGGCTCCGATATGGCACTGCTCCCCAACCGTGACATTTGCGCCAATATAGGCACCGGCTTCAATCACCGTGTGTGCGCCAATATGGGCTTGATCCGAAATCACAGCCGATGCGCCTACCGAGACACTTTCAGCCAGTACAGCTCCATCTGCAACACTGGCATCCGGATGCACCCCTGTCACCTCTGGTGGCGCAACAAACATCTCCATGATCTGTATAAAGGCAAACCTTGGGTTGGTGACCCGCAGCAGGTTGCGCCCCGGCATATCTGGAAAATCTTCTGCCACAATGATGGCTGCGGCCTCTCCCTGGGATACCTTTTCGTAATATCGGCTCGCTTCGGCAAAGGTCACCTCATCGCCACGGGCGCTATTGAGCGTGTTGACACCACGAATCAGCAGTGTGCCATCCCCCTCAAACCGAACCCCGATCTGCTCACAAACTTCATTTAGACTGTAGTTCATACCTGCATCTCCTCATGATCTTCACTGCTATCCACCCATCTCCAGATAAGCCCAAAAGCCAAAAGCGATACCACTGCCGAGACGCCGTATGTCACCGCAGGCCCGGCACCTGACCAGAGGAACCCGCTATAGAGGCTGCCAACCGCACCGCCTGCACCAAAGCTTAGACTACTGTACAGTGCCTGCCCCCGCCCCTGGTGACGCCCCCGAAAGTAGTGGTGCACCAGATGCATGGCCGCTGCGTGAAAAGTTCCAAAGGTTGCGGCATGCAGCAGTTGTGCAAACAGTATCAGCCACAGCGTGTCAGGAAAGTTGCCGATCAGAATCCAGCGCAATGCTGCCAGCAGCAGACTGGCCATCAATATCCGTCGTGCAGTGAAGCGGTTTAGCAATCGATGCATCACCAGAAATATCAACACCTCCGCCACTACACCCAGCGCCCACAACTGACCAATCATCGCACTGGTATAACCATGGTCACTCAGGTAGATGGAGTAGAAGGCATAGTAGGCACCGTGCCCCATCTGCATAAAAAAAGCCGCTGCAAGAAAAGCGGCAATGGCCGGCTGGCGCAACAGCTGCCCCAGGGGTATTGACTCATGGGGATGTGTGGCTGCACTCTTTTCAGGCACCGCCAGACTCATCAGCCAGATCAGAAAATAGAGGCATACTACAACCAGTGGGATAATAGCTGCATCCTGGCTATCCAGCACCATCCCCAACCCGACAACACTCAGAATAAAACCAATGGATCCCCAGAGACGGATGCGGCTGTAGTAGCGTACCCGCCCCACGAGGTGGCTGAGGGTTACCGCCTCAAACTGCGGCAGCGAGGCATTCCAGAAGAAGCTGAAGCAGACCATGGTCAACGCCAGGGGCCAGAAACCCTCCGCCCAAAAGATGCCGATAAATACCAGGAATGCCAACAGCGAGCCGGTGCGCACAATCGCCATGCGCCGCCCTGTGTGATCGGCAATCCAGCCCCAGATATTGGGTGCAATGATCTTGGTGGCCATCAGCAGCGCCATCAGTTGGCCAATGGCAACCGGATCGTAATCGAGGGATTTAAGATATAACCCCCAATAGGGGATCAATGCGCCAAGTGCTGCAAAATAGAACAGATAGAAACCGGATAGACGCCAGTATGGCATTGAATTATATATACCTGAAACAGAGAGCAAGTTTGCTCGCTGTTACTATGCCTGTCTTATTGCTGACCAGGAGGGATGACTGGTACCCCGGATTTTACACCCATATTTTGCGCCCGATGGCGCAGCAGATGATCCATCAGCACAATTGCCAGCATTGCCTCCGCAATGGGTGTGGCACGGATGCCGACGCAGGGGTCGTGCCGTCCCTCGGTGACCACCTCGGTCGCCTTCCCGTGGATGTCAACCGTGCGCCCCGGAATGCGCAGGCTGGAGGTCGGCTTCAGGGCCATGCTGGCAAGAATATCCTGTCCGCTTGAGATTCCACCCAGTATCCCGCCTGCGTGGTTGCTCAAAAAACCATCTGGCCGCATCTCATCCCGGTGCTCGGTGCCTTTCTGCTCAACAGAGTCAAAGCCTGCGCCAATCTCTACCGCTTTGGCTGCATTGATGCACATCAGCGCTTGGGCGATATCCGCATCCAGCCGGTCAAAGACAGGCTCGCCCAGCCCAGGTGGCACGCCTGTCGCTACCACATTGATGCGTGCACCGACAGAGTTTCCCTCTCTGCGCAGCTGATCCATATAGGCTTCCATCTCTGGAACCCGGTCAGGATCGGGGCAGAAAAAGGGGTTCTGTTCTACCTGATCCCACTCCAGCTTTTTAATTTTGATGGGGCCCAGCTGCGCCAGATAACCACGAACTGCTATGCCACAATGTTCAGCCAGATACTTTTTTGCAACGGCACCTGCGGCCACCCGCATCGCAGTCTCACGCGCAGAGGAGCGGCCACCGCCACGGTAGTCACGGTGACCATATTTTTGTGTATAGGTGTAATCGGCATGGCCGGGGCGAAAGCGATCCATCACACTGGTGTAGTCTTTTGAACGCTGATCCTGATTATGGATGATCAGACCGATGGGGCAGCCAGTGGTCCTTCCCTCAAATACGCCAGAGAGGATCTGTACCTGATCCGGCTCTTTTCTTTGAGTGGTGTGGCGGGAGGTGCCTGGACGGCGGCGATCCAGATCCTTTTGCAGATCATCGGCCTTCAACGCCATCCCCGGAGGACAGCCATCGACAATGCAGCCGATGGCCGGGCCGTGGCTCTCGCCAAAGGATGTCACAGTGAAGAGTTTTCCGATGCTATTTCCAGACATGGCTTTTTTTCTTGACCCGTAGATGAGGCTTGCGCCAGGGACGAAATATTATCACATCAGCAAGAGGTGCCGTGTGAATTCAGCTGGTCGGTGAGGGATCGCAAAGTGTCTTCTCACAAATAGCCGACAGACGCTGGCCATACTTGTCCCATGAAAAATGGGCGGCATATTCGATGCAGCACTGCGCAGAAAGTGCTTTGCCCGGTGCATTCAGCCCCCGAATTGCCGCTTGGGAGAAGGCGCTATAATTCTCTGGCTCTACCAGATAACCGGTCACGCCATCCTTGACTGCATCCGGCACACCGCCGCTATTGAAGGCGATAGTCGGCACCCCGTGGGCAGCGGCCTCGATCGCCACCATCCCGAAACCCTCCACATCTCCCGGCAGATCCAGTACCGGAAAGATATGCAGAGAGGCAATGGAATAGAGCTGCTCCAGCCGTTCATCAGAGAGGCGCCCCAGCAGTTTCACATGCTTCTGCATGCCTGCCTCCATGATAGCCTGCTGAAGATCTGCTTCAATTCCCTCCTTTTTAAGTGGTGATGACTCTGAAGCTGCGCCAACCACCAAAAAGAGCAGATCAGGCTCTGATTGCACAATTTCAGGCAGCGCATAGCGGATAAACTCAGGGAGCCCTTTGCGTCGGATCAGCCGACCCACCGCCAGTAGAACCCTCTTTCCTTGCAGGTTAAAACCCGATTGAGGCGACGGCAGCTCAGAAGGTTGCCGGGGCAGTGTAACCCCTGGATGCAGTATCTCTATGCATTTTTCCGGAACCCCGGCAGAGCGTGCCAGCCTGGCGGTATTGGCGCTGTTGGCAATCACCCTGTCTGAGCGGCAGATTGCCGGCACAAAGCCGATTTGGTAGAGGCGGCTGGGGTAGATAATATCCAGCCCGTGTACAAAAGTAACCGTAGCTGCGCCGCTGCACCGGGCGGCAAATCTGGCCGGCAGTGCGGCTACACCGCTTCCGGCAATGATCAAATCCGGCCGCCACTGGCGTGACAGTCGATAGGCCTCAAAGCAGCTGTGCGACAGATGCCGCAGTGATGAAGTTGTTGAAATCGCTGTAAAAAGTCTGCCCAGGGCATAATCACCACACCCCTTGGGGCCAAGCAGAGCCGTTTCATACCGCTCGGAAAGCGACTCAAAGGCGTGGTAGTTCAGCCGCTCCATACCCCCTGTCAGTGGTGGAAAGTTTCGGGTAATGAAGAGGATACGTTTTTTCAACCGCCTGCCTCATGTGCTGATTCAAACAGGGCTTTGTACTGATTCACCATGCGTGCAAGTGTGAATCGCTCCTCTACCTGCGCACGGTTAAACTCCCCCATGCTGCGGCAGAGCTGTGGGTCACTCCGCAGCTTTTCAAAGGCCTCTGCATACTGTTCGATCTGCCCTATTTCAGATAAAAAGCCACCCTCTCCATCCTCCACCAGCTCAGGGATTCCCGAACAGTCATTACCCACAACCGGCAGACCGCAGGCCATCGCCTCAAGCACGGCCAGCGGGCACCCCTCTCGCACAGAGGGTATAAACAGCGCATCTACCGAACCGTAAATCTCATGCATCTTTTCATAGGGAACCATTCCAATGGCAACCACCCTGCCTGAGCCAGCAGCCTCTGCATCCAGCTTCCCGCCACCCACGTACTTGACCTCATAATCGGCACCCAGCCTGTTGGCCAGTGGAATGATCTTGTCCGCCCCCTTTTTTCTGGTTAGTTTGCCGCAAAAGAGGATGCGGAAAGGGCGGTTTCTATGCGGGGTATCGAATGTCGGCCGAAAGCGCTGCTCATCAATGCCGTTGTAGATCACCTGAATATCTGTCGGGCGCTTCAGATGAAGCTGTAACTTGTCTGCAATATATTGGCTGACCGCAGTGACCCGGTCTGCCATTGCCAAGGAGCGGTTCAGAAACCAGCGCAGATCGGTACGATAATGAAGACGTTGCAGAGGTGATGAGTAGGGTGCCAGAAAGGGATCCAGCGAATAGCCGTGAGCCGTAGCCACCAGTGGTACGCCAGGGCGTTTCAAAAAGCAGGCATAATTGAGTTCAGTGTGGATAAGATCCGGCTGGCCGCCACGGGCAAACCAGGGCAGGCTGATCGGCAGCAGTGTCCACCAGGGGGAGTAGCTGCGCACGCAATACCCCGGCAGCTGTGTCGCCAACTGCTGATGCAGCACACAGGCACCATTCCCGCTTGGCATTGGACTGACTATTTTCAACCCTGACATCTTAAACCCGCTACACTAAATATATTGAGTTGAGATACGCCTTCACACACTTTTGGAAAGAAGTACCATGCAGCATACCCTACTGTTTTTTCTATCTTTTACCCTGGTGGCATGCGGTGCAAATATTGATGTACGCACACCTATCCCCCATGGGCTCATCAGTGACAGTGAAAAAGGGGGGTACCGCAGTATTAACATTAGAGCAGATGAGGCAGAGGCATCAAGCGGTTTTATCCGTTCGCTCTCCAACAACCTGCGACAGCATCTGTCAGAGCTTGCACTCTACCCCAAAAAAGAGGGATCACTGAAGGTTCGCATTCAGATCATTGGCTATGAGATTAACGGAGGAACCTCCCGCGAAGTGATGGGGGTGCTTGCTGGGGCTGATGAGGTTAAATCCAGGGTTCAGGTTATCAACACAGCGACAGACCAGGTTATTGGTGAATCAATCATCTTCACCAGCAGTGCTATGGCCTATGGGCAGAAGGCGATGGCCTGGGTGCATGCAGATGATATTGTCACCTTTCTCTCCACAGCGGACTAATAGCGCACACCCGCTGATGGAATTATAACGGCTTAAAAAGCACCCATTTACAACTGGTTTAAAATCTCCTTGGCTTTATCCACCCATTGCCCCTGCACACTGGATTCGAGGGCCTGCCCTAAAGCTCTTTTTGCCTCTTCGGTCTGGCCCTTTTTAAAGTAGACCATGCCCAAGTGGTAGTTAATGATCGGCACTACCGGCTCTTTCTCAGCAGCATGCTCTAATACCGTACTGGCCAGCTCAAACTCTCCACGCTGATAATATATCCAGCCTAATGTGTCGAGGAATAGCGGGTTAGTTGAACGCTCAAAGCGTTTTGCCAGCTCAAGCGCCCTATCCAAAGCAGGCTGTGTAGCCGTGTCTGATGCTAATAGCATCGCCAGGTTGTTGGCTACCAGTTCACTATTGGGGTATTTTTGCAAAATCGCTTCATATTGAGCAATCGCTTCATCGACATTGCCCGTTCTTTGATACGTCTGGGCCAACAGAAGCCATAGGGCTGCATTCTCATTCGTCTGTTTCAACCCCTCCTTATAGGTCTGTATTGCATCTTCAGTATTACCATGTGAAAGATAGACCATGGCCAGATTCCGATAGAAGGGTGCTGCCGCAGGAGCCAGCTCAATCGCTTTACGCAGTGCATCTTCTGCTGCATCCGGCTGCTTTTGGATAAGCAGGATGTTTGAGAGAAGATTATAGAGCGCAGCACTCTCTGGCTGCTGTTTCAAAGCCTGCTCAACCAGGTTTTGTGCTTGTGCAGTCTGTTTTTCGCTTACGAGACTTTTTGCAAGGGCTGAGATAACCTCAAAGGAGTCGGGGGATCGCTTCAACGCCTCCTCAAAGGATTTGATACTGGCAGAAATTTTATTATCGGCCTGCTCAATCACTCCCTGGCCGTAGTAACCAACATGGCTGTCGGGGCGAACCTTTTGCAGCTGCTTTGCATAATCCATGGCAATAGCCAGCCTCTTTTGCTGAACATGCAGCGCTATCAATGCTTTCAATGCATCAAAGTGATCTGCTTTGATTTTCAGCACAGACTCCAGGGCGGCCACTGCCGAATCCAGGTCGCCTTTTCTGGCCTGTAGCTGGGACAATTCAATATAGAGTGGCGCCTCTTCTTGATTAATGGCTATTGCCTTTTTCAAGGCTTCAATAGCCAGCTCGACCTCACCCTTCATGGCGTGCGCACGAGCCAGCAGGCGCAGTGCCTGTATATTATCCGGGGCATCCCGCAGGATTACACGCAGGTCTGTAACTGCACTGTCGGCATCGTTAGCGGCCATGGCGATACTGGCCCTGACTAAAAGTGCATCTGCATCGCGTGAATTTTGCTCAATAACCTCCTCTACCAATGTCTTCGCTTCATCTTGTTGGTTACGAAGCAGCAGCATGGCAGCCAGTTGCGTCCTGGCTTTGAGTCCATTGGGTTCCAATTGGTTTTTTTCAATAATATCGCGATAGATCTTTTCTGCCTCTTCCATGCGCTTAGCGGCTTTAAATAGATCAGCCTGGATGAGTTTCAACTCATAATTTTCCGGGTCAGCCGTGGCATAGGCCTGTATGGTTTTTTCTGCAACCTCAAGACCGCGCGCCCTGGCTTGAAACTCCAGTAGTGCCAGTTTGAGTTTTAGATCATCAGGGAATTGCTGCACGCCATCTTTCAGCACGCTCTCGGCATCATCCATTTTGCCATTTTGGATCTGGAAAATAGCCAGTTGGCGCAAAAAAGTGCTGTTCTCTGGCCTTAGCTCAATCACCCTCTTCAACATGCCGACGGCTCTGTCAATCTCTCCTGATGCGGCATAGATCCGACCCAAGGCAAGATGCAGTGATGTATTATCCTGCTGCTGCTCAATACCCTTCTCAAGCAGCGTAATGGCCTGCTGGGTGCGGCCACTCTCTTCATAAGCACTGGCCAGCAGGAGCAGAGCACCGACACTGGCCGGTTCCAGTTTAAGTATTGCTTCGGCCTGGTTGATTGCCGCATCCAGGTGACCCAGCCGTTTTTCAATGGCCGCCAGCAACACCATTCCTTCCACATTGTTGGGGTCACTTTCCATAACGATATCAGCGGCTGCCCGTGCCTTGTCCGGGTCGCCGCCAAGAAGATAGAACTGTCCCAGTCTAAGCTGGGATTTTAGATGATTCGGATTGACCTTTACCGCCTTGGAGTATGCAATAAATGCATTTTGCCAATCTTGCTCTTTGTCATAGATCTGCCCCAACATATAGTGCGACTCGACTGACTTGGGGTCGATTTGCAGCACATTTTTAAATTCCAGCCGTGCCTTTACATAGTTACCTGCTTCAAAGAGTTGCGTGCCACGCTTAAAATACTCTACCGCCCGATCCTCAGCGCCACCACAAGCTGTGAGCAAAACCAGCACCCCTATAAACATAAGAGTCAGTGCGCATCTTTTTTGTTTCTGCATCTATCGTGTCCTTTCAAGCATCTATTTGCTTTATATCAGGTGTATTCTAACTGCCCAGGGTGCATATTGCGAAGTGGCAAGGATCAAGCCGCCACATATTGTGATTTTATTGCTGGCGTAAAAAAGCAGCGCGCCTCCCCCGTTATTAACAGGGGAGGCGCGCTGCTTTTTGATGACTGGCTATATATGCCCTACAGTGAGTTGGTCTTACTCAACCATCGCGCCGCCGATGGCGGCTAAACCCCATCAGTGCGGCAATACCTGAAAAAAGCAGCCAAACAGCAGGCGGCAAAGGCACAGCAGTTGTAGACATCAGCAGCTGTAAATTCCCTTCTGTTGGTGCAATACCAAAAAAGTCGGATCCCATAGAGACATCGCCAATACCCATAACCAGCGGGTCCATATCCTCAAATCCATTTCTGTATACTTCACTGCCAGCGCGCATTATTTTAATGTTATCAATAAGCAGCGCTGAATCAATAAACTCATCAAAGGCATCCACTATGCCGATGCCAAAATCCAACATGCCTGTTTCCGATACCGTATAGGAAGCACTTAGGTAGCCTGTTGCTTGTTCATAAGGGTATGATGCTGATAACGGGTTGCTGCCCAACACATGATCCAGCCGTGTGATTGAGCCACCTACACTCACAAACGCATAATCATCTGCAAGCTCTGGCAGTAGCTCATCCGTCATAAAATTATAATCAAATGAGATGATGTCCCCTGCCACAAAACCAAAAGAGTCTCTGATGCCTGCCCCCTCAAATGCAGGGTCGTAACCAGGGTCAGCACTTGCTGCGGTGATCGCCCCTGAGGTTGTCCCAAAAAACGTCTCCAGTTCGGCAACTGGAACAGCGGAGTAGTAATCCACAGCGGCACTGGCCGCGCCCATCGAAATACTCAGTAGAGCTGCAAGTGCTGTTTTTTTATAGAGCATCAAACCTACCTCTTCTCTTACCGGCGTTTATTGCTGAACCTGCTTTTGCCTTCTATCATAAATCACTCAGGTGGCAATATTAAGCATTATATTTCAGTCAGTTATCAATCTGCATAAATATAGGGGTTGCAACAGTGTAAAAAAAAACGACTCATTTTGCAGCTATATTTTCTGTATAACCATTAATTCAGTGAATTTAATTACCAGAATAGTGATCAACTCGTTAATAATCACCAACTTATAAATTTTGGTGTAATAGATGGAGGTTTAAAGTCCCCGATTGGGGGAGGGGCAGTAAAAGAGGGCATTTGTGGGCAAGAGGATTCAAGCGACAATGTGAGGGATGAGAATATATCAAGAATCAAACACAGCCAGAGCTGAATGATAATTTTTATGTGGCGTAGCAATAGAGTTGGCCAAACGGTTGACCAATCCGGCTTTTAGCCGTAGCTTGAAGTCACCGGCTTGAGCTGGTGGGATATTGCCTCCATCTGGATTGCAGCAATGGTTACACGGTTTGGCTATGTAACCATTGCTGCGCCTCTCTTTTTTACTTGTGGTCGGTTCTCAGCTTTGCAGCCTCTTCCCTGATCTCTACCAGATCCCTCTTCATTTTGGCCCAGCCGTACCAGTGCAGATAGTCCGGGTTGGAGTGGAAGCCGCCCTGGAAGGTGCGCATCCGATGCTCCAGGAACATGACATATAGCGTCTGCTCAATGCTGCTTTGGACTTCATAGAATCTGAGCAGATCCACGCTGGGCGGATAATCCGTGGGTCGTGGAAGAATGTTGTCGTCATAGAGTGCCTGAACGATGGTCACCGCTTCTGCCATCAGTTTATCGGCCTCTTTGATCAGCCCGTCGATCTTCTCCAGCTCACCTTTAGACCAGGTTTCACCGTGGCATTGCGCACAGATATCGACCATCTTCTTCCGCTCGGCATCCCAATCTGCTTTGGTGAGTCTGGCCATATCCGCCGCCTTGACTGCGCCGAGCCGCTCTGTGGGGTTGCCTTCTGCATCCAGTATGCCAAGCCCCTGTAGTATCGTGGCGCGATACCCCATCCATTCGGCATCCTCCTCTGGCAGCCTCAAGGCCAGAAAACCCCAGGCCGTTAAGACATCATGCCCACCATCCGGCATGTGACAGGTTACGCAGACCGGTGCCCGGGGGGTTTTTGTGGAAGCATCATAGGGCTCGCTGTACCAGTCCTTGATCTTTTTGGTGAAGTCATAGTTATGCTTTTCGCTCTGGTAGATCATCCCGTGCTTGCTGGTGATATACATCTCCCACTGGGGGTGGTCAAAGCCCATGTGGCAGGTGCCGCATGCCTCTGGCTTTCTCGCCTCTTCGGCGGAGAAGAGGTGGCGGGTATGGCAGGAGTCACACTGTCCTTCGTCGCGTCCGATCTTGTGGCAGCCGCCGCACCCTTTTTCGCCATCCATGATGGCATAAGGCTGATCTTTGGTGCTTGGCATTGCCTCCATGGCCAACCAGGCTTTTGAATGCTTGCCTTTGGCAAATTCGGTCACTTTGGTTTCATGGCACTGCTTGCAGTTGCTGGATGAGACCTCCAGCCGAACCTTTGAATTCTCGCAGACCGTTGTCATGGACTGGATGCGTTCTGGTGCATCCTTGGTGGGGATGTGGCACTCATTACAGCCAATGCCCTTGGCAGCGTGCTGAGACATCTTCCAGTCCCGGATGGCACCTGCTGTAAGGCCTTTTCTTGTGTGACAGTCAAGACACTGCTTGCCCGGCTCTGTGATGACCGGCTTAAACTCCATCTTGCCCTCTTTTACACTGACGTATCCAACCATTGTGAGTGCAAAAAAGAGGATGAGGCTCAATATGCCAATGAAGTATTTCATCAGGTTGTAGTCGCCCTTTTCTTCATCGGCAAAGAGTGTGTGCAGACCTGTTTTCAGGGAGCGCCACATGGATAGTAACTTCTCTGTTATTGGATCACTCATTTGATCGGCTGGTTTGCTCTTTTCAGATGCATTCTGTTCTTCCTGCATTGTCTTGTTACCTCAAAAATAATTTGTATCTAAATGGCTATACCAGCGCTTCCCAGATGGTCATCGTGGCGAAGAAAATTGCAACGATGAGGCCAATGGCAAGGTTTACCCGCAACATGTTGGCGCCTCGATCAGAGAAGCCGCGGTCGATGTAGGGGTAGATGGTAAACAGGGTGAAGAAGGCAAATACGCTGAATAGCCCTGCCTCCCTTGGTGCAATGATGATCCAGCGATAGATCGCTGAGAAATACCAGGGTGGTGAAACATCGGATGCCACTACAAGCGGGTTGGCCGGTTCACCCATGGTCGGTGGGAAGATGGCAGCCAGATTGACGATTACAATCAGCAGCATCACGGTCATCGCCAGCATCTTTAGCCCATGCCCGGGAAAGAAAGGGTGTGTCCCCTGGTGCTTGGTGATCTTCGCAAAGCCGAGGGTGCGGATGGCAATAATATGTGCACCAATCAGCAGCACGATCAACAGCGGAAGCAGTTTGGTGTGCAGATCATAGAGCCTGAGCAGGGTCAGTTCGGTGATATCCTCCCCGCCTCGTAACAGCAGGAAGATGGGCTCACCTACCACGGGGATCTGACGAATCATGTCGGTTACAACGGTCATGCCCCAATAGGAGACATTGTCGTAGACCAGTGAATAGCCGGTAAAACCAAACGCCAGTACGGTAAAGAACAGCCCTGCACCGAGGAGCCATTTCAACCCGCCGCCGTCACGATAGGCGCGGGTAATAAAGACCCGGATGATATGCAGCAGCAGGGCGAGCACCATAAGATTTACCGTAACCTGGTGGACACCACGAATGAACCATCCAAGGTAGGTCTCTTCCGTAATGGTCTTTATGCTGTTGTAGGCCTGCCCAGGGAACGGTATGTAATAGAAGGTGAGCAGGATGCCGGTTACCGCCAGAATGACAAACAGGATCAGCGGTGTGGCACCCAGGCAATATGAAAACCGGTTGAGATGGTCAGGGATCTCCTCCTGAGCCATATCATAGGTTTTTTGCCAAAAGGTTTTATTCTCTGTGGCCTTTGTTTCAGTAGTTTCCATTTGGATTACGCCACATCAAGTTTGATATAAACACTCTTACCGCGTTTGACGACCTCATACTGATCGAGTGGGCGTGGTGGCGGGCCGGATATGTTTTTGCCATTGCGGTCAAAAATACCGTTGTGGCAGGGGCAGTGAAATTGATCATTTGCGTTGTCCCAGGAGACCAGGCAGCCAAGGTTGGTGCAGATGCGGGAGTAAGCAGTAAATCCCTCTCCACTTTGCATCAGCGCGACCTTTTTACCCGCGATATCAAAGAATTTCGCCCCGTCACCGCTCAGCTCATCTGCCTTTCCCAGCAGGATTTCACTGCTCTTTTTTGCGGTCACATCAGGCATAAGGAACTGCATGAATCTTGTCCCCATTGCACCAAGCCCGAGGGTTAAACCAAGGGTCATAAAGGCACCGCTTAAAAAGCGTCGCCGTTCAGGATTGTTGTTTACAACTGACATAATCTATCTCTGCCTCAATGGATATAGTGTTACCTGAACCCTGCTTACCATTGCAGGGTTCAGGCTGTCTCTTCTTAGTTATTGGTATAACCGGCTTCGCCATGCTCGGAGAGATCGATGCCTACCTGCTCCTCTTCCTCCGTTACCCTAAGGCCGATAATCGGATCCAGTACAACCAACAGGACGTAGGTGACACCAAAAGCGTAGATGCCGGTTCCAAGGATTGAGGCTATCTGTTTGAACAGTAGCGTCATATCACCAAAGAAGAGGCCGTCAGCACCTCCGGCATTGATAGCGGTTGATGCAAACAGGCCGGTTGCCAATGCTCCCCAGGCTCCGCCAACCCCATGAATGCCAAAGGCATCCAGAGAGTCGTCATAACCCAGCATGGGTTTGATCAGGCTGATGGCCATGTAGCAGATGATGCCTGAGCCCAAACCAATCACAATGGCGCTCATTGGCCCGACAAATCCAGCCGCCGGGGTGATGGCAACCAGTCCGGCAATGGCGCCCGTGGCTGCGCCCAATACGGTAGGTTTGCCGCGTTGCTTCCATTCGATCCAGAGCCAACCCACAATACCTGCAGCGGCGGCGAGCTGGGTAGCGACAAAGGCGCTGCTGGCCAGAGAGCCAGAGGTCAGGGCGCTGCCGGCATTGAATCCAAACCAGCCAAACCAGAGCAGGCCGGCACCGAGCAACGTCATTGGCAGATTGTGCGGAGGCATGTGGTCACGCCCATAACCCCTGCGCTTGCCCAGTACGATAGCTGCGGCAAGGGCCGAGACGCCGGAGCTGATATGAACTACGGTGCCGCCGGCAAAATCGAGTGCCCCCATAGAGCCGATCCAGCCGCCACCCCAGACCCAGTGACAGATTGGGGCATATACAATGGTCGACCAGATGAGGATAAATATAAGGTAGGCGGAAAACTTCATCCGCTCCGCCACTGCGCCACTGATGATGGCCGGCGTGATGATGGCAAACATCATCTGGAAAACCATAAAGCTGCTATGCGGGATGGTTTCAGCATAGGGGCCAGGCTCGGCACCTACGCCACTCAGCCCCAGCCACTTCAGGCTGCCGATAACGCCACCAACATCCGGGGCAAAGGCAAATGAGTAGCCCATGATGGCCCACTGTATCGAGATAACCGCCAGAGCAGCGAAGCTGTACATAATGGTATTAAGTACGTTCTTCTGTCGAACCATGCCGCCATAAAAGAGTGCAAGCCCTGGCACCATAAGCATGACAAAAGCAGAACATACCAGTATCCAGGCGGTATCCGCACCACTGATTGTGGAGGCGGCATCAGCAGCATATACAGCGGTAGAGCTGGTGCAGGTAAGAAACAGTACCGCGAAAAATTTGTGCACAACGTTGGTCATTGATGTTTCCCCGTCCAATAACAACTCCGGTACTGATTATTAATACAGCTGGGTGGGTTATTGGATGATCTGTAATTTAGGTGCAAACGCTTAAGCATAAATTATGCCAATAAATAAGCTATTGTTATTAAAGGGGGTTTTTTCTGAGGCCGGATGGGTTTTAAAAATCATGCATAGGTGTGGGGCATTTTTTAATAAGAGAGCACTATCATTGTGCGGGGAGCAGTAGAAATGCTTCCCAGGCTATCTGGGTTTTTAGACAGTGGTTTTTATCCCTTCGGGTTTAATCCCCCGTTGCTCATGGCGTGAATGCAAACAAAGGCAGAGTGGCCTCGATCAACAGGAATTCAGAACACAGTATTCAGAAGCCAAAATAATGGATTCTGACTCCTGACTTCCCCCTTCGCTTATGGCGGGGTGGTTGTTCGCAAACCCCCATAAAAAAACGGGTGCCCAGGGCACCCGTCTCTCTTTTTCGGCTGATAGCGGGGTATCAGATGATATACCCCCTCTCGTCGTGAGAGGCCAGATCCAGCCCGATCTCCTCCTCCTCTTCGCTCACACGCAGACCGCCAGTGATGGCGCTGACGACCTTGAGGATCAGAAAGGTGGCGACACCAGAGTAGATCAGGGTGGCGATCACGCCAACGGCCTGTGCCACCAGCTGCGAGAAGATGGTCTCGTTGCCGTCACCCAGACCGGATCCACCAAAGGCTACTGCGGCAAAGACGCCGGTCAGCATGGCACCGATGATGCCGCCTACGGCATGCACACCAAACACATCCAGCGAATCATCATAACCAAACTTGCGCTTGAGTCGGGTTGCAGCATAGAAGCAGCCAACCCCGGATATAGCGCCGATCATCAGTGCGCCGACCGGGCCGACAGAACCCGATGCGGGTGTAATGGCCACCAGACCGGCCACGGCACCGGAGGCGATCCCCAGCACGCTGGGTTTGCCATGAATCTTCCACTCGGTGAACATCCAGCCCAGCGCCGCTGCTGCGGTAGCGATCTGAGTGACGGCCATGGCCATACCTGCCGTCCCGTCTGCTGCCAGCTGACTGCCGGCATTAAAGCCGAACCAGCCCACCCACAGCATGGAGGCACCAATCAGCGTCAGGGGTAGATTGTGTGGCGGCATCGCCGTACCCGGATAACCTTTACGTTTACCCAGCACAATTGCCGTGACCAGACCGGCGATACCGGCATTGATATGCACCACAGTGCCACCGGCAAAATCCAGCACACCCCAGCTGTGCAGCCAGCCGCCGCCCCAGACCCAGTGACAGACCGGTGCATAGACCACGAACAGCCAGATCGACATAAAGATCAGCATGCTGGAGAACTTCATGCGCTCGGCAAAGGCGCCGACCATCAAGGCCGGGGTGATAATGGCAAAGGTCATCTGAAAGGTCATGAAGACTGTTTCAGGGATGGTGCCGCTGAGAGAATCCACCGTCACGCCGGACAAAAAGAGCTTGCTGAACCCGCCGACAAAGGCGTTCACAGGGCCGCCATCCTCAAACGCCATACTGTAGCCAAAGACCATCCAGAGGATGGACATCAGTGCGGTGATGGCAAAACACTGCATCAGCACCGACAGCACGTTTTTGCTGCGCACCATACCGGCATAGAAAAGTGCCAGACCGGGGATGGTCATAAACAGCACCAGCGCGGTAGCGGTTAGCATCCAGGCGGTATCGCCGGAATTTAAAACATCTTCAGCCATGACCAGTGATGGTGCAGCCATCAGGCACAGCAGCATAAAAAAGGGACGCACCGCGCCCACACTTGGGAAATTCATGTTAATCGCCTCTTGGTGTTGGTTTTATAGTTACACTTGCAGGATCTGGGTTACAGCGCATCTGACCCGGTCTCGCCGGTGCGGATGCGTATGGCCTGACAGAGGTCATAGACAAAGATCTTGCCGTCACCGATCTTGCCGGTTTTGGCGGCACCGGAGATGGCCTCGATCACCTGATCGACCTGGTCATCATCCACAGCCGCCTCGATCTTGATCTTGGGCAGAAAATCGACCACATACTCAGCGCCACGATAGAGCTCGGTGTGCCCCTTCTGTCGCCCAAAGCCTTTGACCTCAACCACGGTGATGCCGGTGACACCGACCTCAGAGAGCGCCTCGCGCACGTCATCCAGTTTGAATGGTTTGATGATTGATGAAACTAATTTCATTGCTGTTTTTCTCCTCAATATTGAATCAGGGAAGGGTCTGGTGGTTGGATGCGTTAGCGCCCCCATATATAACAGTAGATATACTGCGCAATATACAGAAACCCCGGCAGCAACGGTTGCTGCTCAGGCTCCCGGTGCAGTAAATGCAACATTTATACCAATAGTGATTTATGTTAGTAAAACATGGAGATATAAGGGTGCCGAGAGATCAGCCACAGGGTGGGCGCACCAAAATGAGCGTAAACAGGAGTGTCAGCCAAGGGCTGGCACAGGTTTGGTGCAAAAAGTGGTTAGTCGGTTCTGCCTGAGTTACTAATTACCTGCATGGCGGGCGGTTATTATTGTGCTCTTTTCCTCACTTTTGCACTGCTCAGCAGGCCGACTAGTCCGCCGGCCAATAACCAGAGAACGGGTGGTTGAGGCACTGTGCCGACTTTAGCTGATGACGCTGCCGGAAATATTGGTTGTACCCGGCGTAATGCAACCATGTTCAAAGTCAGCAGCGTTGTCGCTCGTGTCCTGGCTGCCTGGCAGGCGACCAATGCTCAAGATGCCGGCATCAACATCACAGTTCATGACCATGGACGCATTGGCGCAGATCATAAAATAACTGTCCGCAGCAAGTGAGTAGCCTGTCAGGTCAAACGATCGGTATACAGTTGTTGTTGCGCCGTTGATAAGATCAAGCCGATAGTTCGCCAGATTTATGCTGCCTGGCCCGGAGTTAAATAGCTCAATAAACCCGGCAGTGTCGGTGCCATCCTGATCATAATCAATTTCATTGATCAAAACGGTGGCACTTGCGGTTGAAAAAATGGACAGGGTCAAAATGGAACTACGGATAAAACAGGTTATTGTTTTCATTGTTTCTCTCCCTAAGTTGAGAGAGCGGCGGTCTGCTCTCTCAATAAGCCATTCCACACATAACGGTTTGGTTTCAGAGAACAAGGGGCGTACGGGTTTTTAGCACCCCGTTGCAGAAACCGTTTGCAGGTTATGGTTGTGGGTGAAAATATTCCATATTGAAAGAGTGGTTTGGGCTTTGTCTTACAGCATAAAGAGAATTATTGCGCCACCCAGCAGCAGTCGGTAGATCACAAAGGGGAGCATGCCGATGCGCTCGACAAAGCGTAGAAAGAGGTGGATGCAGCTGTAAGCTGCGATAAAAGAGAGGATGGCACCCAGAAACAGTGCATTCCAATCCACTGGCAGGTCGCTTTTTATCAGATCCAGCATGATCAGTGCGCCAGACATCAAAATGGTTGGAATCGCCAGCAGAAAAGAGAAGCGGGATGCGGCCTCCCGCGTCAGCCCCAGCATGAGTCCGGCGGTTATCGTGATGCCTGAGCGTGAGGTGCCGGGGATGATGGCCAGTACCTGAAAGCAGCCGATGATGAACCCATCCCGCCAGCTGAGTTGGTGCTCGTTGCGCTGATGTTTGCCGCGCAGATCGACCCACAGCAACAGCAAGCCGAAGAGGATGGTGGTTGTGGCGATGACGCCGGTTGTCCGCAGCCCCCCCTCTACAAGGGTTTTGAACAGAGCGCCGAGTATCACAATGGGAGCGGTGGCAAGGATGACCAGCCAGACCATCCGGGAGTTTTCAGTGGTTTTGCCCCCGCTGCCAATGGAGCCTGCAAAATCACAGGCCATGATCCAGAGGTCACGTCGCATATAGCCCACAATGGCGGCCAGTGACCCCAGGTGAACGGCGATATCAAAGGCCAGCCCCTGGTCTGTAAATTCAAGGATTTTGGGGGTCAGAATCAGATGGGCTGAGCTGGAGATCGGCAGAAATTCGGTTAGCCCCTGCACAATGGCCAGGATGAAGATGTGGATGGTTTCCATTGGTACTACTCTGACTTTAAGGGCTTGTCAGGAAATAAGTTGATTATATTGCGCTCAGATTTGGGGCAGGTTTGGATGCAGCGATTGAGCAAAACCGCAAGCGTAGCCGCGCTACGTTGAGGATTTTGTGATTGAGCTGCATTCAAAGATGACTCGAAGATGAGATGCAAGATGATCAACTTATTTTGTGACAAGCCCCAAGCGGAGCTTTCGTTCCCAGGCCAGTGAGGTGCGGACAATGGTATCCAGATCATCATATTGTGGCTTCCAGCCCAGCGTGCTGCGGATGCGGTCAGCGCCAGCAATAAGCTGTGGCGGGTCACCGGCACGGCGACCCTCCTCCTGTATATTGAGCGGCTGACCGTTGGCCTGCGCAACCGCATCCAGCACCTCACGCACCGAGTAGCCGTGTCCATAGCCGCAGTTAAGGGTGGTTGAGTCGCCGCTACTGCGCAGATAGTTCAGCGCGCAGAGATGGGCTGCGGCCAGATCCTCAACATGAATATAGTCCCGTACGCCGGTGCCATCCGGGGTGGGGTAGTCAGTACCGAAGATATAGACGGTTTCACGCTTGCCGACGGCGGCTTCGCAGGCAACCTTGGTCAGCAGCGTGGCCTTGGCTGTGGACTGGCCGATGCGCCCTTCGGGGTCACAGCCTGCCACATTGAAGTAGCGCAAGATAACGTGGTTGAGCCCCGTTGCTGCTGAGAGGTCGCGCAGCATCCACTCGCTCATCAGTTTGGATGTGCCATAGGGGTTGATGGGGGCGGTGGCGGTATCCTCCCAGGCCTTGTCGCCTTCGGGCATCCCATAGACGGCCGCAGTGGATGAGAAGATGAAGTGCTTGACCCCGGCATCCCGACAGCACTCCAGCAGGTTGCGGGTGGCGCAGGTGTTGTTGCCGTAATATTTCAGTGGATCGGAAACCGATTCGGGGACGATGGTATGGGCTGCAAAATGGAGCACGGACTCAATGTTGTAATCCCGCAGAATTTGGCTGACCAGTGCCTTGTCGCCCGTATTTCCCTCTATGAACTCACCGTAGAGGATGGCATCTCTAAATCCGGTGGAGAGATTATCCAGCGTGATGACCTGCTCGCCTGCCTCGCCCAGCTGTCGCAGGGTGTGACTGCCAATATATCCAGCGCCGCCGGTGACCAGCACAGCTCTATCGCCCATGAATTGCTCCTTTTTTCTTGTGGTTGTTGCTGAATATGACTGGCGGTATATGATACTCGTCAACCCAGCTCAAGTCATTCGAACAGATAGGTCTGCCACGCTTCAAAAGAGGGGGGCGCGCCCTCCATGACAACGGCAGCCAGATAGCCCTCTTCCGGAATGAAGTGCAGGGCGGGCAGCTCGGCATCCCGGCTTGGATTGTGGTGGCTGAAGATGCCATTGCCGATGGCCTTCATGCGCGCTTCATACTCTGTCCAGTGTCTGAAAAAGGCATCGGCAAGTGTTGCGCCTTCAAGTTGAGATAGCTCCTGCTGAATCGCGGTACTGAATACCCGGCGTGCTATAGCGTGAAAATTGGGCTTCTCTCTCACCTGTTCCAGATCTATCCCAATGGCGGCTTCGCGTGAAACCCCCAGCAGTGCCATATCGCCGGTGTGGCTGAGATTGAAGCTCAGTACCGAGGCCGGTGAGGCGATGAACGGTTTGCCCCGAGGGCCATAGACAAATACCAGCTCTTCAGGAGCGGTCGCCAGATAACAGCCCAGCAGAAGCCGCATGGCTCCACGCGCCTTGATGAAACGGGTACGATCCTGTGCGCTGTGAAAACGCTTGGCTCTGGCCTGTTCCTCTTCAGAGAGTACAGTCTCCAGCTCTTCATCGCTCTCAGTGAGGTCGATGCGCCAAAGATGCAGCTGTTTGGCAGCGGGTGGAGATAATTCGGTTGGAACGGCCCAGTTTTTGATATGGTGCATGCTGGCTCCTAAATCACGGTGAACCTGTTGAGCGTTAAAATTATTCGAAATGCCTTTGATGAGAGTGAGTCTACCCTACCCGAAGATATGCACCCAGTGTTAAAGCGGGTGTTCGCTGCGCGTGGCATAACCTCTGAATCTGAACTGATGCTTGGCCTCGATCAACTGCTGCCGGCCAACATGCTCTCGGGTGCAGATGAGGCTGCTGCACTGCTGCATCAAATGATCGCAGAGGATGGCAGGATTCTGATAGTCGGTGACTTCGATACCGATGGCGCCACCAGCTGTGCCCTGGCTGTGCGGGCACTGAAAATGATGGGGGCAAAGCGGGTTGACTATCTGGTGCCCAACCGGTTTGGCTTTGGTTATGGCCTCTCACCGGCCATTGTTGCAGAGGCGCTGAAGCAGAATCCCGATCTGTTGGTTACCGTGGATAATGGCATATCAAGCATAGAGGGGGTGGCCGCCGCCGTTGCCGCAGGCGTGCCGGTGCTGGTTACCGATCACCATCTGCCGGGCGATGAGCTGCCTGCGGCGGCTGTAGTGGTCAACCCGCAGCTGCCCGGAGATCACTTTCCCAGCAAGAATCTTGCAGGTGTCGGGGTGATCTTTTATGTCATGCTGGCGCTTCGTGCCCATCTGAGGTCACTGGATTGGTTCAGCCAAAACAGCTTGCCGGAACCCAATCTGGCTGAGCTGCTGGATCTGGTGGCGCTGGGCACTGTGGCCGATGTGGTGCCGCTGGATCATAACAACCGTATCATGGTTCACCAGGGGCTACAGCGCATCCGGGCGGGGCAGGGTTGTGTCGGCATCACCGCCCTCATTAAGGTGGCAAAGCGCTCTCAAAGCCAGTTGGCAGCAACCGATCTGGGGTTTGCGGTTGCGCCCCGGTTGAATGCTGCAGGGCGTCTGGACGATATGTCGCTGGGCATCGAGTGTCTGCTTACCGACAACCCTCAGGCCGCCCGTGCAATGGCAAGGCAGCTCGATGAGCTGAACCACAGCCGACGCCATATCGAAGGTGAAATGGTGGATCAGGCCATGGCGGGTCTGTCCGATATTCTTGAGCAGGAGGAGAGTGAGCTGCCCATCGGGCTTTGCATCTATCGCCCGGAGTGGCATCAGGGGGTGGTGGGCATCCTGGCATCCCGCATTCGAGAGCGTTTTCACCGCCCTGTCATCGGGTTTGCACCCGCGCAGGATGGTCTTATAAAAGGCTCAGCACGCTCTGTTCCCGGGCTGCATCTGCGAGACCTGCTGGCAGAGATCGATCTGAAATACCCTGGGATGATCGTGCGCTTTGGTGGTCATGCCATGGCGGCAGGGTTAACCCTGCATGAGGATCAGTTCGAGCGCTTCAGTCAGGCCTTTGATCGGGAGACACAACGGCATCTGGGCGCGGCTGACCTGTTTGGCATTATTCACTCGGACGGAGACCTGAAGCCGGAGGAGTTCACGCTGGAACTGGCGGAGCTGCTGCGCAGGGCCAGCCCCTGGGGGCAGGGGTTTTTAGAGCCGAGATTCGATGGTGAGTTCCGTATTCAGAAGCGGCAGATTGTGGGCAAGCGGCACCTGAAACTGGAGCTGCTGCCTGAGGGTGCAGTTGACTCAATCATTGCGATTGCCTTTAACCAGACAGAGATATTCCCTGATGGTGACAAAATTCATCTGGCCTACCGGCTGGACATCAACCAGTTTCGGGGGGCGTCTACGGTTCAACTGGTGGTCGAAAATATTCAAGCAGCAGATGATCATCCCGTACAGGAATCTGCTGAATAAACTGGAGAGAGGGTGATGAGCAAAGAAATTACTAGGAATTGAATTCTTCAACTATACTTGTTGGCGAAATGCGCCAAGACTCCGAAACAGCAGGGCGCAGTGACCAGGTAAAAATGAGAAACCCTTACGGATGACAAAAACCAAACCGCGTCCCATTCATCTTGATCTTCGGCGCATTCGCATGCCGATCAATGCGATCACCTCCATTGCCCACAGAGTCAGCGGTGTTCTTCTCTTTCTGCTCATGCCGGTCGGCATCTTTCTGCTGGATCTCTCCTTGATGAATCCAGAGGGCTTTGCCACAGCTGCCGCTGCTTTTGACTCGTTTTGTGGCAAAGCGGTCTTGCTGCTGCTGATGTGGGCATTCGTTCACCATCTGCTGGCAGGGCTGCGCTGTATCGGCATTGATATTGATCTGGGCATAGAGAAACCTGTTTTTCTTAAAACCGCACGCATTGTGCTGCTAGTGGCCTTTCCCATCGCCTTTCTGATTTGGGTGGCGCTATGAGCGGCCGGCGCGTATCAGGGATGCAGGCCTGGGCGCTGCAACGTATCACCGCGCTCTACCTGGCGCTCTATATCACCTACATGATTGGCCTCTTTATCTTTGCGCCGCCCACCTCTTACGATGCCTGGCGGCTCTGGGTAGCGCAGCCCCATGTCAGCATGGCCATGCTGCTCTTTTTTGGGTCGCTTCTTCTTCATGCCTGGGTTGGCATGCGTAATATTCTGATTGATTACATCAAGCCTTTTGCACTGCGTCTGACACTGTTGGTATTGACAGGTCTGGCATTGCTGGCTTGTGGAGCCTGGAGCCTGGAGGTTGTGATATCAGCGCGTATCGTTTGATGTCGATAACAATATGAATATACCTGTCAGACGATTTGATACCCTGATCCTTGGTGCCGGTGGCGGCGGGTTGCGTGCAGCACTGCAGCTGGCTCGGGCTGATGCCCATGTAGCCGTGGTGTCCAAGGTTTTTCCTACACGTTCGCACACGGTTGCGGCACAGGGTGGCGTCAATGCTGCGCTGGCCAATGTCACGCCCGATAACTGGCACTGGCACATGTACGACACGGTCAAGGGGAGCGACTATCTGGGGGATCAGGATGCCATTGAGTATATGTGCCGGGCGGCCGCGCACCTGGTCTATGAGCTGGAACATGCCGGCGTCCCCTTCTCGCGCCTGGAGAGTGGCCGGATCTACCAGCGTCCCTTTGGCGGTCAGAGCCGTGAGTTTGGCGGAGCGCAGGCCACCCGCACCTGCGCGGCGGCTGACCGCACGGGGCATGCCATCCTGCATACGCTCTATCAGCAGAATATCCGCGCACGCACCAATTTTTTCGATGAGTATTTTGCGATTGACCTGATCCATGATGATGAAGGCGCCGTGCTGGGCGTGCTGACGATGGATATCGCCACCGGCGAGCCGCTGGTCATCGAAGCCAAAACCACACTGATTGCGACCGGCGGTTGCGGCCAGCTCTATCGCACCACAACCAATGCCCATATCAACACGGGTGACGGGATGGCGATGGCGCTGCGTGCAGGCATCCCGTTGCAGGATATGGAGTTCTTCCAGTTTCACCCGACCGGTATTGCAGGAAAAGGGATGCTGATCACCGAAGGCGCACGGGGTGAGGGCGGCTATCTGGTCAATAAGGATGGTGAACGCTTTATGGAGCGCTATGCCCCCAACGTCAAGGATCTGGCCAGCCGCGATGTGGTCAGCCGGGCGATCTCCATCGAGGTGCGGGAGGGGCGTGGCTGCGGGCCGAATGCCGACCATGTGATGCTGAAACTGGATCACCTGGGTTCGGATATCGTCGCCAAACGGCTGCCGGGTATTCGGGATACCTGTAAAACCTTCATGCACCTCGATCCGGTGGATACGCCCATCCCGGTCTTCCCGACCGCCCACTACGCGATGGGGGGGATACCCACGGACCGTTTTGGTCGCGTTGTGATGCCCAGTGGTGACTCTCCGGAAGAGGTGGTTCCCGGCCTGTACGCGGCGGGTGAATGCGCCTGTGTCTCGGTGCATGGTGCCAACCGGCTGGGCGGTAATTCACTGCTGGATATTCTGGTCTTCGGCCGAGCGGCGGCCAATGATATCCTGGGCTTTCTGAAAAACAACCGCTACCACCGTCCACCGAATCAGACCTGTATCGATAAGGCCTATGAGCGTTTTGCGCGCTGGGAGAAGCAAGGGGATGGCGAAAGTGTGCAGGCCGTTCGAGCTGACCTCAAGAAAGCGATGGAGGATCATTGCGGCGTATTTCGCACGGAAAAGATCATGCAGGAAGGGATCGATGTGATCAAAGCCATACGGGCGCGCCTTCCGGATGTTCGACTGCAGGATCAATCAAAGGTTTTCAATACCGCCAGGATAGAGGCGCTGGAGCTGGAAAATCTTGCCGATATTGCTATCGCAACCATGCGTTCAGCCGAAGCCCGCCAAGAGAGCCGAGGCGCTCATTCACGGATAGATTACCCTGATCGCGATGATGCGCACTGGATGAAACACAGCCTCTACACGCTTGAAGATGACTCGCTCGACTATAAACCCGTGAGAACCAAGCCGATGTCGGTTGAGACCTTTCCGCCCAAGAAGAGAGTCTATTGAGTGCACCCCTGTTCAGCCACTGAGACCCAGAAACGACAATGCGCTTTAAAATATACCGTTACAATCCAGACGTTGATGAAGAACCCTATATGCAGGAGTTCGTGCTGGAGCATGTCAAGCCCGGCATGATGCTGCGTGAGGCGTTGATGGAGCTGAAAAACCAGGATGAGACGCTCTCGTTTCGCCACTCCTGTGGTGAAGGGGTTTGTGGCTCTGATGGCGTGAACATCAACGGACTGAATGGCCTGGCCTGCATCACCCCGGTTGCGGAGCTAACAGAGCCGGTCGAGATCCGCCCTTTTCCGGGTGTGCCGGTCATTCGTGATCTGGTCGTGGACATGAGCGGGTTTTATAAACAGTATCGCTCAGTGAAGCCCTTTCTGATCCGCTACGATCCTGAACCTGAGGTTGAAAACCTGCAATCACCCGAGGAGCGGGACAAGCTGGATGGCTTGTACGAATGCATACTCTGTGGTTGCTGCTCAACCGCCTGCCCCTCTTTCTGGTGGAACCCGGATAAATTCCCCGGACCTTCAGCGCTGCTGCAATCCTGGCGGTTTCTTGCCGACAGCCGTGACCAGGCGATGGAGGAGCGGCTGGATGCGCTGGATGGCCCCTATAAACTGTTCCGCTGCCACACCATTATGAATTGCGCCTATGTCTGTCCAAAGGGGTTGAACCCCACCAAGGCCATTGGGCATATCAAGGCGCTGATGTTGAAGCATTCCGTTTAAATGAACGGCGCTGCGTGCCAGCCAGGGTTGGAGCGCCTGCGTTGGCAGTGTCGGCGTGGTCTGCTGGAGCTTGACCTGCTGTTCGAGGCCTTTTTGGATAAGCGCTACAGCAGCCTCTCCGATGCAGACAAAGAGAGCTTTAATCAATTATTAGAGCATCAGGATCAGACCCTGCAAGAGTGGCTGTTAGGGAAAACAGCCCCAGAGGATGAGGCGATGGTGCACATGGTCAGGCTTATCCGGGATGCAGTCTGAAAAAGAGGTGATCCGGCTTGGTTACGAAGAGCATTCCCGCACTGCGCCTCAGTCCCCAAAAATCAGCCACGTTGCTCACCTTTATCCTTGCCACCCATGCCAGTGCGATGGGTATGGCGCTCTTTCTCCCCCTTGAGTTTTGGTTGCAGCTCCTTGTGCTACTGGCGGTTGCAGTGAGTCTGATTCAGGCCACTCGTACCCATCTGTTGCGCTCAAATGGCTCGGCCATAAGATCAGCCCAGTGGGATAGTGCTGGAGAGTGGATGCTTTTTTTCGCCAATGGTGATGAGATTGCTGCACAGCTGAAGGCTTCCAGCTATCTGCAGCCCTGGCTTGTGGTGTTGAACTTTTCAACCAGCCGCTTCAGACGACACACTCTGATACTGCTGCCAGATGCCGTTGACCCGGAACGGTTGCGTCGATTACGGGTTCGGTTGCGGCTGCTTGGCAGCAAGGATACCGCGTAACCCATCCTCCAGCGCAGGGTACTGAAGCACCACCCCCAGCTCACGCAGCATTTTTTTATTCTCTATCCGGCGTGACTCTTGCAGATATGAGAGCATGCCGGGGCTGAGCTGCTGGCGCGCCTCCTCCCAGCTGATCTCTTTTGGTCTTGGCAGATTGAAGGCTTCAGCGACCTTTAAAAAGTATTCACTCATGGTGCAGCTGTCACTGTCTGCTACATTGTATATTTTGCCTCCTCGATCATGCCTGGCGGCGGCAACGCAGATCTGCGCCAGATCATCGGCATGGATGCGGTTGCTGTAGGGTGCATCAGCTGAACGCAAGATGGGTCTGCCTTGCAGCAGTGAAGTCATGGGGAGTCTCTCCGGGTGGTAGATGCCGGGTACCCGTAACCTGATGACCGGAACTGCCTGCTGCGCTCCCCATTCAGACAGCTGTAACTCGGCGCTTAGACGCCGTTTTGCCCTGTTGGCTGCGGGGTTGGGCGGGCGCTGTTCATCAACCCACTCACCATGGCAGTGGCCATACACTCCGGTGGTGCTGATATAGACGATGAGAGCGGGTTTGGCGCGGTCAATGCTGCGCAGCCAGTTAGTGACTCGGCTATCATGCACATTTGTAGAGGGGGGCGGGGCAAAATAGTATACTCTAGCGCTCTCCAGTGGCTGTTGCGCCAGTGTGTCGGGTTGATCCAGGTCGGCCAGAAAGGGTTCGATACCAAACTCCCTGGCGGCTTCGATTTTCTCTTTGTCTCGGATGAGTGCGGTTACGTAGCGCCCCTGTGCCAACTCAAGTTTTGCAACACGATGACCAATATCCCCGAAACCAATAATCACTGTCCGCATGAATTTTCTGCTGTTCTGTTGTCTGAAAAGTAGAGTACCCCGTTTCCGCTAAAAAGAGAATTGAGATAGGGAGCAATCCAGGATGTTAAAGGTATCCAGTCACGTCACCATCCCGGCCAGTGAGATTGAGATCACAGCAATACGGGCGCAAGGGGCAGGGGGGCAGAATGTGAATAAGGTCTCCACTGCTGTGCACCTGCGATTTGACATCAATGCCTCATCGCTGCCCGATTTCTATAAAGCACGGCTTTTACAGCTGAGAGATCAGCGGATCACTAAAGAGGGGGTTGTGGTGATCAAGGCTCAGGAGTACAGGAGCCAGGAGAAGAACCGGGAAGATGCGCTGGCTCGGCTCTTATCGCTGATCAAAAGTGCGACAGCTGTGCAAAAAAAACGTAAACCCACCAAGCCCTCCCGCGCATCGCAAAAAAAGCGCATGGATATCAAGACCCAAAAAGGGCGGTTGAAGAGCCTGCGGGGCAAGGTGGATGACTATAACTAAATACTTAGCGCCACGCTTTTGATCTGGGCGTAGACGGCGGTGCCGATCTGCAGCCCCAGCCGGGATTGGGATTTATGGGTAATCCGCGCCAACAGTGGTGCGCCCCCGGCATCCAGGCGTACCATGATGCGTCCTGCCCCTTGATCCAGTATATCCGTGACCACAGCCTGCACCACATTGAGGATGCTGCTCTCGCCAGGTGGCTGTAGAGCCAGACTGACATCACGGGCGTGGATACGGATATTCAGTGGCTCGCCTGTGGCACGTTCGATGCGGCTGACCAGGATCTCCCCGCCACAAAACTGGAGGTGGGTCAGATGGTACCCATCATCGTGCCGGGTGATCCGGGTTTGGATGATGGCGCCAGCATTTTCATCCTTGGCGATAGGCAGGTCGATGCTGGCAAACATCTCGGCCAGCGGTCCCTGTTTCAGGATGCGGCCCTGCTCGATCAGTACCAGGTGGTCTGCGATGCGTGCCAGCTCTTCCAGATCGTGCGTTACATAGAGTATCGGGATATCAGCCTCGGCGTGCAGCCGCTCCAGATAGGGCATGATCTCCGCCTTGCGTGGCCGATCCAGTGCCGCCATAGGTTCATCCATCAGCAGCAGTTGCGGGCTGTTGAGCAGCGCGCGTCCCAGCGCAACCCGCTGTTTTTCGCCCCCGGAGAGTTGGCTTGGATAGCGTTGCAGTAGCTCTCCAATGCCGAGAATGTCGCAGATATGGTTCAGATTGCCCTTGCGCTCCCTGCCGGGAGTGCGCCGCCAGCCATACTCCAGATTGGCCCTGACCCGCAGGTGTGGAAATAGCGCAGCCTCTTGAAAGACATAGCCCAGGGCGCGCCGGTGAGGCGGGACAAACAGCCCTCTACTGCTGTCTTGCCAGCATTCGCCGTTGACCGTCAGGTGCCCATTTTCAGCCTGATCCAGCCCGGCAATGCAGCGCAACAGGCTGGTCTTGCCAGAGCCTGATGCGCCAAACAGTGCCGTAACCCCGATGCCGGGCAGTGTTGCCTCGGCATGCAACTGAAAGCCATCCTGCTTCCGCTCAAAACAAAACTCAATGCCGCTCATCAGTGAGGCCAGCGGCTGTTCTGGCGATAGACCAGAAACAGAATAATGAATGAGAAGAGCAGCAGGCCGCCCGAGAGCCAGTGCGCCTGGGTATACTCCAGCGCCTCGACATGGTCGTAGATGGCGATGGAGAGCACCTGGGTCTCGCCGGGGATATTGCCGCCAATCATGAGCACGACGCCGAACTCCCCCACCGTGTGGGCAAATCCCAGGGTGGCCGCAGTGATAAAGCCGGGGCGGGAGAGGGGCACCACAATGGAGAAGAAGCGATCCAGTGGCGATGCCCGCAGGGTGCTGGCGGCCTGCAGATTCAGCGGGTTGATGCTGCGGAAAGCGTTCTGTAGCGGCTGTACCACAAAGGGCAGTGAGTAGAGTGCTGACCCGATCACCAGTCCGGTGAAACTGAAGGCCAGTCCATGTGTGGTCATGCCGCCGATGATGCCGCCCGGTGCCAGTGCAATTAACAGATAAAAACCCAACACCGTAGGGGGCAGTACCAAAGGCAGCGCCACCACGGTCTCTACCACCGTTTTAAAGCGTGATTGGGTTTGTGACAGCCACCAGGCCAGTGGCGTGCCCAATAGCAGGAGGATGAGGGTGGTGATGAACGCCAGCCGCAAGGTGACCCACAGGGCGCTGATGTCGGCCGACTCCATTAACGGCTATCCAGGCCATAGCCCAGCGCACGGATGAGTGCCCTGGCGCGCTCAGACTGTAAAAAGGTGAGAAAGGCTTTGGCGGCGGGATTGTCTGTCCCGCGCTTGAGCAGCACGGCATCCTGGCGAACAGGGTCATACAGTGCCTGTGGTACGACCCAGTGATAGCCTGTAGATTTTGTCTCTTCAGAGAGCTGTGAGTAGGCGACAAGCCCCATCTCTGCTGCCCGGCTGGCGACAAATTGAAATGTTTGGGCGATATTTTCACCCCGCACCAATCGCCCCTGCAGTGGTTTCCACAGCCCCATGGCTTTCAGTGTCTGGCGGGCGGCAGCCCCATAGGGTGCCGTTTTGGGGTTGGCGATCGAGAAGCGCCGCAGACCTGGTTGGCTGATCAGCGCCTTGGCTTCACCCGGAAAGAGTTGCTGAGGCGCCCACAGAACTAGCCGCCCCACGGCATAGGTAAAGCGGCTGTCGGGGATTGCCAGCCCCTCCTGTACCAGCTTTTCGGGGCGCCTCTGGTCAGCGGACAGGAAGAGATGGTAGGGGGCACCATGCTTGATCTGGGCATAGAGCTTGCCGGTCGAGGCGGTGCTGATGCGCACCCTGTATTGGGTTTTCTCTTCAAAGGCCTGCGCTAAAAGCCGTAGTGGCTGGCTGAAATTGCTTGCGGTTGCTACATGCACGGTATCGGCCAGGGCGGGAGCCACGGCGGCCAATATTAGTGCAGTAAACAGGAGCGGTCTTATCATGGGTCAGAGCGAAAGATGGATTTGTGATTGCCCGCAGTATATAACATTTATGCCCGCTGAAATTTTCAGAGGCGGCGCTATAGCAGGGTGGCAAGAATGTGATCCCCCGCCTCAGAGAGCGCATCCAGCCGCACCTGCCGGATCTGGTTTTCCAGTGCAAGCCCGGCAGGCGCCTGCACCGCAACCCGAAGAAAGTTCGGGGTGTATCCGCCCCAGAGTGCCGCTCCCTCTGTGTTGGCTTTGCTTTCGATCAAAACGGGGAGTTCTGCTCCCAGATTGGCTTGCTGATTGACCCGCTTCAGCTGCTGCCCCAATGCGTAGAGCGCCTGGCTGCGCTCTTTTTGCACTGCCCGGTTGACCTGCCCGGGTAGTTCGGCCGCCTTTGTGCCGGGGCGTGGCGAGTAACTGAAGATGTGCAGGTGGCTGAACCCTATCTGCTCAACCAGTGCCAGGGTCTGTTGCCACTCATCCTCTGTTTCACCGGGAAAGCCGACCATAATATCGGTGGTGACACAGAAGTCGGGCAACTGCTGCCGGGCCTGTTCGACTAACTGTTGGAAATCAGTGCTACTACAGCGGCGCGCCATGCGGTGTAGCACAGAATCTGCACCGCTCTGCAGGGGGAGGTGCAGATGCGGCATGAGGCGTCTGTTTTCAAACAGTGACCAGAAGTTTTCCGGCAGATCCCAGGGCTCTACTGAGCCTAACCGGATACGTGGGATCTGGGTCTTTTCAAGGATGGTCTGGATCAGCTGGAAGAGGCTGCTGCCCATATCACTGCCATAGCCCCCAATGTGTACACCGGTAAGAACCACCTCCAGCACCCCGCCTGTGTGCAGCAGGTTGATCTCGTTGATGATCTCTGCTGCGGGCCGGCTGCGCTCTTCGCCCCTGGCCAGTGTGACAACGCAGAAGGTGCAGCGGTAGCGGCAGCCATCCTGCACCTTGATGAATGCCCGCTGGCGGCCTCTGGCCAGCAGGCTGTTTTCGCCGGGTTCGGTTGCCATCTCTGGCATGGCGTGGAGGTTGAGCTGTTTTGAAACGATCTCAACCAGCTGGTCTTTATCCCGGTTATTGACAATCAGATCGATGCCGGAAGAGTCGGCCGGATCCAGTGAGGCATAACAGCCGCTGACAACCAGTTTGGCAGTGGGATTATTGCGCTGTGCCCGGCGGATCAGTTTGCGGGATTTTCGCACTGCTTCACCGGTTACGGCACAGCTGTTGACCACCACCAGATCGGCGCTGTTCAGCTCCTGGGTCAGCTCATGGCCGAGCGCCTGAAAGCCCCTGCTCCAAGTTTCAAGCTCTGCTTCGTTGAGGCGGCAGCCAAGGGTTTTCAGGTGAATACGCATCGGGTGGTGGGAGATGGTTTTTACAAAAGGTGCAACGGTAGCTGTGGTTGGCTTTTGTTTCAAGTGTGTTGCACCTCAAGCTGCGGCATAATGCACAGAATCATGAATTTGGAGTTGCCAGATGTTTGAAACCGACAACCTGCTCATTGCACTGCTCCTGCTAAACCTCTTGACCCTGGGGGTGGTGGGGCTGCTCTGGTTGCGGCTGGCTCAGGCCACCAGCGGGTCGGATGAGCAGGGGGCAGGGCTGGCCCGGATAGAGGAGCTGCTGCGCGAACAGGAGCGGGTATTCCGGCGCGAGCTGACAGAGGATCAGAAAGTGCTGGAGCAGCGCTTTGGGGAGATGCAAAAACATCTGACAGAGGATGCAGCCAAGCTGCGTGCTGATCTGGTGCAGCGTTTTGAATCGCTGCAGAAAACGGTTTCAGAGGGGTTGGCAGATGGCCGCCTGGCGCAGCAGCGGTCGCACGCTGATCTGCGTGAATCGCTGCAGAAGGCGCTGCATGAGGGGATCGGCAGTGTGGGAAAAGAGGTTAATGAGGTGCTGCTTCGTAACACCGAAGAGCTGGGCAAAAGGGTCGTGAGTCTGACTGAGAGTACCGATAAGCGATTGCAGGAGATCAGTGGCCAGGTCGAGAGGCGGCTGAGCGAAGGGTTTGAGAAGACAACGGAGACCTTTACACGGGTGTTGACACATCTGACGCGCATTGATGAGGCGCAAAAGCGGATCACGGAGCTCTCCAGCAATGTGGTCAGTCTGCAGGAGGTGCTGGCAGACAAGCGCTCCCGGGGTGCTTTTGGCGAGGTCCAGCTCAATGCACTGGTGCGCAATATGCTGCCGGAAAACAGCTTTGCACTGCAGTTTCGGCTCAAGAATGATCGGCGGGTGGACTGCATGCTGTTTCTGCCGGAGCCGACGGGGAATATCGCGGTGGATGCCAAATTTACGCTGGAGAGTTATCAGCGCATGACGGATCTACAGGTTTCGGACAGTGACCGGGAACGGGCGAGCCGACAGTTCAGGCAGGATATTCGCAAACACATTACGGATATTGCCGAGCGGTATATCTTGCCCGGCCAGACGGCCGATGGGGCGATGATGTTCATCCCGGCTGAGGCGGTGTTTGCCGAGATCCACGCCCACTATCCTGATCTTGTGAAAGAGGCCAATCAGCGGCGGGTGTGGCTGGTTTCGCCAACCACCATGATGGCGATCCTGACCACAGCACGGGCGGTATTGAAAGATGCGGCAACCCGTGAGCAGGTGCATATTATTCAACAGCATCTCGGGGCCTTGTCGAAGGATTTTGGGCGCTTTCAGGATCGCATGGAGAAGCTTTCCCTGCATATCAGTCAGGCCCACAAGGATGTGGAGCTGGTGAACACCTCGGCGCGAAAGATCACCAGCCGGTTTGAGAAGATAGAGAAGGTCGAGCTGGAAGATGTGCCTGAACCTGCGGTATTGCCAGGTTCAGACACATAGTGCTTAATTTTCTGCCTGCCAGGTTCCATCGGGTTGGCGGCAGGCGGTGCCATAGACAATCTCCTGTTTGCCATTAATGACGGCTTCAGTGGTGTACTCACGACAAGGGCCGCTGGAGGTGCTGTAGGTTCGGGTGGGTGTTACGGTATATTCGGTGCCTGAGTCCGGGTTTTTCCAGCTGCTGTGCTGGTTGGTGGGCACCGCTTCCAGTGCCTGGTGGGTGCGGTAGCGGTCATTTTCATCCATCTGCTGACCAATGGCGCTGCCGGCGTATGCGCCCAGCAGGGTTCCGGCAATAATAGCGATGGTGCGGCCATGTCCACCGCCCACCTGTTTGCCGAGAACACCGCCGGCAATGCCGCCGATAACAGCACCGGTGTCTCTTTTGGTTGGTTGGCAGCCAATCAACAGAGTGAGTGACAGAAGGGTAATAACGGTTATCCTGGTTTTCATAACTAGTGCTCTTTCAATGTGATATTGCCGGGTTCGGCACTCCTGTGGTGTTCCTTGCCACGCGCTCTATTCTCGGGCAGACTCCCAGCTCCAAAACGGTGATCTCTGGCAGAAAATGCAATCCATATTCTAAATATAGTTCATCGTTTAGAGGGTGGGCGCGCAAATTGGTTCAGCGTATTAGTGCCAGCTTGAAATAAGCGCCTCGATGGTTTTGGATGCGGAGTCTGAGATGTCGATGATTTGGAAGCCCGTCCAGTAGCTACAGGTCTCTTTTACCCGCTGGCACCAGAGGCTCTCTACTCCAAATTCAATGTTGTTTGTGCCATTTACGGGGGTTGTCAATGGCATCTGTAACTGGAACAGTGTGCCTGGTGCCGTGGATATTGAGCCAACAAGCATCAGCCCATCCATGCTTATATTTGCCAGGTATCCAAGGGTTTGCCCGGTGTTGGCGTCACAGATCGCAATGCGTTCGCCGGGGCGTTTTCTGATGGAGTCTCTTTTATTATGCATGCTGGATATACCCTTCATAATTATTATTGGTTGACCGGGTTTTATGTGTTTGGAACAGGTTGGGTGCTAAGGGTTTGTTGTAGTTTCTCTTTTATGGCTCTGTAGGCCTGGCTGACAAAAGGGATCTGTGTGCGGCCAAGAATGCGTGCATTCTCTTCACAGAGGTCTCGAACAAGGCTATGCGCGGATATCACCATGGCCTGTATGCCATTATGATCAACAAACATATATTTTTTTGTTGTTGGGCTGTACCAGGAGAGTTTGATGCGCCGTTTGCCTTTGCGCCCCTGGATGAGGTACTCAAACCAGGTGCCGCATTTTATGGACTCCAGCTTTTGCAGCATCTCCAGCTCTTTATCGGTGAAGGTGAGTATTTGAGAGTCGATCCCCAGTGACTCTTTTGTGCTTTCCGGTGTGGTTGTAATGGCTGCTGTTGCCTGCTCCTCCTCTGCCTTTGTCAGTTTCCCAGATATCAGCTTGAATAAAATATCGACCTCCCCAGAGTGGCAGCTGCCCAGTGAGGAGAGGCTCTGTTCAATGCGGCTCCGCAAGCAGCCAACCCGTTTGCGGAAGGGGATTGTCTCTTTCTCTTCTGCATCTGCGTTTATGAGTTCAAGCATCTCATCAATGATTTGAAGGGTGATGCGCCATATTTCAGAGTCTTTGTAGTTAGGGTCACGCAAAATGATCAGGATCAGCTTGTCGGTCCAGGTGTGGTTTAAAAATTGCAGGACAATGGCTGGAGGCTGCTGATGTGCTTCTGTGCGATCTTTGATGGTCTGTTTTGCCTGAGCCCGTGCAGTTTCAAATTTGTCTCGCCCACGAGCGGCTTCTTGGGCTCTCTTTTCAATAGCAGTGGATCTCTGTTCCAGCTGGACTGCGTGTGTTTGCAGCTCTTTGTAGAGATCTTCAAATATTTGCAGATTCTCTTCAAAATTAGCCAGGATGGCATCAACGATCTCCCGCAGGTGGGAGTAGATGCCGACACTGAAATCCGTCTCATCTATCCACTGACTGCCGACGCGAATCATAAGGTTTAGCAGCTGCTGGGTGGGATGACTCTCAGATGTGAGTATGGATGTGTCCAGTATGGCCGCCTTTAAATAGGGCGTGTGCAGGTGGCAAAGTAGTGTCTTTGCTGCATTAGGTAGAACCGGGTCATCCAGTACCTGTTCAAATAGCATACCTACCAGTTCGATAGTGTTCATATCTGCCGTTGGGATTCTGCGCCGGTCAACCCCTTCGAAGAGCTTGTTGCGTTCATCTGTCAGTGTGCTGCGCAGGCCGTCGATAAAAACCTGATCAACCTGTAGTGTTGGGATGGCTACCTGCCGCACCTCACCTGTTGGTGGTGTGGATACCTCGGTGCTGGGTGTGGTTTTGCTGACAGAGGGCTGAATATTGGATATCTGTTGAAGCAGTGTCGCCTTGCTTGCCATCTCAATGGGAGCGCCCCCCGGAGTGGCTGTTGCAGGGGTGTAATCAGGGGCTTTTTCCCGGCGGTTGATCAGCAGTGAGCTTATGGCGCTTAATATCTCTGAGCTGAGTGTCTCTGGTTCAGCTGTGGCGGGATTTTCGTTGTTGCCTGTTGTCGGTGATGCCTGGTGCCCTCTGTTTTCAGGTGTGGCGGTGTCAGACGCTGAGGGGGTGGGCTGCTCCGGTGCGCCGGGGTGATTTATGATGGGTTTAAGGTTGGGAAAGATGCCCGCCTTGATCAGGCATTCATTGCAGCTGTTATAGATGCCCCCCGTGTTTTTCATGACATATTTTTCAAAGAGTGCATACATGATGAGCGTGGTGCGGCTATCAATCTCAAGTATTGAGATGGCCGTTTTGAATGCATTCATAATCTGGACGGGGTTGGCTGGCATATCCCGATCTGCCAGCTTTTTGCCGCCATGAATCAGGGTCATACGCTGGGTGTAGGCGTAGAGCTCCTTGTAGTATAGGTTGCTTGTTTTATAGGCGATTTTTTGTAAGGCGATGCCATCTTCAAGATCTGTTTTATCAATGAGTGACCATTGTGAGTGCTGGGATGTCTGGGGGGCGCTCTCTTCCGGTGTGGTGGTGCGTCTGTGCAGGAAGTTGGCAAACCCCTTTGAGATCTCTTTTTGAAAGCCCTGTTCAACCAGTGACCGCATCTTTCCCACACTCTGAGAGGCTTCAATAAAGACATTTTTAATGGCGTTGCTCTCTGCTTGATCTGCAAACTCAAGCAGTGTGGGTTCAACGTGGTTGTACATCTCGTTGAGAAGGGCAGAGAGCTCAATAAGAGCCAGATCCCGGCACTGCCCTATGACCTGTTGGTATTTGAAGCTGGGTGACTGAATATTTGAGTTTAAACTTTCCATTGCTTTTGCAACCGGGTGCAGATGTCCATTAAAGTTGTGTGGATAAAAGCATGCTATTGGCTTGAACCCCTTATTATGGGTATTCTCTGTCGGAGAGTAAAACGGTATTTATTCCCTCCACTATTTATCATGGCCAATATCATGAAGCAGTATCTGTTTTTGTTATCAATCAAGCTGGTGTCTCATCTTAATTGGCATGCTGTCCAGTGGCTCGGGCGGTTTATTGGGCAGCTGTTTATTTGGCTTCCCAATCAGGAAAAAAGAGCTGCCCGGGTAAATATCGGCCTCTGTTTTCCTGAGTTATCGAGCCAGGAGCAGGAGAAGCTGTTCAAGCAGAGCATGATTGAGGGTGCGATAACCATGGTGGAGATGCCAGGTGTTTGGTGCGGGAACTCAGATAGCCTGTTGTCACGGCTTGATGATCCAGATGGACAGAGTGCATTGAACGCGCTTATTGAGCGGGGTAGAGGGGTGATTGTTGCTGGTCCTCACCTGGGCAGTTGGGAGGTTTGTGGGCTGTTTCTGGCACGCATCGCCCCGATTACAACCCTCTATCGTCCACCCCGGTATGATGTTCTGGCCAAGCTGATGGCTCAGGGAAGAAGCCAAACCGGTGCCAGGCTGGTTCCAACCGATGCTTCCGGGGTGAAGGCGCTGTACAAGACGTTGCGGCAGGGAGGGATGGTTGCCATCCTTCCTGATCAACAGCCGAAATCCACGCGCGGTGCTGCATTTGCCCCGTTTTTTGGGCAACCTGCGTTGACGATGGAGCTGATCTCCCGACTCTCTGCCAAAACCGGCGCACCTGTGATATTCAGTTTTGTTGAACGTCTGCCGCGCGGAAAAGGCTACCGGATGCATTGGGTGCAGGCACCGGAAGGCATCAACGATACAGATGCGGTAGTGGCAGCCACTGCACTCAATCAAGGGGTTGAGAACTGTGTTCGCATCTGCCCAACGCAATACCAGTGGAGTTACAAACGCTTTAGAAAGCATCCCGATGGCAAAACAAACCGATATGCGGTATCAAAATAGGCACTGCTTCCTGCTGTCCACAAAATCAATAAATTAAAGTCTTGCAGTGGTGGAGACGCTATCCGTTTTATATCTAAAAGATTCTAATTCGGTTGGTGATGCTGCAGATGGACTGTCCAAAATATAAAAGATGGGTTTTAGGCTGCATAAGCATACTGCTATTGCTCTGTCCGGGTGCTCCGTTGCTCGCCAAAAAGGGGGCGCCGCCTCAGCTTTCTGATGTTCGAATCCTGATCGATATATCCGGCAGTATGAAGAAAAATGACCCGCAGAATCTGCGGCGTCCGGCACTGAGGCTGCTGGTGGGTTTAATGCCAGGTGGCAGCCGGGCTGGAGTCTGGACCTTTGGCCAGTATGTCAATGAGCCAGTTCCTCTTGGGCATGTGAATGAGGTTTGGAAAGAGCATGCGCGGGGTCGGGCAGGGCAGGTTCACTCCCGCGGCCTCTTTACGGATATTGAAGCAGCACTCCAGCGTGCCACAAAGGATTGGACGGGCACGCCCTCACGTTTTCGCAGAGATGTAATACTGCTTACCGATGGTATGGTGGACATCTCCAAAGATGTGGAAAAAAATGCAGCCTCACGTAAACGTATTATCACAAAAGTACTGCCTGAGCTTAAAAAACGGGGTGCTCGCATCCACACCATAGCGCTCTCAGAACGTGCTGATCATGACCTGATGAAAACACTATCAACCGTAACCAATGGCTGGTATGAACAGGTCGACTCGGCTGATCATCTGCAGCGTGTTTTTTTACGGATTTTTGAAAAGGTAAGCAAGCCTGATACGGTTCCGCTCAAAGGCAACCTGTTCAAGATTGATGGCAGCATCAAAGAGGCCACGCTGCTCATCTTCAAAAGCAAAGAGAGTTTGAAGCCTACGCAGATCATCTCGCCCAGTGGAGAGCGTTATGGCATCCATAACTCCCCCAAATTTATCGCCTGGCATCAGGATGAAGGCTATGACCTGCTGACCATCTCCAGACCAGAACCGGGAGAGTGGCGCATCCAGGCAGAGATTGATCCCGACAACCGGGTCATGGTGGTGACCGACCTCAGAATGCATACCACCGACCTTGCCAGTTGGGTATCCGTGGGCGAACGTCTGCCTTTTATCATCCAGTTCAGTGATCATGGCAAAAAAATAGTGCATGCTGATTTTCTGAAGATGGTGAATGTCAGCAGTGAGTATAAAATGGGGGATGGATACAGTGAACCACGGCCTATACGTGATGATGGACGATCTGGAGACAAAGCGGCACTGGATGGCACATTCAGTGCGCTAGTGGGAGAGGGGCTAAAACCCGGCAGGAGCGAGCTGGTTATTGTTGCGGAAGGGAAGACATTTGTTCGGGAGCGACGCCAAGCCTTCGAGGCGATGCTTCCGGTAAAGCTGAGTGTGAATAAAAAAAGCCTGGACAGTGAAGAGGGCTTTGAGATCACGCTACAGACGGATGACAGACTCATCAAAAGAGATAGCCTGAACCCTGCGGCCTGGCGTGAAACAGCAGATGGCAAGCGGGCAGGTATTATTCTGACCCCGGATGGGACAGGTAGCTGGCAGGGGTGGATAGAGCGATCCACCCTGGTGGAATCACAGCAACTGCGTGTCAGAATCACCGCCACCAGTCAGCGAGGTAACAGGGTAGAGCTGGATTTAGATCCAGTAACCCTTGCTGCCATGCCGCCGCCTCCTGCGCCACCGGTTACGCAGCCCCCCACCCCTGAACAGAAACCTGTGCTACCTGAGCCAGAGGCAAAACCGGAAGAGCCAGCAGAGCGTGGAGATACAGCCGATGGATGGATGCAGAGCACGCTGCTTTTTGCTGGGGGGAATTTAGTGGTGATTTTATTGGGGGGTGCCGGATACTGGTTCTATAAAAAGCGTAAAGGTAGCGATTCAGTTCAACTTCTTGATGATGAGGAAGAGAGTTAATGATTGAAGTCAACTCCGTACTGTACATGGGGCTATGGGAGCTGGTACTGCTACTGCTTGTAGTGGACGTGGTGATTGTTGTTCGATTTATCACAAGGCGCAGGCGGGAAAAGGCATCCATCGAGCGACTGGTTACCCTGGTCAGGCAGAATGTGGAGCGCCGAAAAAAAGAGACACGTGACCTGCTAGAAAAAAAATATGGTTACTGTGATGAGAAACTGGAACAGACCACCAAAAAAATCATCCGTGAAGAGAAACGCATCTATCAGACGCTGGCCAACCTCTTTACTACGCGTGACAGCCTGGCCATTGAAAACCTGATGATCACCTTTGAAGAGGCCGTAGAGCCTTACCGGACATTAGAACTCCCCAAGGTTGCAGAGGGGGGTGAAGCAGATGGAGAAGAGAGGGACAGTGGCACAGAGATGGAACAGCTTAAAAGACTAAACCAGAAGCTGAGTGATGAGCTGAAAGTTACCATGAATACCATCAGCAGGATGCTGCATGAGTATGCAACCATATTTTCTGAAACGGGCAGGGATAAAAATGATCAGGATGATGTTGCTCAACTCATTGTCAATGATCCGGCATTAGAAAACGGGGCTCAGGAGAACGCCAAAAACAATACGGCCGATGAAGCGGTTGGCATGGCGGTTTCAACTGGAGCAACCGCCCAGGAGACGGATGAGGCGGTGGATATGCCGGCTGAAGGGAGTGCAGATGATGAGAACCTTGACAGCGCCGCATTGGTTGGCATGTTTCAAGAGGATGATGATGCCTCCGCACAGGAGAGCGCGGATGAAGAGGGAACGGCTGCATCGTCAACAGATGCGGATGCCTCAGTTGCGGTATTGGTTGAAGAGAGTGACTCAGAGCTGGAAAATGGCAAATCAGCTGAAGAGGTGCTGGATCAAGAGATCGGAGAGGCGCTAGCCTGTTTTGATACCGATCCGACTGACCTTGATGCAGGGGGTGTAACTGCTGAAGCGGCTGTAGACCCGGTGGAAGAGCTGCTGGCACAAGCAATAGATGAAACAGTTGAGAACCATGAAACCCCCTTGCCAGAGTTGCAAGAGGAGAAAACTGAGGCCGCTGCCGACTCAATTGATGAACTGCTGGCACAGGCTGCAAGTGGAGCGGAGCAGAACAACGAAGAGCTGCCGGAAATTCTGGAAGTCAATGTTCCGGACGAACAGCATGCTGAAAAACCGCTTACAGGGGAGGTAACCGAGAGACTGAACGACGCCTCTGCCCACCTCTCTGATGAAGATATTGACAGTCTCTTGCAAGGTGCTGTGGAAGAGAGATTAGAGAAGTAACGCATTACCTGCTAAATTGCGCCATTTTCTCAGACAGCCTCTCGTCAAGCAAAAGCTGGAAGTGGGGCTTTAGTCTCACAGGGCTCTGGCCATCTTGCCAACCCCCAACAACGGTAGTGCCATGACTGAAAACAGGCTGCTGATGCCATCCCCCCTGCATGCATTTGGAACCATTGGTGCGAGTGGCACTATCCGCACTGCTCCCGAAGATTTTTTTGTTGAGGAGATCCCGCCCTGCGAACCGGATGGAGAGGGCGAGCATGTTCTGCTAAAGATTGAAAAGCGTGGAGATAATACCGAGTGGGTTGCCCGGCAACTGGCCCGTTTGGCAGGCGTGCCTGCGCGCGATGTGAGTTATGCCGGGTTAAAGGATCGCCATGCGGTGACGCAGCAGTGGTTCTCTGTTCGATTGGCTGGAAAGAGCGAGCCGGAGTGGCAAACCCTGGCCTCTGATAACCTGAAGATTTTGGATGGCACCCGCCATCGACGAAAACTCCGCCGGGGAGCCTTGCGTGGCAACCGTTTTACCATTCGGGTGCGTGAGCTGGCTGGAGACAGGGATCAGCTGGAGTCACAACTGCGCCAGATCCAGCAGCAAGGTATTCCCAACTACTTTGGTGAGCAGCGCTTTGGCCACCAGGGTGGCAACCTGAGGTATGCGCAGTCCCTGTTTGATGGCAGCCTGGGGCGAGTGAGTCGTCAGCGTCGGGGGCTCTACATCTCAGCAGCGCGTTCACTGCTCTTCAACCACCTGCTGGCGAGACGTGTTGAGTTGGGAAACTGGAATCAGATTCTGCCTGGTGAACGTGTGGCGCTACAGGGTAGCCGCAGCAGTTTTCATGCCGAAGAGATTGATGCCGGGCTGCAACCCCGGCTGGATGCGATGGATATACACCCAACAGGCCCGTTGTGGGGCAGGGGCGATGCCGGTCTGACGGCAGAGGCGGCGAAGATCGAGTCAGCGGTATTGGCCGGGTTTAGCGATTGGCAGTCGGGCCTGGAACGCTGCGGGGCAGAGATGGGGCGTCGTGCGCTACGGGCACCTGTGCAGGATATGAGCTGGGAGATCGAATCGGATCAGATGGTGGTTGGCTTCATGCTGCCCAAAGGGAGTTATGCCACAGTGTTGTTGGGGGAGTGCCTGGACTACAGGGTCTCTTCCCCTCTTTTTCGGGATAACAACACATAGGTTGCACCTCTCCCCCCATCAAAATAGGCGGCTGAGCAGAAGGCCAGTACAAAGGGAAACTGCCTCAGCCACTGATTGGTCTTCTGTTTCAGTACCGGCTGATTATCTGTTGATGCGCGCCCTTTGCCGTGGATGATCAGCACACAACGCAGTTGCCGCTGCTGAGCCTGCTTGAGAAAGCGAATAAAAACCGGCTGTGCTTGCCGAACCCTCAAGCCATGCAGATCCAGAGAGTCGGCAGGCGGGATACGCCCCCTTTGCAGCTCGCGCATAACCCTTTTTTGCACCCCAGGTCGTACAAACAGAAGCTCTTCAGCGGTATCGATATCCATGTCGGCAAGGGCAGGGGAGCTGCTTGCCGATTTTGTTTCTGGTGGCAAAGGCCTGGGGCGTCTGGGTCTGCGAAAGGGTGGTGCTTTATCTTGCTGCAGCGGCTCCACCCCCTGAATGGCCTGCTGAAACAGTGTCAACTCATCATGATCTCTGCTTTTAGGGTTTTTTTCGTTTGGCATAGCGGGGTTATCCTGGAGGCTGTCCGAGAATAGAGATCGTAGCGAGGAGCAGCCATTTTGAGTCATATTTTTCGATTAAATGAGGCGAATATAGGCCATATTTAACGAATTTGATCGGAAAATCTGGTCGAAATGGCTGTTCCGCACTTGTGCCCGCTTTTTGGGTAGTAGGTCTTTTATTCTCGGACAGCCTCCAGACATCATGTATTGATCTGCCCAAACTCAAGTAACGTTTGGTTAAGCTGAAGAGGTTGGAAAACCGACCCGTGGCTCAGAACCACAATTGAGGAGGACAGGTCATGAAAGAGTTTAGCAAGTACGTTGGATTGGATACACATAAAAAAACAATGCTATTCATGACTTTACTCTATGGCTGGGTGGGCAGAAAGTATACAATTTCCACTCGATATTGCATAGGCTCAGCAATTTCAGCCACTCGAAAAACGTAAAATTTTAGTATTGGAACAACGGCATTATGAATAGCTCAGATCAGTACACGCTAAAGCTCCGGCGGGTAGCCATCGACACCTATAAAGAAAATGTGGCCTATCTGCACAGGAACTGCGCCATCTATCGTACGGAGGGGTTTCAGGCGCTGTCGAAGGTTGAGATTACAACGGTCAATGGCGATCCCGCCCGCCAGCAGCGCGTGCTGGCCGTGCTGAATGTGGTGGATGATGAGCGCATCACCCAGTGTGATGAGCTGGGTCTGAGTGAGCAGGCCTTCGCCCAGCTCAATGTAGAAGAGGGGCACTGTATCCGCATTGCGCATGCCGAGCCGCCTCCCTCCATCAGTGCTGTGCATCGCAAGATTGCTGGTGAGCGCCTTGATCTGGAAGATTTCCGTGGTATTGCACGCGACATCGCGGCGCATCGCTACTCCAAAACCGAGATGGCTGCTTTTCTGGTGGCCTCCAGCCAGACGGGGCTTGAGAGAGAGGAGGTGCTCTATATGACCCGGGCGATGGTGGAGTGTGGTGACCGCCTCGATTGGGGTGAGCCGCTGGTTGCTGATAAGCACTGCATTGGCGGCATACCCGGCAATCGCACCAGCATGCTGATCGTCCCCATCATTGCGGCGCATGGCATGCTGATCCCCAAGACCTCAAGTCGCGCCATCACCTCGCCCGCCGGGACGGCAGACACGATGGCGCTGCTGGCCAAGGTTCAGCTCCCACCAGAGCAGCTGCGGGAGATCATCCGCTGCCAGCGCGGCTGTCTGGCATGGGGTGGTGCGGCACGGCTGGCACCGGTGGATGACATCCTGATCTCGGTGGAACGGCCGCTCTCTCTCGACTCCCAAGGGCAGATGGTCGCCTCTATCCTGTCAAAAAAACTGGCCGCAGGCTCTACCCACCTTTTGATTGACATCCCAATGGGGCCGACTGCCAAGGTCAGGCACATGGGTGAGGCGCTAAAGCTGAGAAAGCTGTTTGAGTTTGTTGGTGATCGGTTGGGGCTGCATATCGAGGTGGTTATCAGTAATGGCCGCCAACCCGTTGGGCGGGGCATCGGCCCGGTTCTGGAGCTGCGGGATGTCATGCAGGTGCTGAACAATGATCCACAAGCGCCTGCAGATCTCCGGCAAAAAGCACTCTGGCTTGCTGGTCGTGTGCTGGAGTTCGACCCGGATGTTCGGGGTGGACAGGGCTACGCCATAGCGCGGGATATTCTTGACTCCGGGCGGGCCATGAACAAGATGCATGACATCATCGAGGCACAGGGTCGTAACCCCGAAACCGTTGCAGTCGGCAGGCTCCAGCATAAGATTGAGGCGCAAATTGATGGTTTTGTTACCGCTATCGACAACCTGCAGATCGCCCGAATCGCGCGTCTGGCCGGTGCCCCGATGGATAAAGGTGCAGGCGTTGATCTCATAAAAAAGCTGGGTGATACCGTGAAGCGTGGGGAAACGCTCTACTTTATACATGCCGACTTTCCCTCTGATTTCCGTTTCGCCCAAGAGGCGGCGGCCAAGGATATTGGTTTTCAGATCGGCAAAAAACCACCGGACGGCTCAACCGAGCCTGAGTTTTAGCGATGAGTGATCCAAATAAAAACCAGACGGGCAACAGATTGATCCTTGGTTTTCCTGAATACCGTGAACCGGCACAGCAGTTGGCAAGCTATGCGGGCATACCCTACAGGGATATTGAACTTCACCGCTTTCCCGATGGTGAGAGCAAGATTCGCCTGCCGGATAGATTGCCTGAAAAGGTGATCATCTGCCGCAGCCTGGATAACCCGAATCACAAACTGGTAGAGCTGGCGCTGGCGGCTGCCACCGCGCGGGAGCTGGGTGCGTCAGAGCTGACACTGGTTGCCCCCTATCTCTGCTATATGCGGCAGGACAAGGCCTTTCATGCAGGAGAGGCGATCAGTCAACGGATTATTGGCAAACAGCTGGCACAGTGGTTTGATACGGTAGTGACGGTCGATCCGCACCTGCATCGGGTTCACTGCCTGAGTGAGGTGATCCCCAATACTGCTACCGTAACCCTCACAGCAGCCCAGCCCATTGCCGATTTTATTGGCAAGAGCCATGCCGATCCGCTGTTGATCGGGCCGGACGAGGAGTCAGAGCAGTGGGTTGCCGCAGTTGCCCGGATGCAGGGGTTGGAGTATCTGATTGGGCGCAAGCAGCGCCACAGTGATTACAGTGTTGAGATAACCCTGCCTGCATCGGCATGTGCCGGTCGTGATCTCATACTGCTGGATGATGTTGCCAGTACAGGCCGGACGCTGGAGTTTGCAGCGCGAGTGCTACAACCCTGCAAACCGGCCTCTGTCTCTGTGGTGATAACCCATGCCATGCTGGTGAATGATGCCCTTGAGCGGCTCAAAAATGCAGGCGTAATGCAGGTCTGGAGCACCAACAGCATCCCTCACTCCACCAATGCTATCCCTCTGGCCGAGCTGCTTGGTGCTGCGCTGAAATCCGGGTAAGAACACTCTGTTTACGCAGCTGTTCATCTGCCCATGAGCGTCTGATTGATACGGCGATCCGCTCCCCAATCGCCCGCATTGCAATATAGGCCTCCTCGAATCGCCCCTGGTTGATCTGTGCCTCGATCAACTCTCTCTCACTGAGGCTGCGATGCAGAATTGCGATGGCCTCATAGTTTCCACTGGCCTCGATCCGTTTGACATGTTCATCACTCAGCAGGCGGGTGTCGATATAGTTCATGGCCTGAACGACTCTATCCACCGAGTCAGCGAGTGGCTGAGATGCTTTTGTAGAGAAGGCGTCGGCATGGAGCCCACTGCTGATTAAAACAGAGATGCAACAGAGCAGGGTCGCCGCCCACCGTTTTTTATATGCCATAGCCTCTGCCTCTTGATTTCAGTGCCCAATCTCAATAGTAGGCACGGATACCTCTCTACGCAGAAGAAATGGGGTTAAATGCAGTAATTCAGGAAGCCAGTTTCTAATTGCAAACCCCCATAAAAAAACGGGTGCCCAGGGCACCCGTCTCTCTTTTTCGGCTGATAGCGGGGTAATAGTGCCTGAACGAAAACCTTTTAAACGCACTATTCATGAGGGACGGAGGTTAATTTTCCATGCGTAAGGTTTAAACCTTCGCCTTTCAGGCGAACAGATTTATCTCTCAGCAGTAGGAGTTGCTAGGATGCTTCCCTAGTTACTGGGGGATAAGAGATGAAATATCGGTATGGTA
>JAKISI010000014.1 GCA_021648685.1 Candidatus Polarisedimenticolaceae bacterium
GTGCTACACCAAAATTAGCCAAGATGCTGTCCCATAAATATTCAAAACTCAGCGTCGATGAGGTAAAGGGCGACTTGCAAAGCAACCATGGCAGAGCACTTTCTCGAGGCTATATCCAAAAAGTATCGGAAACAGTGGGGGTACTAGCACAAGCAAAGGAAGAGCAGTGGCACTACTCGACGCCAAAACTTGAAGATGCTGTATCCACTGTGAGTATTGGCCTGGATGGAACCACCATTCACCTGCGTGAACAGGGCTACCGGGAAACAATGGTGGGCACGATAGCACTCTATGATGCAGATGGAGAGCGCCTGCACACGATATATATTGGTGCAGCCCCTGAATACGGCAAATCGGTATTCATTCAAAGGATGGAGCGAGAGATTATGCATATCAAGAAACTCTACCCTGATGCACTTTACATTGGCGTGGCTGATGGTGCTGCAGATAACTGGCTATTTCTAAATATGCACACCACCCGACAGGTAACTGATTTCTGGCATGCCACAGAATATCTGGCGGATGCAGCAGAAGCGATCTTCAGCACTAAAAAAGAAAAAAGAAAAAAAAAGGAGTGGCTGGATGACCGCTGTCATAGACTCAAGCACATAAAAGGGGCTGCGGGAAGAATACTCAAAGAACTAAAAGAAAAGGCACCGGGAGTGCGAAGCGAAAATCGAAAAGGGAAGTTACATAAAGCGATCAGCTATTTTACCAATCAAAAAAGTCGAATGAATTACTACGCTCTTGTTCAGGAAGCCTTACCTATCGGATCAGGCATTACTGAGGCAGCCTGCAAAATGATCGTTAAACAACGTTTGTGTCAGTCAGGAATGAAATGGCGTGAAAAAGGAGCGTCAATTATTTTAAGCCTGAGAACTTTGGAACGTTCAAATCGGTGGGATCAGTTTTGGGGGAAGGTTAGCCAATTTGGAGTATGCTGCTAAAACAATACATCATGTCGTAGCTACACCCGTCTCATCTCCCCGATACTGGCAAATATATATCTCCACTATGTGCTGGATCTGTGGTTTGAAAAGCAAGTGAAACCAAACCTAAAAGGAGAAGCATTTCTGGTTAGATATGCCGATGATTATATCTGTGCATTTCGCTACCGGGAGGATGCGGAAAGATTCTACCGCACAATGCCAAAGCGATTAGGAAAGTTTGGTTTAGAGCTATCAGCAGAGAAAACCCGGTTAATCCGATTCAGCCGCTTTCACCCGAGTGGAAAGCGTAGAATCAATTTTCTGGGATTTGAACTGTACTGGGGGAGAGACAGGCAAAGACGACCGCGTTTGCACCGAAGAACCGCCAAAAAGAAGCAGAGGCAAGCAATCAGCACAATAGGAGAATGGATAAAGCAATTTCGCCATCTACCACATTGTGAGTTTTGCAAAGCCTTGAACCGGCGGCTTAGAGGGCATTATCAATATTTTGGATTGATAGGAAACAGTCGATTGGTCTGGCTCTACTATAGGAAAGTGATTGAGTGTGTATTCAAGTGGCTGAATAGGCGAAGTCAAAGACGGAGCTACACATGGGGTGGATTTAATGAGATGCTAAGGCAGCAGGAAATCCAGAAGCCTACGGTAAGAAAGTTAAATTTACCCAGGACGTACCTGGTATATGAATAGGGACTCCAGCATTGCGCGGGAGTGAGTATTACTGAGGAGCCGGATGCGGTAATACCGCACGTCCGGATCTGTATGGGGGCAGCTTGGGCAACCGGCTGTCCTACCATTACGGTGTCAGAAGGGGGCAGCTACTATCGCAAAGAGCGATTCGACGGCACCTTTCGCCGCACGCTCACTCTGCCTGAGGATGTTGACCCGGATAAGGTGGATGCAAGTTATAAAGATGGTGTGCTGCACATCACAGTTCAGCGGCGCGAAGTGGTGAAGCCACGGCAGATCAAAATCAAGTAACACCGCAGGAGTACAGATCATGACTGAGAGAAAAGAGATTGAACAGCAGGAACCAAAAGCCGTACAGCAGACTCAGCAGGGTGAACACATAATGTGGCCACAAGTGGATATCTGTGAGGATGCCACGGACATTACCCTGCAGGCCGATATGCCAGGGGTGCCAAAGGATCGGCTCGACATTCAGGTTGACAAGGATACCTTGTCCATCGCTGGCGAGGCCTGCCTGGATACGCCGGATGATATGGAGGCGCTCCACGTAGATATCAGCGTAACCCGCTATCAACGCAGCTTTTCATTGGGTGGAGAGCTGGATACCACCAAGATTGAGGCGGGACTTAAAGATGGTTTGCTAACCCTGCATATTCCAAAACGCGAGGAGCATAAGCCACGAAAAATTGAGGTACGCACTGGCTAAGCCATTATAAGCATGGCGCAATCAGGCTCCAGATCCCCCACTTGCCTGATTGCGCCCGTTTTTTTGGGGCTTCCAACCGCTCTTTCCAGAATTATGTTTGATCAAGAAAAGCCAGCCACTGTTTGGCACTGCTGGCGGTCTTGCGATATTTTCCCGCCTGAATAAATGCCATGCGAGCCGCCTCGGTTGACTTGGCCTCATGCCGTACGATCCCCAGCAGCATCCACGCCTGTCCCGCATCTGTGGCAGCAAGTTTGCCGGTGTCGATGACCGCATTCAGTGTGCTGTCCGCCTCGACCCAGCGTCTGGATTCAATATAGAGCCGGGCAAGCTGTAGCCCCAGCTGCGGGTTGCGCAGTGTCGCTTTGGCACTCTCCAGGGCAGCAATCGCCTTGTCGGTCTCACGTGCCAACAGCCAGGCATTGGCAGCGTGCTCCCAGTTCTCCTCACTCTTGTCAATATGCCCCTGTTTTATCTCTCTCTCAATCAGCGCTGCGGCCTTGTAAGGGGCGTTGAGGTGCAGATAGAGTTGAGCCAGGTTGAGCATCTCCTTCTCTGTATGGATGTGCCCACGCAGATATGCCAGCTCCATGGTGGCCAGGGCGTCACGGTATTTGTCCTGGGTCAGCTGGATGCCCACCAGCTGCCGCCAGTAGTTTGGACGGTCTGGAAAGTGCTGCAGCATAGTGTGCAGCAGAGCTTCACAGTTATCATACTGTTCCAGCTCATTGTAGGCTCCCAGCAGGCTTTGATACCAGCCCTCTCTGGGAGCCTCACTAATCTTGATCGCCGTGCGCAACGGCTCAATGGCTGCCTGGTAATCGCCCAGTTGCAGATGAGCGGTGGCCAGTATCACATAGGCCTCTGGCTGGGGGGTTTCCACCTGGCTGAACCAGATATCAAGCTGGCTGATCGCCTCGGCAAAACCCTCGGTTGCCATATAGAGCCGTATCAGGTTGTAGCGCGCCCGCTGCTGCGGTTCATCGGGCAGCGCCCCCAGCGCTATGCTCTGCTTGAGGGAGGGGATGGCAGCACGGTAATCCTCCTGTGAGATATAGGCATGAGAGAGCCCCTGCAACACAATGGCCTGCTCATAGGGTCTGGATTCCAGCCCGGCCAACAGCTCTTTCAGGTTGGATATGGCCTTGCCGAAATCGCCCGTACCCTGCAGCTCCTGCGCAGCCATCAGCACCTTGTAGGTCTGCTGGGAGAGGCTCTTTTTCTCGGCGGAATGCGCTACGGCAGTGATGCCGCTGATGCCCCATAGCACAGCAACAAACAGCCCTATGCTCATACCCCATAGCAGTACAACCAATACTCCTGCACTCTGTTTTTTCATTGACGTCTTTTGCTTAGTTTGAAATTTATGATCTGATCAGCGCGGGTTGCCACCGGTTTGCCATTACTGATCCTGGGTTTGAACCGCCATTTGAGGATGGCCTGCAGTGCCGCCATGTCAAAGACCCTTTTGGGCTGGGCGTCGATCACCACCGCATCCTGCACCGAGCCCTGTTCGGTGATGATAAATGAGACCTTGACCCACCCCTCGATCTTCTTGCGCTCAGCCCGGTAGGGGTAGCGTGGCGGGATGCGGGAGAGTACCAGAAAATCCCTGTCTGGTGGGCCCTGGCTTACTGCACCGATGTAGGGGCCATCAAAACGCATGGAGGAGGTGGCAAGCTCCGGCATCGCCATAGCGATATTGGGGGTTTTAATGGTCGGCTTGGTGACCGCCAGCTCCAGCTCGGGGAGCTGTGGGGGCGGCTTGTCGGGCGGGGGCGGCTCTTTCGGTTTCTCCCGCTGCTTGAGACGGGTCTCGGACGGGCGTTTAAGGCGCACGAACTCCATCACCGGGCGCTTGGACTTCTCCATGATCTGATCATTATCATTGATCACCATCAACTGCATCAGCCACAGCAGCGCCAGCGCAATGAGTATGCCTCCCACACCAGAGAGGGTCAGTCTGAAAAGATAGGAGCTGCCAGGCATTATTGGGCTTCAGCCGCTATGGCCACATTGGTGATGCCCGCCATCCGCACCTGGTCCATCACGCGCACCAGCGCGCCGATCTGGGCATTCCGATCACCCTGTATAACGACGCTACTCTCCGGGAACTCGGCCCGCAGCCGCTCTACATTGGCGCGCACTGCCCGCACATCTACGGCTCGGCCATCTATCCAGATCTCGCCATTGGGGCGGATGGCAATCAGGATGCTGGCAGACTCCTGCTGTTGGGTGGTGTTGGCGTTGGGGCGGTTGACCTCAACCCCAGACTCCTTGACAAAGGAGGTGGTCACCACAAAGAAGATCAGCATAATGAAGACCACGTCCAGCATCGGGGTCAGGTTGACCTCGGAGTCGGCGCTGCTGTTGTTGTATGTGCGATGTCTGCGCATTATGGCTTCTTTCTCTGAGAAATCGGAAGCGAGACTTTAGTCCCGCAAGTAGCTGGCAGATGTTGCAGGGCTAAAGCCCCGCTTCCAGAGCCGGTCAGTACCAGATGATGCGTAAGCCGCTCTATCCGGCGCTCCAGCTTCCGCTGTAGTCCGGCTCTGAAGTAAAGCCCAGGCAGCGCGACCATCATGCCGGCCATGGTGGGGATAATGGCCTGGTAGATGCCGGAGGCCATGGCACGCGCATTGCCGGTGCCCAGTATCGCCATTACATCGAATACCGCCATCATGCCGGTAACGGTGCCCAGCAACCCCAGCATGGGGCAGAGGGCGACCAGCATGCGGATCAGCGGCATGCCACGGTTCAGACTGATCTTGGCCTCGGCAATTATCGCCTTGCGAATCTGCACCGCGCACCAGGAGCTGAGGTCAGCCCGTGCATTCCACTGCGATACCAGCTGAGCCATCTTGCGCGGAAAATCCAGCTGAAAGTACCAATAGCGCTCTATGATGATGGCGCCCAGCGCGAAGGCGGTTACCCCAATGGGCCAGAGTACCGGGCCGCCGGTCTCAAGAAATCGCAGCATGCCGTCCAGATGCTCATACATCCCGGGTTTCCCTGCCGGCGGCGACCAGCCCCAGGGACTGCTCGTCCAGGATCTGTATCAGTGCCTGGCTGCGGCTGGTGACCAGGGTGTGCATGAAGAGCAGCGGGATAGCCACAATCAGCCCCAGTGCGGTGGTCACCAACGCCTGGGAGATGCCATCGGCCATCATCTTGGGGTCACCGGTGCCAAACAGGGTGATGGACTGAAAGGTGGCAATCATGCCCACCACGGTGCCCAGCAAACCCAGCAGCGGCGCCACACCAGCCAGCAGTTTGACCAGCCCTTCACCCTGGGTCAGGCGTGGCAGCTCCCGCAGAATGGCCTCATCGACCTGTAACTCCAGCGTATCTCCCTGTTTTGGGTCACCACTGCCTGGGTTGGTATCCCGGCTCTCTGCGGCTACCGCCAGGATGCGTCCCAGTGGGTTTTTGAGCGAGGGTGAGGCGAGGTGGTTCAGCTGTTGCTGTATCGCGCGTCCGGTTATCGCCAGATAGGTCAGCCGGGTGATAACAATAATCAGTCCCAAAAGCCCCAGTGCCAGGATGATATAGCCAACAATGCCCCCCTGCTGGATGCGCTCCAGTGGGTCCGGGGTCTCTACCAGCAGGCTGAGCAGCACACCCCGGGTGGGGTCTACGGCAAGCGTGTCGCCATGCTCATCGCCCATCCCGAGGTAGGCCATTAGCTGGCTTTCAGATTGGGCCGGTTGTCGGGCCAGCACCACGAAGTGGTTGGTTTCGGTCTGGTAGTTCAGGTACTGCCCCTGCGCCAGCGCATTAAACAGGCCGACCCGAAGCACCTCCTGTTCGTTAGCATGCCCGTCCGTGTCGATCACGGTTGCCAGGAAGCGGACTACCCGACCTGACGCTACGGTCTCTTGCTGTGTCAGATACCAGAGCTGCTTCAGCTCGCTGATATCAGGCAGCTTTTTGCTCTCACCAAGGGTTTGCAGCCATTGGGTGCGGCCGGGGTACTGAGCTGATACCAGAGATTCATTGATCAGCGCGGCAAGATCCTTGGCAGACTGGCGCACGGTGCCAAAGACCTCACCGAGGTCACCGGTCTGGCGCTTCAGTTCGGCCTCCAGTTCGGTCAGTTGCTGTTCATTGCTGTCAAAGCGCTTGCGCAGCTGCTGGCTGCGTTCCTGTTCTGCGGTCAGCTGTGCCTTGATGGTAGCCAGCATCTGCTGCTGATTGGCATGGGCTGCGAGGAAGCGCTCTTCCCGCATCTTCCGCGTGGCGGCCTCCTGCTGCTGGCTCTTTTGTACCTGCTGTAGCAGCTGCTCGAGGTGGTTGGCGGGTTCTGCACCGAGCAGCAGGGGCCAGCTGCTGGCTATTGCCAGTATCAGTAACGGAGTGAGGCGGATCATGGTCTTGCCTCTTGCGGGGATGGCATGGGCAGGTAGAGCAGGTCGGGTGCCGACTGTTTGCGAGCGATGCGCAGCCCTTTGCGAATTGACAGGTTGTAGTGGTCCGGCAGTGTTTGCCAGCTGCCGGTGGCGATGTTCCACTCGCCTGTCTCCTGGCGATCCAGTGTCTGGTAGTAGAGGCCGATACGGCCAATGCGCAGAAAATCGGCGGTTCGGGTGTCGCCTCCTCTTTTTAGCTGGCCGCGATAGGCCTCGATGGTGCGCCCGTACTCCATCTCTATCTGGTAGGCCTCAAGCACACGCCGGTACTTTTCACCAATGCTGATGTCTGCTCTATCCATCAGCTCCTGAAGCTGCACTACGCGCTGCGCCCGCTCTTCAGGTAGAAAGGGGTGATCCACGGCTACAAACTCCTGTAGTGATGCGGTCATCTGCAGTATCAGCGGGACAATCTCCCGCTGGGTAGCCTCCAGGCCGGCCATCTGCTCCTGGATGGAGCCTTTCTCCTCCTCCTGGTGATTTACCAGCCGCTGCAACTGGTCGTTATAGGTGGTGAGCACCTCCAACTCCCGGCTTAGCTGCTGGTACTCTTCCAGCATCACGCGGGTCTTGTCACTCAGGTTTTCAATGCGCCCCTGGGTTTTGGCCTCCTGCTGGTTGCTGCTGATGCGGGCCTTGATGGAGGCTTCCAGTGGGTCATCAACAGCCACTGCTGTGGCGCTGAGGGTAAGGATCAGCATGGTCGTAAAGCTGCGGTATCTTCGCTTGGGTGATCTATTCAATGTGGTTACTCATGGTAATAAATTGCTGTAGCAGTTTTTGGCTTAGTATGCCACTTCGGCCTATTCTATGGTGCAGACTATTGTAGATGTAAGTTCTGGGCAGTTCACCATACCAGTTGGGGTCAATCTGGTAGCGCATACGCTCGGGGAAGCCATCTGCAAAGCGCCAGTTTTCCGCTTCAGCCAATCCATACTGGTGGAGAACCTTCTCGGCCTCATCAGCATAATCCGCGCCGTCGGTTGAGATAAAGACCAGTCCGCCGGCTGGAAACCTGGGGTATAGCTGGCCGATCTCCTCCAGCTCTTTCAGGCAGGGTGGACAGTCAACCGACCAGAGTACCAGCAGGAAGGGCCGCCCTTCGCGGGCTGCCGTGATCTCTTTGAGGCTGCCATTGGTGAAGGCGCGAAACTCAGCCATCACCAGATTTGGAAGCAGCAGCAGAAACAACAGGCTCAGTTTACGGTACATCAATGATCACCGGGATCAGGCGATACCCTTCACTGCGGCTGTGCCAGGAGGCAAAAAGCTGCTCCCCACGGGCGATCAGCAGGGGGTAGTCCGAACCCTCCGTAGTCTCTGCCAGGGTGCGTGATGCACTCCAGCTATTGCCATTGTCGTGGGAGATTCTCATCTGCAATTCGGTGGCTATGCCGTTGAATGACTTCCAGAGTGCAACGAGCTGGCCAGCAACTGCGGCTACCTGGGGGCGAGAGGCGGTACTGGAGGCATCAATGGCCTGTTCAGCTTCAAGGGTGTTGGTCAGCAGATTAAAACGGCCATAGACGATACCTCTGTTTTTCTCACCTTGTGTAAACCAGATCATGTGTGCCTTACCATGATCACCCAATGCCAGATCCGGCCCGTGGTGAGGGCAGCCTTCAACCATCCAGTTGTCATCGGTTGCACGGATGGGCTGGCCACTGATCGGTGGGGTATCCACCCCCAGTCGGGTGATGGCGTGATCTCGGATGTTGACGGGGTAGATATGACGCCAGAGTGTCACGATCTGGTCATCGTGATCGACTGCCATGGCGATGCGGCAGCATTCACAGCTGTGGTCTGCCACCCTGCGATTGGGGGTAAAGGTTCTGCCCTGATCCTCTGAGATTGCATAGTAGATGGCAGCGCCGGCATAGACCTTGTCAGACTCTCTGGCCTTGACTAGATCACGCTTATCGACCCAGGCGATATAGATGCGCCCCTGGCTGTCGACCGCCATGCTGTCGAAGCGGTGGCTAATGGGCGCAAGGTCGTCATTGACGGTTTGTGGCTCACTGAAGCTCCTGCCGCCATCAAGGGAGCGGGCGAAGCGGATATGCCCGGCAAAGCGAGCCACACCCTTTTGGCTCCAGGAGATGTAGAGCTCATCCTGGGGGCCGAGCAGCAGTTTGGGTCGGTTTTCACCGTCATGATAGATCGCTTCAGGCACCCGGTTGACCACTACAGGTGGCGCAAAGTGCTGCCCCAGATCACTGGAGTGGGTCACATAGAGGTGATGATTCTGCACAAACACAACCCACAGTCTGCCATCCTTACTGAAGGCCGGTGTTGGGGTCAGGCCGCAGTCGGGAGATGGCAGAGCCGATGCCTTCTGGCACGGCTCAAGCAGGCTGTGGGTAGCACGTTTCTGTTTGGCAGCCTGAACAGACGACAGAGCCAGCAGCAGTGCCAGCCCTGTCAGCCATTTGGCAGTAACCCCTTTAGAAATCAATGCTGCCTTCCATATAGAAGGAGCGTTGCGCCCAAGGGTGGTAGACAAAGGCCTTTTCATCAGTGACATTATCGACGCCAAAGCCGATGCGGCTCTCTTTGGTGGGGCGAAAGTTGACCTTCAGGTCAACGAAAGTGTAGCTGTCCTGCGCGCCAAAGACCTGCTCTTCGTCATCGGTATTATCCAGTCGACCATAGCTGTTGCTGGCATAGCGGACGCCAACGGAGCTGTCCCACATGGCATTGATGTGGTAGCTCAGCAGCAGGTTGCTGCGCCAGTCTGGCATGCGTGGCATGTTGTTGCCCTCCATGCTGGGGTCGGCATCATGCTGGGTCACTTCACTGTCGGTATAGGCGACATTGAAGCGGACATCCAGATTGGTGTTGAATACCCGGCTCTGCTGCAACATGAACTCCAGGCCGGTGGTGGTGACCTCATCAATCGGCAGGAAGGAGGAGACGGTGGTGCTGTCCGGCAGGGTGATGCGCTGGCTGAAGATAACATCATCGATCACCTCATGGTAGAGGTTAACACGCAGGAAACCACCAGGGATCTTGCGCTCTGCCATCAGGTTGTGGTGAATACCGATCTCTGGCTCCAGGTCGGCATCGGCGATGCTGGTGCTGTTGGTCGCCTCTTCATTCTTGTAGAGCTCCTCTACAATGGGAAAGCGGTAGGCCTTGGCCACGGAGTAGCGGTATTTCCACAGCCCCTGCGGGGTGAGGCCGAGGGAGAATTTGGGTGAGAAGCCACGTTCGGTGCGATCTTTGTAGTTCTCCATGTCGCCACCCCATTTGTAGTAAAAACCATCCTCCATCTTCCAGCGCTCATAGCGGGCACCCAGGGCAACATCCCATGCCGGGGCAAAGTTCCAGCCCCACTGGCCAAAGATGGCATGGGTGAAGGTTTCACCACCAGTGGATTGCCTGCGCGAGGTTTTTTCACCGGTTGTGTAGTCGCTGGAGTTGTAGCTGTGGATCTCCAGGCTGTAGTGGTCGTAGTGGTAGCCAGCGACAAAGTTCATATCACTGCGCCCCAGAAAACGCTCGGTATGCGCCTTGAGGTCGAGGGTCTCCCAGCCGGTATCGTCATATTCGGTTATGCGCCCAGAGCGGTCGTAGGTGGGGTCGGCAGGGTTTTCATCCGATTGGCGCCTTTCATCCTCCATCACATCGAAGTAACTGAAATTGCCCTTCATTGTCCAGCTGCTGGTGCCGATCGGCCCTTCCAACCCAAGCCCAACCAGTACGGTGTCGCGATCCTGCTCACTGACAGAGAAGTGGCTGCGCCTGACGGTGACAGCCCTGCCATTGAAGGCGGCCTCACCACTCCAGAAGGGGTTGCCAGCAGCATCGACGAGGTAGTTGCTGGGATCGGTATCTCTATCCCGCTCTTCATAGGCCAATGTAAAGCGTGCCAGCCAGTCGCCAAACTCGTAGCCGAGCTTGAGCTTGGTCAGGTTGGTGACGACATCCTCACTGCCCGAGTCGGCGTAATTAATGATGTCGCCCCCGGTTGAGGTCTGCCCGGTATAGGCCCCTGTGACTGCTGTCTCACCACCGGCAAGGGTCTTGCTGGTGTTGTAGCGGATACTCTGGGGTTGGCTCTCGTTCTCCAGGCGGCTGTGGAAGAGGTAGAGGCTCAGGTCGCCATATTTATCGCCATAGGAGAAGAACTGGCGGTTTCCCTCAAAGGTTTCATCGGTGCCCAGGTGGTCGTAATCCTGTGCAAAATAGCTGGCTTCGGCGTGGAACTCACGCTCCTGTGGCAGTTTGGTCTCGATGTTGATGACACCACCCATGGCGTTGCCGCTGTACTCGGCGGAAAAGGGGCCGTAGACCACCTCGACGGCGCGGGTCTCATCCGGTGCCACCAGTGACCAGCGGGGCGCTCCGCTGAAGCGGGTCTGTAGCAGATAGTGCAGCGGCAGGCCATCAGCATAGACCATGGTGCGGGTGGTCTGAAACATGTTTGAACCACGCATGCCGACAACGCCGTTGGAATCGCCAATATAGCGGCGTCGCACAACCATCCCTGGCTCGTACTTTATAAAGTCTTCCACGGTGGTGACGCTGATGCTTTCAGCCTCGATATCGGTGATCCGTGTGGTGGGGCTGGTGTAGTGGGTGGTTGGGGCCTGTGCCCCCTCCCCTTCGACCACCAGCTCATCCAGCCTGGATACCTCCTCAGCAGAGACGGCGAAACCGGGAGAGAGTGCAAAAGAGAGCGCGAGCGCCAGGGATGTCTTTTTGTATGTCATGAACTTCTTGCCTTGAGTGGTTTATATCTCGTTTGATGGCCTGGCCACCGGATCGGGAGATGATGCTAGAGCAAGAGGTAAAGAGCGGGAATGTGGCAAAAGGTCGCATGGCGTTTTGCCGCAGTTGTGGAGGAGATTAACGTGCAGTTGCTTTTCCGTTTTTAATCCTGTTTTCGAACCCTTAAAAAACTGGCAAACCTTGGGATGCCATTGCGGGTTTTACCAAAATATTTGTAGGTTATTAATGAACCTACAGGGGGTGGGTTTTTGCGTTCGGCATTGCTGAAACCTGTGCCAATTTTAAACTGTTTGTCATCCTCTGTTCTAACCCGCAAAGCACCCAGCATGCCGACGAATTTCCCTTTGCCAGGGATATGTGCAAGAACACGGGCTTCTGCATCCTGATACTGCTTTACCTTCAGCAGGTCATCTGTGCTGCCTGCATGGTAGAGCGCATCACCATGATGCAGCATCAGGCCTTCTCCACCGGCTGCGGTGATCTGATTTAGTTTTTCCATGAGTGTTGCATGGTCTTTTATACGGTATTGCTGGACTAGCTGGATATAGGGGTTGTTCAGGTTGCTGAATAACCCTTTCAGCAGGGTGATGCGTTTAGAAAAAATGGCACTGGAGCCTGGAAGATCAAATACCATATATTTGATTTGGCTCCATTGCTCTTTATTTGAGTTTTTTGTTCTTACGATACCCATCAGCTGCTCAAAGGTTGATCGTGCTATCCATAGCTCCCCATCCAGTGGATGATCTGGAAAGCCTGCTGTAAACCAGGCTGGTGCCGGATAGTTATTGCCACGGCGTGATTGCAACTGATGCCCATCCCAGTAGGCTCTAACGCCATCCAGCTTTTCGCTGGCCCAGTATTGGCTAATATCAACCCCCTTCTTATAGATGGAGGCACGCATAAGTTCGGGGGTGGAGGCGTGGATATTGGGGGGGAAAACATAGAGCATGAACAGGTGCAGCAGCAAAATAGTCCCGTGATATTTATTCATGTTTTGCTGTTGACTTTTTATGCGTCCATGTTGCAGCAGGGTGGTCAGTCTGAAGACCCTGGTGAATAGTTATCTGGAATCAATATGGTGGGTTTCTTCTGTGTTTTATCATCCGTTTGAGGGAAGTCGATGGTGTAGTGCAGCCCGCGGCTCTCCCGGCGGCGTTGTGCAGAGCGGATGATGAGGTCGGCCACATCGACCAGGTTCCGCAGCTCCAGCAGATCGTTGGTGACCCGGAAGTTGCCGTAGTACCAGCGGATTTCATGGCGCAGCAGGTTCAATCGGCGTTTGGCCCGCTCCAGCCGTTTATTGCTGCGGACAATGCCGACATAGTCCCACATGAAGTGTCGCAGCTCTTCCCAGTTGTGAGAGACCACAACCTCTTCGTCGGAGTCGGTGACCCGGCTCTCGTCCCATTTGTCCGCGGCAGGCGCTGCCGGGATCTTGCTCAGTTCACGCTGAATATCCTGGCAGGCCAGCTCACCGAAGACCAGGCACTCCAGCAGCGAGTTGCTGGCCATGCGATTGGCACCGTGCAGGCCGGTGTAGGCGGTTTCGCCGATGGCGTAGAGACCCTTGATATCAGTCTGTGCCCGCTGGTCTGTAATCACACCGCCGCAGGTGTAGTGGGCGGCGGGCACAACCGGGATCGGCTCGCAGGTGATGTCGATGTCAAACTTAAGACAGTGTGAATGGACGGCAGGGAAGTGCTCTTTGATAAAGTCGGCCGATTTATGGGTGATATCGAGGTAGACACACTCAATGCCGAGCCGCTTCATCTCATGATCAATGGCGCGGGCAACGATGTCGCGCGGTGCCAGCTCTGCGCGGCTGTCAAAGTCGGGCATGAAGCGGCTGCCATCAGGGCGCTTGAGGTAGGCTCCTTCGCCACGCAACGCCTCGGTAATCAGGAAGGATTTGGCCTTCGGATGGTAGAGACAGGTGGGGTGAAACTGGATGAACTCCATGTTGGCGATCCGGCAGCCGGCCCGCCAGGCCATGGCAATGCCGTCACCAGTGGAGAGATCCGGGTTGCTGGTGTAGAGATAGACCTTGCTGGCCCCGCCTGTGGCAAGCACCACGATACGGGCGTTGAAGGTGTTAACGAGCTCTGTTTCAAGATCCAGTATGTAGGCACCTGTGCAGCGGTTGGGTGAACGCCCCTGCTTGCTGCTGGTGATGAGGTCAACGGCGATATGGTGTTCGAACAGGGAGATATTCTCACGGCTGCGCGCCTGTGCCTCCAGCGTGGTCTCAACGGAGTAGCCTGTAGAGTCGGCTGCGTGGATAACCCGGCGGTGCGAGTGCCCCCCTTCGCGTGTCAGGTGAAAGCCAGAACTGGAGGCCGCCTCATCTTCACGGGTGAACTGAACCCCCTCTTGCAACAGCCAGTGGATGTTCTGCGGGCCATTCTCTACCACCAGACGCACGGTTGCTTCATCACAGAGCCCGGCTCCAGCGGCCAGCGTGTCCGCCACATGGGCTTCGGTGCTGTCCTGTTTATCCAGCACAGCAGAGATGCCACCCTGCGCATAGAGGGTGTTGCCTTCGCGCAGGCTGCGCTTGGCGATAACGGCAATGCGGATCTCTGAGGGCAGGCGCAGAGCCAGGCTCAACCCGGCTGCGCCACTGCCTATAATCAGAACATCATGCAGATAATTGTTTCCCATAAGTGTGGCAGCTGTTTACCGGGTGGTGGATTAAAGCCATAATCCGCTAAATGAAAATCATTGGGTCAAGCATTCATCCTAACGCAATTATTACCTGGAATAAATATTGTCACTGCTGCGAACTAAACCGACTAAAAAAGGTCAACTCTTCTATACCGAAAAAATGGCTTGCTGCTCTCCCGGGAGGTATCGTGGATGAGTGAGCGCGAAGTCGATCAGGAGCTGATTCTTCGGGTACAGCGGGGCGATAAACGGGCCTTTGATCTGCTGGTGCTGAAATATCAGCAGAAGGTTATCAACCTTATCTCCCGCTATGTTCGTGACAGCAGCGAGGCGCAGGATGTTGCGCAGGAGGCCTTTATCAAGGCCTACCGCGCACTGCCGAGGTTTCGTGGCGACAGTGCCTTTTATACCTGGCTGTACCGGATTGCGATCAATACCGCAAAGAATCATATCGTATCGCAGAGCCGCAGGCCGCCCAGCAGCGGTGTCGAAACGGAAGTGGCCGAGCAGATGGACGCAGGGGTGCGTCTGCAGGAGCATGCAACGCCAGAGAACTTCCTGCTGGAAGAGGAGATTGCGCAGACAGTACGCCAGGCCATTGATGACCTTCCGGATGATCTGCGTACGGCAATCACCTTGCGGGAGCTGGAGGGCTTCAGCTATGAAGAGATTGCAAACACCATGTCATGTCCGGTGGGTACTGTAAGATCCAGGATATTCCGGGCACGAGAGGCGATTGATGCCAAGTTAAAACCTTTGCTTGAATCCAGTTAAATATCGAGTTAAACGATGACTGAAAATATTCGTGAACAGATTTCCGCCCTGTTGGATGATGAACTGCCCCAACAGGATATGAACCTGACAGTGGAGCGGCTGAGTGAGCAAAAGCAGCTGCGCGAGACGTGGGATCGCTACCATCTGATCAGCGATGTGATCCGTGGCGATGCAGAAGGGCGAGCCTCTCCCAGTCTGGCAGACCGGGTACGGGCGCAGCTGGAGAGTGAGCCGGCCATCCTGGCCGCGCCAAAGCCAGTCAACACCACTCCGAGATGGGTGCGCCCCTTTGCGGGTACGGCACTTGCGGCCTCTGTCGCTATTCTTGCGGTTATGGCAGCGCCACAGCTGTTGAATCCTGAAACAAAGAGTTCTCCTGGTGTTGCTGCCGTCGTAAAGATGTCACCCCAGCCAAACTATGTCCAGCTGGCTCCAGCGCCCTCTGCTCAAGGCTACCAGCTGGTGGGCGGCACTCCATACGGTAACGCCCAGTACCGGGTAATGCCGGTGGTGGTTGCCCGCCCAGCAGTGGGCTGGTCTACCCAGTACCCAGGTACTCGCTGGAGGAATCTGGCCAAGCCTGCTACCGAGAGCAAACTCAACAAATATCTTGTAGACCACAGCCAATATGCCACTCGAGGGCCGGTGCGTGGCGTTGTGCCCTATGCCACTTTTGTGGGATATGACGCAAGGCAGTAGCGTTATGCTCCAGAGCTGTCGAGCGTGGTTCGGTTGCTTGCTGCTTGCTGCGGCTCAGGCCTCCATGGCCGGAGAGGGTGAAAAAAGCGTGGAGGCCTGGCTGGAGCAGATGGTGCACTCAGTGCGCACACTGTCGTACGAAGGCACTTTCGTCTATCTCCACAACACGCAGCTGGAGACCATGCAGATCACCCACACTGCAAATGATAATCAGGAACAGGAGCGCATCTTCTCTCTGAACGGTGCAGCACGGGAGGTGATCCGCACCCCTGACTCCATCATCTGTATTTTACCCGATGCAAAGACGGTATCCGTCATGAAGCCTGAGGTGGGAGATCGTGATTTCCCTGCCGTCCTGCCGATGAACCTTAACCGCCTCTCAAACTATTATGAGTTTCGCATGTTGGGTGACGCCCGGATCGCTGATCGGGAGGCGGTCGTTATTGGCGTAATTCCCCTTGATGCTTATCGTTACGGCTATCGCCTGTTTCTCGATGCCGATCATGCCCTGCCTTTAAAGACAGACGCCATCAATGAAGAGGGCGAGGTGGTGTCGCAGATCATGTTTACCTCACTGCGGGTCGATCCATCCATCCCAAGCATATCCTCTGCCATGGAGGATAAAAGTGACTACTCGTGGGTTCACTCAAAACCGGCGCAGAACATCCCCATTACACTACCTTCCAACTGGCAATTCAGAGCGCTACCGGATGGGTTTCAGCTACAGGCCAGGACAAAGCAGGCTCTCTCATCCGGCACTCAGGAGGTGGAGCACTTTGTCTTTTCAGATGGGCTGGCCACCTTCTCCGTCTATATCGAAAAGGCAGGCGTCGGCGATGGCCTGCATGAGGCATCAAGAATGGGAGCGATCAATGCGTATGGCACTGAGGTTGCGGGGCATCAGATAACGGCTGTGGGTGAAGTGCCTGCACAAACGGTTCGTACAGCCGCAAATGCTGCAAAATATTCTATGGTAACGGCATTACAGTGATTGAAGAAACAGCTACCATTCTCGAATGTGAAGGTGAATACGCGCAGATCAAAACAGAAAGATCCTCGGCCTGTGGCTCCTGTTCATCAAGGTCAGCCTGTGAAACAGCCTCATTGAAAGAGGAGGCAGATCAGGCTCCGGATGTGGCGTTACTGGCATTGAACCCCATCAATGCCCAGCCCGGTGAGCGCGTTGTAATTGGCTTCGAGGAGGGTGCTTTGACCAAGGTATCCATGGCTTTTTATGCGGTGCCTCTGGTGAGCTTTATCCTGTTTGCGCTGTTGGGGCAGTGGCTCTTTTCATCAGAAGGTATGGCTGCGCTTGGCGCTGTTTTTGGCTTGGCAATAGGGCTGTTGTGGCTGCGTTACTTTTCAACCAAAACAAGTGGGGATGAACATTATCAGGCGGTTGTACTGCGCCGGATTGATAAGGCCGAGGCCCCCGAATGCACTATCGATACAGGTATTTTATCATAGGCCTGCAAAGGCCAAAATCAGGAGTTGGTATATGTACAAGTTCCAGTTAAAAGGCCGCAAGGCTGCGCTGGTGGTCAGTGGTTTATTGCTGTTGGGCATGATGAATCTACAGGCCGGCTCGCTGCCGGACTTTACCCAGATGGTGGAGGAGTATAGCCCCGCTGTGGTCAACATCAGCACCAAACAGAAGCCCAGAAAGTCGATGATGGATCGGCTTCCACCCAAGTACCAGATTCCTGATCTGCCTAAAGACAGCCCATTGAACGACCTGTTTCGACACTTCTTTGGCGCCCCCCCCCACGGCAAAGGCGGGCCAGGTGGTGGTTCGCCGCATGGTCACGGATTTGAAGGGCAGTCACTGGGTTCGGGGTTTATCATCTCTGAAGATGGCTATCTGATGACCAACCATCATGTGGTTGACGGAGCCGATGAGATCATCGTACGCCTGAGCGACCACCGGGAGTTCAAGGCAGAGCTGATCGGGTCAGACAAACGCAGCGATATTGCACTGCTGAAGATCGAAGCAGAGGATCTCCCGGTTGTCGCCATCAGCCAGACAAAAGAGCTCAAGGTCGGCGAGTGGGTGCTGGCGATCGGATCACCCTTCGGGTTTGACCACTCGGCCACAGCAGGCATCGTAAGCGCCAAGGGGCGCAGCCTGCCACGTGAAAACTATGTCCCGTTCATCCAGACAGATGTGGCCATCAATCCCGGTAACTCAGGTGGGCCACTGTTTAATCTGCAAGGCGAGGTGATTGGAATCAACTCCCAGATCTACAGCCGTACCGGCGGATTTATGGGCCTCTCCTTTGCAATACCCATTGATATGGCAATGAATGTTGTCGAACAGATCAAGGAAAAAGGCTTTGTAACCCGCGGCTGGCTGGGCGTTCTGATCCAGGATGTTACGCGCGAACTGGCAGAATCTTTTGGCCTCTCCCGCCCCTATGGCGCCCTGGTCTCCCAGGTTCAGCCTGGCAGCCCGTCTGAAAAGGCGGGGCTGCAAACAGGTGACGTCATCCTCAGCTTCAACGGTGAAGAGGTAGCAAACTCAGCAGCGCTGCCACCGATGGTGGGTGCCAGCCTGGTTGACCACCCCGCCAAGCTGGAGATCTTGCGCCAGGGCGAGCGCCAGACGGTTGAGGTGGTTATTGGGACACTGCCGGATGATGCAAAATCTGGCAGTGGTAGCGCAGGATCACGCACTGCACAGGGCAACCGGATCGGGCTAAAGGTGCGGGAACTGACCGCAGAAGAGCGCAATCGGCTGGGGCTTGAGGCAGAAGGCGGAGTATTGGTCGAAGAGGTGACGGCAGGGCCAGCCCAGGAGGCAGGGGTTCGCAAAGGCGATGTGATTCAGATGATCAATAATGTTCGGCTGAAGGATGTTGCCAGCTTCAATCAGCAGGTAAAGGATCTGCCAACCGGAAAATCTGTGGCGGTTTTGATCTATCGCCGCCACGGCCCCATCTTTCTAGCCTTCAAATTACCAAAAGATGAGTGATTCAGCGCCCATTCTAAAGCTCTATTACCGCCAGAACTGTCACCTTTGCGAGGATATGTGGGCGCACCTGCAGGAGATACAGAAGGAGCATGCATTTCAGATTGTCACCATTGACATAGCGGAGAGCGCCGAGCTGGAGAGACAGCACGGCACACGCATCCCGGTTCTTGAGACGGAAGAGGGCAGAGAGCTGTGCAACTACTATCTGGATGAGCGAGGGCTGCTTGATTATCTGAATAGCAGTCTTGCTTTGTCGCAAACTAAGTAGCGCGCTGCATAACAGGCAGCGCCATCTACAATCAGTAGCTCTCCCATGCAGACATAGCCCTTGAGTGAAAAGCAAGTGAAGAGCGATGCCCAATATGAAGATCTGCTGGTGATGGTTGATCTCGATGTTCGGTACTATGCCCGCTTTTTGGGTAGTAATCTTCTATTCTCGGACGGCCTCCCAGACGGGAAAGCGGCTTGCCGTGCAGGCAGATTATTACCCCCTTCCGTCTACAGCGGGCCGCCATAATCAAACCCCGCCTCTTCAATGACATTTTTGACCAGATCATCATCACAGGCCGGCTCAATCGTCACTTCACTGACGGCAACATTTACATCAATCGTTGCGCCAGGAAGCGCCTCTTGCAGCGCCTTTGCTACCGCACTTGAGCAACCACAACAGGTCATGCCTTCTACTTTGTAGGTCTTGAGCATTGGTTAATTCCTATTGATAAATTCGCAGGTTAATATCAACTCGTGTTTGGAAGCGGGACTTTAGCCCAGTAATGCTATGGACTGCGGGACTGAAGCCCCACGCCCAAACCCCGTGCGTATTCACTTTACAGTGGCAGACTGTTTGCCCCAACGCTTTAGCAGCAGGGAGTTCGAGACCACACTGACCGATGACATCGCCATCGCGGCTCCCGCAATAACCGGGCTGAGCAGTCCCAATGCTGCCATTGGGATGGCAATCAGATTATAGATCAGCGCCCAGAAAAGATTCTGCCAGATCTTGTGGCGGGTGGCACGGGAGATACCAAGCGCCTGCGCAACCAGTGTGGGATCTCCACGCATCAGCGTGATGCCAGCCGTATGCATGGCGACATCGGTGCCAGTACCCATCGCCATGCCAATATCAGCGGCAGCCAGTGCCGGGGCGTCATTGATACCATCACCCACCATCGCCACCACCCGCCCCTCTGACCTGAGTCGCTGGATCTGGGATACCTTCTCTTCCGGCAGAACCTCCGCCACCACCTGACTGATGCCTACGCTGCTGGCAACCGCAGCTGCAACCTGCGGGTTGTCACCGGTCAACATGACCGGCTCGATGCCCAGTGCCTTGAGCGCCATGATGGCCTCCCTGGCGTTGGCCTTGACCGGGTCGGTTACTGAGACAAAACCCAGCAGTTGAAGCGAATCCCGTCTGCTGGCGATCCACATCCGGGTTTGATACTCCTCATCAGCCTGCACCGGAAAGGCGGAGGGATCCACCCCCTGCTCCAGCATCAGACGGCGGTTGCCGATGAGCAGCTCCTCTCCATCGACACAGGCCTCCAGCCCCCGCCCCGGCAGTGCAGAGAAATCGCTTACCGGCAGCAGCCCAACCCCCTGCTGCCTGGCGTGTCGCAACACCGCCCGGGCCAGCGGGTGCTCGCTGCCCTGCTGGGCCGAGGCGGCCAGCTGTAAAAGCCGGTCATTTTGATGGTCAAAAGCCATGATCTGATCCAGTGCGGGATGCCCCTCTGTCAGCGTACCTGTCTTGTCAAACACCAGCGTATCAACCTTGTAGGCATGCTCAAGGGCGTTGGCATCCTTGATCAGAATGCCGTGCCGGGCCGCCATGCCGGTGCCGACCATAATGGCAGTGGGGGTGGCCAGACCCAGCGCGCAGGGGCAGGCGATAACCAGCACCGATACCGCAGCCAGAAAGGCACCCGGCATGGAGCCATCCACCAGGAGCCAACCGGCAAAGGTAATGCTGGCGATGGCCACCACCATCGGCACGAAAATGGCTGAGATTCGATCCACCAGCTGCTGAATGGGAGCCTTACTGGCCTGGGCATCTTCCACCAGCCGGATGATGCGCGCCAGGGTCGATTCAGTGCCAACCCTGGTAGTGCGTATACGCAGCAGCCCTTCGCCATTGATGGATGCGCCGGTCACACAGTCGCCCTCTTCACGGTTGACGGGCAGGCTTTCGCCTGTAATCAGGGACTCATCCAGCTGACTGACCCCCTCCACAATAATGCCATCGACCGGCACCCGCTCGCCGGGGCGCACCACCACGATCTCACCGGGCAGAACCTCCTCTACAGCAACCTCAGCAATGACACCATTGCGCTCTACCCGTGCAGACTCAGGGCGCAGATCCATCAGCGCGCGGATGGCCGATGCAGCACTGCGGCGGGCGCGTCGCTCCATCCATTTGCCGAACAGCACCAGGGTGATGATCATGGCAGAGCTTTCGAAATAGAGGTGCTCCCCGGCTGCCCCGCCGGGAGAGAGCATGACCCAGCTGCTAAGCCCCCAGGCGGCAGAGGTACCCATAGCGATCAGCAGATCCATATTGCCCGCCCCACCTCGCAGGGATCGGTAGGCACCCACATAGAAACGGGCACCCAGCCAGAACTGAACCGGCGTGGCAAGGGCAAACTGCAGCCAGCCCGGCAGCGCCAGATGGATACCAAACGGCATCAACAGCATGGGCAGCAGCAGCGGCAGGGAGAGGGCCGCTGCCAGCAGAAGATGGATCTGCTCTTTTCGATCCAGCGCCCGGTTAGCCTGCTCCTTTGCCGCAAGCTGCTCAGCGGTTGATATAACCGGCGTGGCACCAAAACCAGCCTTGCGAATCACCGTGATCAGATCCGATAGAGAGCAGGCTCCGGCAGGCACCACAATGCTGGCTTGCTCGGCAGCCAGATTGACCGAGGCGGAGACCACCCCGTCGGTACGTGACAGCACCCGCTCCAGCCGCGCGGAACAGGCGGCGCAGCTCATACCACTGATAGCCAGTTGCAGGGTCTCCAGCGGCACGCTGAAGCCTGCCTTGCTGATGGCGGTAATGAGTGCCTCTACAGTGAGTTTAGCGGCATCAAAGTAAAGCGCAATCGATTCGCTGGCAAGGTTCACAGCGGCCTGCTGCACACCGGGGAGGCGGCTCATCACCCGCTCCAGTCGTGTGGAGCAGGCGGCGCAGCTCATGCCATTGATCGGCAGAACAAGGGGCTTTATCGGGTTCATATTCATCGTAGTGGTGGGGCAATGGCTCAATCGGATATTTGCGGATAGACGCGATCCCATATTACGTCATAATTCGGGGTATACTGACACGTTTTTGCTGATAGCGAAGAGACGCATGCAGGTCATTCGGGGGTTTCACAATCTGCGGCCGGAGCACCGGGGCTGTGTAGCCACCATTGGCAATTTCGATGGGGCACACCTGGGGCACCAGGCGGTCTTCCGGCACCTGCTGCAGGAGGGCGAGCGGCTGGCGCTCCCCGCTACGGTCATCAGCTTTGAGCCGCATCCGCTGGAGTTCTTCTCTCCGCAGGCCGCCCCGGCGCGTCTCACCCGACTGCGGGAGAAGCTGAGCGTGCTGGAGTCGGCAGGCATCCAGCGGGTGATGCTGCTGGAGTTCAACGCCCGGCTGGCGGCCATGAGTGCAGAGGCGTTTATCCAGCGGATATTGATCAGCGGCCTGGGGATACGCTATCTGCTGGTGGGGGATGATTTCCGCTTTGGCCAGGGTCGGGCAGGTGATACTGCACTGCTGCATGCGGCCGGCCAGCAACACGGCTTTGGCGTTGAGAGCATGGATACCGTTGTAGCCGAGCGCGAACGCATCAGCAGCACCCGGATACGCGAGGCGCTGGCACGCGGCGATCTGGAGCTGGCCCGGCGCTGCCTGGGGCGACCCTACCGCATCTGCGGTCGCGTGGTTTATGGCGATCAGCGGGGGCGCAGCATCGGCTTTCCCACGGCCAATATTGGCCTGCACCGGAAGGCCAGCCCACTGCATGGTGTGTTTGCGGTACAGGCGCATGGCCTGGGTGAACAGCCGGTTCCCGGCGTGGCCAATATTGGCAATCAGCCGACAGTGGATGGCGACCGGCGCTACCTGCTTGAGGTGCACCTGTTTGATTTTTCACAGGACATCTACGGCAGACATCTGGAGATCGACTTTCACAAGCGGCTGCGGAACGAGAAGCACTTCGACTCCTTCGAGCAGCTGCGCAGGCAGATTGAGCGCGATGCGCGCGCAGCGAGGAAGATCCTCAATGTGCGTTCAACAGAATCAAACATTGAATAGGCAGATACCGTGACAGACTACAAGAGCACCCTCAACCTCCCCAAAACAGCCTTCCCGATGAAGGGAAATCTGGCGCAACGAGAGCCACAGCGACTCAAGCGCTGGGAGGAGATGGATCTCTACGCCAGACAGCGCAAAGTGGCAAGTGGCCGCCCCAAATTCATCCTGCACGACGGCCCCCCCTATGCCAACGGCGAGATCCATATCGGCCACGCGGTCAACAAGGTGCTCAAGGATATTATTGTCAAAAGCCGCGGGCTGGACGGCTTTGATGCCCCCTATGTGCCGGGGTGGGACTGCCACGGCCTGCCGATCGAACTGCAGGTAGAGAAAAAAGCCGGCAAGCCGGGGCAGAAGATCACCGCTGCCGAATTTCGCAAGGCCTGCCGCATCTATGCCGGGAAACAGGTGGATAAACAGCGCACCGATTTCAAACGGCTGGGGGTGATAGGGGATTGGGACAACCCCTACCTCACCATGGATTACCAGTTTGAGGCCGACATCATCCGCGCACTGGGGCGCATCGTTGAGAACGGCCATCTGCAGAAAGGGTTCAAGCCGGTGCACTGGTGTACCGACTGCGGCTCTGCGCTGGCCGAGGCCGAGGTGGAGTACAAGGATAAAGACTCCTTTGCCATCGATGTCCGGTTTGCCGTGCTGGATGAGGAGGCGCTGCTCTCCCGTTGCCGGCATGTGCGCAGTGGCCATGAGGGTGGAGCCATCTCCTTCGTGATCTGGACGACCACCCCCTGGACACTGCCCGCCAACCAGGCGGTGGCACTCAACCCCGAGCTGGAGTATGCCCTGGTGGAGTGTGAAGGGCCGCATGGCAGCGAGCGCCTGGTAGTTGCTGAAGCGATGCTGAAGGATGTGATGGCGCGCTACGGCATCGAGCAGTACCACGTTGTCGGCTACGCCAACGGCGAGCTGTTTGAGGGGCTAAAGCTGCAACACCCCTTTTATCCGCGTGAAGTGCCGATCATCCTGGGTGAGCATGTCACGCTGGAAGCGGGTACGGGCGCAGTGCACACCGCACCCGGCCATGGTCTGGATGACTATGTGGTCGGCACACGCTACAACCTGCCGGTGGATAACCCGGTAGGCGGCAACGGCTGCTTTCTGGAAGGTACAGAGCTATTTGCCGGTGAGCATGTCTTTCAGGCCAACGAGCATGTGATCGAGGTGCTCAAAGCCAAGGGGGCACTGCTGCATGAAGAGCGGCTGAACCACAGCTATCCACACTGCTGGCGGCACAAGACACCGATCATCTTCCGAGCCACACCGCAGTGGTTTATCCGCATGGACGCGGCGTATCCTGGCGGCGTAGGGAACGAACGCCAGGATATCCGCATGGATGCAGCAGCAAACGAACGCCAGGGTCTGCGTGATGCAGCCCGGCGGGAGATTGAACAGGTAGAGTGGATTCCCGACTGGGGCAAGGCGCGCATCGAGGGGATGGTCGAGGGTCGCCCGGACTGGTGCATCTCCCGCCAGCGCACCTGGGGGGTGCCGATTGCACTGTTTGCGCATAAAGTGACCAGCGAGCTGCACCCCGACACACCGCGCCTGATTGAAGAAGTGGCCAGGCGGGTCGAGGCCGAAGGCATCGAAGCCTGGTTTCAACTGGAGCCAGAGGCACTGCTCGGTGATGAGGCGGCCGATTACGACAAAGTGAGCGATACCCTGGATGTCTGGTTTGACTCAGGCGTCACCCACGCCTGCGTACTGAAGCAGCGCGAGGCGCTGGCCTTCCCGGCCGACCTCTACCTTGAGGGCTCGGATCAGCATCGCGGCTGGTTTCAATCCTCACTGCTGACCTCGATCGGCATAGCGGGAACCGCGCCCTACAAACAGGTGCTGACCCACGGCTTTACGGTCGATGCCAACGGTCGCAAGATGTCTAAATCAGTGGGCAATGTGGTGGCACCGCAGAAAGTGATCAAAAACCTGGGGGCGGATATTATCCGCCTCTGGGTGGCAGCTACTGACTACCGCTATGAGATGAATGTCTCGGATGAGATCCTCAAACGCACCTCAGATGCCTACCGGCGCATTCGCAACACCGCCCGCTTTCTGCTGGCCAACCTGGATGGCTTTGACCCGGTACAGCATAAAGTGGCCCCGGAATCGATGCTGGCGCTGGACAGATGGGCCGTTGACCGTGCGCTACAGCTGCAAGAGGAGGTGGTTGCCGCCTATCGCGACTATCAGTTCCACCTCATCTACCAGAAGGTGCAGAAGTTCTGCGTCACAGAGATGGGCGGTTTCTATCTCGATATCATCAAGGATCGTCAATACACCACCCAGGCGGACAGCCTGCCCCGGCGCTCGGCACAGACCGCGATGTACCATATCATTGAGGCACTGGTGCGCTGGCTGGCACCGATCCTCAGCTTTACCGCCGATGAGATCTGGGAACATATTCCCGGCAAGCGCAGTGAAGCGGTCTTTCTGGAGACCTGGTACGACGGCCTGTTTGCGCTGGACGCGGATAGTGATTTTGACCATGCCTTCTGGGAAGAGCTGATCACAGTACGCTCAGCCGTGAGCAAACAGCTGGAAGATGCGCGCAAAGGCGGTGCCATCGGCTCTGCACTGAATGCCGAGGTGGATCTCTACTGCGATAACGGGCTACATCAACAGCTGGGCAGACTGGGGGATGAGTTGCATTTCATCTTTATCACCTCGCATGCGAGGCTGCACCCGAAATCGGCACAGCCTGCAGGCGCAGTGGCTACGGATCTGCCAGAGCTGTCGGTTACGATCACCCCATCGGCGCATCAGAAATGCACCCGCTGCTGGCACCACCAGGCCGATGTGGGAGAGAGCGCAGATCACCCCGAGCTGTGTGGCCGCTGTATCAAAAATGTGGCAGGTTCAGGCGAGGTTCGCCGGTTTGCCTAAGTCACTGCACTGGCTGTGGATCACGGCCGTCATTATCGTCCTGGATCTACTGACCAAACAGTGGGCGCTATCCAACCTGCTGCCCTATCGGCCGGTGCCGCTGCTGCCCTACTTTGACCTGACCCTGATGTTCAACCCGGGTGCCGCCTTCAGTTTTCTGAGCGACCAGGACGGATGGCAGCGCTGGTTCTTTATCGTGGTGGCCTCCCTGGTCACCATAGGTCTGGTGATATGGCTGCTGAAACTTGAAGCCGGTGAGCGGCTGGTCGCTGTGGCGCTGTGCCTGATCATTGGCGGTGCTGTGGGCAACCTGATCGACCGCATCCACTACGGCCATGTCATCGACTTTGTCGATCTCTACTATGTTGCCGGAAGTTGCCTGCCACTCTTTAGCGATGTGATACGGAATGGCATCACCCAGTGCCACTGGCCCGCCTTCAATATTGCCGACAGCGCCATCCTGTCCGGCGTGACGCTGATGCTGTTCGATGCATTTACGTCGGGGGACAAGAACTCGCCTGACTCGAAGCAGGGGTAGTAGCTTCAACCCTATCGAACCAGCTGATTCATCTCAAAGATCGGCAGCAGGATGGCGATAACAATGAGCAGAACCACCACACCCATGAAAAGAATCAGCACCGGCTCAAAGATGCCGATCAGCATCTCGGCCATGGATTGCACCTCGCGCTGCTGGTTGTCAGCAGCACCCTCCAGCATTTCAGGCAGCTGTCCACTGGATTCGCCACTGGCGATGAGATGCACGGTAATGGGTGGAAACAGCTTGGTTTGGCCCAATGCCCGGCTCAGGCCGTCACCCTCCCGCACCCGCACCGCCGCCTGTTCCACGGCCTGGCGCATGGGTAGATTAGGCACCACCTGACTGGCGATGCGTAACGCCTCCAGCAGCTCCACTCCACTACCGACGAGGATGGCCAGGGTGCGGGTAAAACGCGCCGTGTTAGAGCCACGCATAAAGCGCCCGATCAGTGGCAATTTCAGTTGCATGGTCTGGTAGGCGAAGAGGATCTGCTCATTCCGCAGCAGGGCCGAGCAGCCCGCCGAGAGGGCGATGATGCCGCCCAGCACGAGGATGCCATAGTCCAGTATGAAATCACTGGCCATGATCAGCCATCGCGTCAGGGTCGGCAGCTTTTGTCCCAGATTCTCGAACACCCCGACGATCTCCGGCACCACATAGGCCAGCAGCCCGATAACGATCAGGATAGATACACTGGTCAACATGATCGGATAGATCATGGCCAGCTGCACTTTTTGGCGCATCACCTCACGGGTCTCTTCATACTCTGCCAGCTTCTCCAGCACATAATCCAGTTTGCCGGATGATTCGCCCGCATCGACGGTGGCCCGGTAGAGCACCGGGAAGGCGTGTGGGAAGTTGCCCAGCGCATTGGAGAGGCTCTGTCCCTCCAGCACGCGCGAGCGAACACCCAGGATAATGCGCCGGATACGTGCCTTTTCGGTCTGCTGTGACACCGCCAGCAGCGCCTCTTCCAGTGGGATGCCAGAGCGACTGAGGGTGGCGAGCTGACGGGTCAGCAGCGCCAGATCGCGGGTGCCGATCCGGCTACTGCCGCCCAGCGCTGCCGGGCCGCGTGACTCTTTGGTGACCACGACCTCGACCGAGAGTGGCGTCAGCCCCCTGTCGCGCAGAGCCTGGCGCGCCAGGCGCGGGGTCTCACTCTCGATGATGCCTTTTTTTTGTCGACCCTGCTGATCGAGAGCCTGGTATTCAAATGCACCCAAGGTGATGCCTCGGTATTTTAGGGTTCAGGGCTTTGGAAATGGGACTAAACTCCCACTTCCGATTAATTTTCATGTGCCACCCGAATCACCTCTTCCAGACTGGTTTCACCGCTGATTGCCTTCTCTCTAGCGTTTTGCAGCATGCTGCGTGAGCGGGTGCGCGCCTGGTTATTCAGTTCATGCTCACCTGCACCATCATGAATAAGGTTTTTCATTGCATCATCAATCACGACCAGCTCAAAGATGCCGCTTCGCCCGCGATAACCCTGATAGTTACATCTCTTGCACCCTTTGGGTCGATAGAGCGTTAGGGTTTTGGCGGCTTCAGAGGTGATATCCAAAGTATCCAGCTCTGCCTGCGTGGCGCTGTAGCCCTCTTTGCAGTCGGGGCAGAGTTTGCGCAGCAGCCGTTGTGCCAGTACACCGATGATGCTGGATGAGAGCAGAAAGGGCTCGACCCCCATATCACGCAGTCGGGTGATGGCGCCAACAGCAGTATTGGTGTGCAGGGTCGACAGCACCAGATGGCCGGTCAGACTGGCCTGGACGGCGATCTCTACCGTCTCCAGATCGCGGATCTCACCCACCATCACAATATCGGGATCCTGGCGCAGGATGGCGCGCAGCCCCCGGGCAAAGGTCATATCGACCTTGGGATTGACCTGGGTCTGGCCGATACCATCCAGATAGTATTCGATAGGATCCTCTACCGTCAGGATGTTTCGCTTGCGGTCGTTGAGGGTACTGAGCGCCGCATAGAGCGTGGTGGTTTTACCGGAGCCGGTGGGGCCGGTGACCAGGATGATGCCATGCGGTCGCCGGATCAGTGACTCCATAACCGTCAGCTCATCCTTGCGGGTGCCCAGCTGCTTCAGATCCAGCCGCCCAGCCTGCTTGTCCAGCAGACGCAGCACAATGCGCTCACCGTGGATGGAGGGGAGGGTCGAGACACGCACATCCACCGCCCGGCCGCCGATGCGCAGTGAGATGCGGCCATCCTGTGGCAGCCGTTTTTCAGCAATATCGAGTTTGGCCATCACCTTGAGCCGGGAGATCACCATCGGCGCCATAGCGCGTAGTGGTTGCAGAATCTGCCGCAGTACGCCATCGACCCGCAGGCGCACCACCATTTTGTCTTCAAAGGGTTCGATGTGGATATCAGAGGCGGCCTCTTTTACCGCTTCGGCCAGTAGTGCATTAATGAGGCGAATGATCGGAGCCTCGTCGGCGCTTTCGAGCAGATCTTCCGGTTCGGGCAGCTGATCGGCGATGTCGTTCAGATCCAGATCATCACCGATATTGTCCATCATCTGCTGGGCTTCGGCAGAGCCTTGCTCGTAGGTTTTTTGCAGCAGGATGTTGAATTCATCTTCCGTAAGCGGCTCAAAATGGGCAGGAGCGCCCAGGTAGCGCTGGGCCTCGATCAGTGCCAGCGCCGTGCTCTCCTCCAGGTGCACGATGGTTCTCTTTTCGTCATCCTCTATTTTAATCAGCACACCATGTCGTTTGGCGAAGCTGTAGGGGAGCTGGGCGTGATCCTGTCGGTCGCTTTGAAGCTCAGCCATCAGATCTATTGAATCACTATTTCGCTTACGGGCGCTCCACCACCGAGCGGGGGCAGTAGCGGGCGGCTGTTGTCAGGTACCAAGTTGAGTTGCCACTTCTCCTGATTCTTGTCGATATTCATCTGCAGGTTTCTGATGTAGTCGTACTTTGAGTTGGTCAGCCGCAGGCTGGTGCGCCGGTCGCGGATGATCTCGGGGCGTAGAAAAATCATCAGGTTGGTTTTATTGGTTGTGGTGCTGGTGTTTCTGAACAGCAGCCCCAGTATGGGGATATCTCCCAGCAGAGGCACCTTGGAAACAGACTCTGTGAGGTTGTCTTTGATCAGCCCACCCAGCACGATAGTCTGTTTGTCATCTACCAGTATGGTAGTTTCCAGTGTCCGTTTGTTGGTTGTCAGCTCATTCCCTGATGTGCCTGGAACAACGCTTGACACCTCCTGCTCGATCTCCAGCTTGATGGTGTCGCCTTCGTTGATCTGCGGGGTAACGGTCAGTTTGATGCCCACATCGTGGCGCTCGATGGTCTGGAACGGGGTGGAGGTGTTGTTGCCAGTGGACGGGGTGTATTGCCCCGTAACAAAGGGGACATTTTCGCCGACATGGATGGTGGCCTTCTCATTATCCATGGTGAGCAGCGATGGTGTGGAGAGGATGTTAGTGTCCGTGTCTTTCGCAAAGGCTCTGACCGCTGCACGCAAGCTGCCACCCGTGTAGTAACCCAGACTAAATCCTTGCCCTACATTGGTAAACGGCAGAAGGGATTGTGCATCAAAGCCCTTGCCGCCTGGGGTAGCGGGATTTGAGATGGTGGCATCTTCAGTCCTAATGCCACCGGGGGATGCGGTCTGCCACTCCACCCCCAGTTCAACGGCTTTTTCATCAGACAGCTCTGCAATCACGGCCTCGATATAGACCTGGGCGCGGCGAATATCGAGCTGGTTGATCACCTGCTTGAGCGAACGCATGATCAGTGGCGGCGCCGTAATAACCAGCGCATTGGTCGCTTCATCGGCCTGAATATCAAACTGGGGTTTTGCCTGTGCCCCTTTCTTGACCTCTTTTTCAGCCTCCAGCTGTTTGCTGCCAATACCCTGTAACACCGTCACCAGATCCTTGGCCTGTGCGTAGCGCAGATAGACCACCTCAGTCAGTCCCTCCACAGTAATCGGAGAGTCCAGATGTGCAATCAGCGCGCGCAGCTCCAGCCGCAGGTCCGGGTTTCCGCCCAGCAGGATGCTGTTGGTTCGCGGGTCGGCTACCAGAATAGGCTGCTGCCCCGGCGGTGCCTTGCCCTTTTGTGCGTTGTTGCGCAGCGATGTCAGCACCTGAACCAGGTCGGCCGCATTGGCATGCTCCAACGGAAGGATCTCCACCTCATTGCTGCCGAGCCGGTCGATGCGTCGGACAATGCTGATCACGCGCTCCATGTTGGCGATGGAGTCCGAGATGATCAGGGTGTTGCTATCCGCATGCACCCCCAGGTGCGCCTGCTGCGGCATCAGTGGGCGCAGAATCGGCACCAGCTGTGAGGCCATGACATGCTTGACGGAGATGACGCGGGTAACCGTCTCATCCGTGCGGCGGGTCTGGGTCTGGGTGATGGTACGAATGTTGTCCTGTTTGGCAATAGTATTGGGCACAATCTTGTTGATGTCGCCGCTGGGAACCACCGCAAACCCATGCACCTTGAGCACAGAGAGGAAGATCTCGTAGATATGATCACGGTTGCTGGGGGTGGATGAGATGACCGTCACCTTGCCCTTGACACGCGGATCCACAATAAAGTTCTTGCCGGTCATCTCGGATACGGTATTGATCAGCACCCGAATGTCGGCATTGTTTAGGTTCAGCGTAAGGGTGCCCTCGGCCCAGAGCGGCCCGCAGAGGATGAACAGTAAAAAGATTAACTGGAGATGCTTGAACATGGGGTACCGTTTCTTTGTTCCTTTAATTCGGATTGATTTCTGTTATTGCAGGCTGGGCGCTATGGGCAGCGGATTCATTATGCGGGAAATAGAGATCGATTCAAGCTGCACGGCTGGCCCCTGACATTTACCGGGCAAACCTCTTGCGCAACTCTGCCATCTCGTCGATCAGCGCCTGCCGCTCACTGCGCTGGTTGCCTGAGGCGCTGGCAGGCCGTGGGACCCTCTTTTGCACCGCAGGTCTACCGCGTACGGTTGCTGGTTGACGCTCTTGGGTGGTGAGCATCTGTTGCCCCCCTTCATCCATTAAGGGGCGGGGCAGCGCGAGGGATTCATGCCGCCCGTTACGCTCCAGTATGACCCGGAAAGCCTCCACGGCGAACAGCGTGGCGCCACCAGGGATCTCATCACCGACCCGATACATCGCCTGTGCATTGTCGGATGAGCTGATAATGGCCCAGCTCTCCTGCGCGCCGGATTTGCCGAGAATCGTACCCTGGAGGGTCAGCGCCAGCGGGGTTGTGGGGGCTTCAATGATCTCTCTTTTAACACTGCTCTGAGGCTGGCTGGAGCCATCGCCAAACAGATGCCAGCCTGGGATCTGGCTCAGGTTGACCGTGCTGGCAGGCGGCTGGGCATCGCTACGGCTGCGCAGGATTATCTCTCCTCCTTGATCGGTTCCCTGGGTTGCACGGTAGGCATTGAACATGTCGAACAGAATCAACACAAGCAGTGCCGCAGACCCAAGCGCCGCTACGGTCGGCAGCAGCCGGGGTAAAAGAGATTGGGCGTGGTTCACAGGTTGTTTCGGGGCTCTTGCCAATCCAAAGCTATAGTATAGATGTGAATGGTTCCTTTGGTTTTATTATGGTGCCGATCCTGCAAAGATTATCTTTGGTGACGAACGCCAATATAATGCCTGATAGCAGCTATTAATGGTAGGCTCTGTTTTGTATCCGGGCAGTGACAGTCGGCTCTCTGGCCGGGGTTGGCCCTTAAATGATTTACGGAGGTAAAGTGAAGATGTTTGCCAAAAGGCACAACTGCAGTGGGAAGAGGAGCGCGTCTGGCTTCACGCTGATCGAGGTGATGGTGGTAGTGGTTATTCTGAGCATCCTGGCCGCCATCGTGGTGCCCAAAATCATGGGCAAACCGGATGAAGCACGTATCACCAAGGTGCAGTCGGATATTCGTTCGATCTCTGCTGCGCTGGATCTCTACCGTCTGGACAACTTCACCTATCCCACCACGGATCAGGGGATCGAGGCACTGGTCACTGCACCGGGAGGGCTGGCCAATGGCGCCCGCTATCAGGAGGGTGGTTATATCGACCGCGTGCCAAAAGACCCCTGGGGCAACCCCTATAACTATCTCCAGCCTGGCACTCATGGTGCTTATGACCTCTACTCCTTTGGCGCAGACAATGCACCAGGCGGCCAGGGGATCAATGCCGATATCGGGAACTGGACTGCGGAGTAGCGAGTGGCTGGAAGATGGCTCTCCAGCCTGTTGATGCCCTTGCGGCACCCGCGAGCTGGTTTTACGCTGCTGGAGCTGCTGATTGTTATCTTTATCATCTCGCTTATTTCAGCGGGATTTGTAAGGGTGCTGGTGGGCTTTGGCGGCACCACGCTTTCGCTGGAGGATGAGACAAGACGGCTGCACCGGCTGCTGACCCTGACCGCGCAACAGGCTATCTTGCAGGGGAATGATATTGGCCTTCTGGTTGAGGCGGACGGCTATCACTTTGTTCTGCCCGTTAAGGATTATTCGCTAGCTTTTGAGGATGATGATCTGCTTCAGTATCATCAGTTGCCACAGGGCTGGCGTCTGGAGTTACAGCAGGATGGTCAGGTCATCCCGCCTGTGGAGGTCGCGATAAACAAAGAGGCGACAGAAAAAGAGACCAAGCAGCCAGCGCCATCCATCATTTTTTACGGCAGTGGCGAGATAACCCCCTTCCAGTTGCGCATCTACGCGATTGATCATCCCGAGCCCACCGTAGTCGAAGCCAAAGAGAACGGAGAGATCGAGGTGCGTTTTCAGGAGCCGGATCAGTGACCTCAAAAGCGAGACAAACCGGATTTAGCCTCATGGAGGTGCTGGTGGCACTTGCGGTATTGGCTATTGCGATGGCGGCACTGGTTGAATCTGCAGGCAGTTTCACCTCAAACCAGGCCTATCTGGAAAATAAAACCCTTGCCCATTGGGTCGCACTGGATCAGTTGACCCTGCTGCGGATATCCGACAGCCCCTCCCTTGGCTCGCAGGAGGGGGAGCAGGAGATGGCCGGCCGAATATGGAACTGGAGTCTCCGGCTCTCATCAACGCCCGACCCGGATGTCATGCAGGCAAAAGTCACCGTTAAACAGGAATACAGCGAAACCGTGTTTGCCCTGCTCACCGGCTATGTCGAGGTAAAACAGTAGTGTCCCTGGGGCAAAACAACCGTGGTTTCACACTGATTGAGGTGTTGATTGCACTGGCGGTTTTTTCGGTAATGTCCGTAATGGCCTATGGCGGATTGAAGGCGGTTCTGAATGCACGCAACGGCACAGAGCGGGCCGCAGAGAGATTGACCGAACTACAGATGGCCTTTCTCTTGATACAGCAGGATATGCGGCAGATGCTGCCACGCAGCATCCGTGGCGAGTATGGTGAACCGGAGTCGGCGCTGTTTGCCGACTCGGGGGCCGATTACCAGATCGCCTTTACCCGGGGGGGAAGAGACCACCCCCGCCGACCAGGCCGCAGTGGGCTCTATCGGGTCGCCTACCAGTGGGAGGGGGATGAGCTAAAACGCCTGGTCTGGTCTGCACTGGATCGTGCGGATGACAGCCCCCCCAGGAAGATGGTGCTGTTGCGCGGCGTGAGAGATGTTGCCTTTAGCTTTTTTCAGGGTGGCTGGAGCTCCAGCTGGCCTGTGCCAGGTGCCGATGTGAACCTGGATTCACTGCCAAGAGCCGTTGAGATGGTGGTTGTGCTGGAGGATTGGGGCACCATTACCCGCACTTTTGCCACACCATATTGAATTTTGCAATTAATGAGCCGAACGCCAAAAAAATCTGCGGGTATTGCCCTGGTTACTGTGCTATTGGTAGTTGCTACTGCTACCATTGCAGCGGTATCAATCAGCTCGCGCCTGCAGGTGGATATCCGTCGCACAGAAAACCTGTTGCGTGCGGATCAGGCCTGGCTGCATCTACTGGGTATCGAGAGCTGGGCCAAAGGCATGCTGGCTGAGGATCTCAAAAAAAACCCGGAGATTGACAGCCAGGACGAAACGTGGAATGAGCCGATGAAGGATGAGGTGGAAGGCGGCGTGGTGGAAGGAAAGATCGTAGATCGGCAGGGGCTGTTTGATCTCAACCGGCTGCTGAGGCCAGCTGACGAAGAGGCCCAGATACCGGGTGCCCGGCCACCGCCGTCGATAGTGAGCGAAGAGGATGTCAACCGCTTTAAACGGCTGCTGGTAAATCTGGAGCTGGATGAGCTGCCAGTGGATGAGTTGACGGACGCCCTGCTGGACTGGCTGGATGAAGACAGGCTACCAAGAGACCTTGGTGCCGAGGATGGCTTCTACCAATCACTGCAACCAGCCTATAGCGCTGCAAACCGTCTGATGGCGCATCCCAGTGAGCTACTATTGGTAAAGGGCTTCACCCCGGAGATCTATGAGAAGCTGGCAGGCTTTATCACGGCACTGCCTGAACGTGTCGAGCTTAATGTCAATACCGCAGAGGTAGAGGTGCTACAGAGCTGGTTTAAGGGCTTTCAATACAAGGATGCTGAGGCGCTGGTCGATGAGATGAAAACATCACCCTATGATGATGTTGGCAGTTTTATGACGGATGGCCTGGCACGTTTCAACCTGACCACCTCCTCAAGGGATGGATTAGGTGTCGGGAGCAGCTATTTCAGACTGCACAGCAAAGTGACCGTAGGCAAGAGCAAGGTGGCTGTAGCCTCCCTGCTGCGCCGATTGCCAACAGGCGATATAGAGGTACTCCAGCGCATGCGAGAGGATATGTTTTAGTGGCAGAGCAGATTTTAATCCGTTTTTCTGACGACCAGTTTGAGTGGCTGACTGCCAGCAGCAAGGGGCAGCCACGCTCTGGTGTCGGGCGTGGCGGTGGCGAAGAGCTGGCTACTGCCTGCAAAGGCAAACAGGTTGTTCTACTGGTGCCGGGTGCGGATGTACTGCTGACCCAAGTGACCATCCCCACACGCAATGCGGCAGGCATCACCCGGGCACTGCCATACGCAGTGGAGGAGCAGCTGGCAGAGGATATTGAACATCTCCATTTTGTCAGGGGAGCTCAGGATGCCGAAGGCAGCATGCCGGTAGCAATCATTCGACGCCAATCTCTGGATCAATATCTGGATACACTGATGCAGCTGGGTATCCGGCCAGCATCGGCCTATGCTGCACCGCTGCTACTGCCCTGGCAAGAGGGTGCCTGGACGATTCTGATTGAAGACAAAAAGGCACTGCTGCGTTATAGCCGCGAGCAAGGCCTGGAGCTGGAGCCAGAGAGCCTGCCGCCTGTTGTCAGCCGCCTGCTGAAAGAACATACAGGCAACGAGCGGCCAAAACTCAGGGTCTGGTACAGTGGTGATAGCGCCCCTGATCTTGCTGCACTGGAGATGACAGGCTGCAAAGTGGACATCTCACCTGTGCCAGAGACCGCAATGGCCATGATGGCCGCCACACTGACAGCAGAGACAGCTCTTGACCTGTTGCAGGGTAAATATGGGCAGCAGGATGCAGCATCGCTAATGACATTCAAGGCGTGGCGTACAGCAATCGTACTGTTGGTGCTGGCCGGCCTGGTTCAGCTGGGAGACACAGGCTACCGCTACTGGCAACTGGTGCAGGAAGACAAGCAGTTGGCGCAGGATATTGAAACACTCTATCGCGATGCTTTCCCGGATGCCGGCAAAATGAGGCGCGGCAGCGTGCGGCAACAGGCGGATCAAAAACTGGCTGAGCTGCGGCAGCAATATGGTCGTGGTTCAGATACCTTTCTGGCATTGCTCTATGTCAGTGGCGAAGAGCTGCACAAAGAGAAAGAGCTGCAACTGGAAGGGTTGAATTATAAAAGTGGCACCCTGAATCTGCGCCTGCGAGGATCGGATCTGAGCCAGTTTGAGGTTTTTAAACAAAAACTGCTGCAAGGGCGAGAGCGGGAGATCAAGGTTGAAGTGCTCTCTGCGGTATCACGCAGAGAGGGTGTGGATGGCCGCATCATGATACAGGAGCGTAAACAGCCATGACCAAATGGTGGGCAACACTCCAGGCGCGCGAGAAAAAAATGTTGGGCTTCGGCTTTATCGCACTGGTCGTAATGGGTGGGTACCTGTTTCTGATAGAGCCTTTTATGGATCAAAGCACACTGCTGACAACAAGAGTGGCGGCACAAAAAAATCTTAAGACCCACCTGGAGAGGGTGGCACTTGAGGCTAAATCCTTGCGATCCAATGCTGGTGGCGCAATCAAACTCAGCGGCTCAGGGAGAGATACGCTGCTGGCCGTCATAAGCAAAACCAGCCGCAAGAATGGTATCAAGGAGGCCATGAAACGGATCACCCCGGAAGGGAGCGGCAAGGCCAGAATCTGGCTGGAAGATGCCTCCTTTGATCAGATGATTGCATGGCTGATGATCATCAATGGAACCTATGGAATCAATGTGGAAAATATAAATGTCTCCGCAGCAGACGAGCCTGGGCTGGTGCGGGCGAAGCTGACACTGGTGGCAACAAAACAGTGACTCAAAGAGCAGCCCCTGTCTTTGTCATGTACGCACGTTTCATTGCCGATTCAAAATCCTCATTAGAGGGATAGGCATAACCAAATACAGGCTCCCATAACCGGTTGTTCTCCATACAGAGATAGAAAAATACCTGCCCATGCCAGGCAGCAAAGCTGCGGTAGGCGCGGGAAAACATCTCCAGCTTCACCTCCTCTGAATAGCTCAGTTTTCCATCGCTGTTAATCAATGGCAGCTGTAAAATCTTGCTTTTCAGCCCCCGCTGCCGAATCTGCTTAACCACCGACTTCGTGTAGGTCAATGTGCCAAATGAGACAAGTGCCACCTCTTCCGGTTTGAACCGATCCTGCAAGCGCTGAAAGATCTGCATATACTCTTCTCTCCAGCCATCGTAGTGGATCATGGGGTGGAAATGAAAGCCAACCACGATGCCCCTGTCTGCAACCTGTCGGGCGGCATTGATTCGATCATCCAGCGTTGCGGCACGATGCTCTTCATTGCTGATGATGGTGGGCGTATTGAGCGACCAGGTGCAGATGATATTGGATGGGATCTCATGCTCCAACAGGTAAGCGATGTTTTTTGATTTGGTTTTCAGCTCTAAAATGACATTGGGATTGGCGCAGGCAAAGGCTGTTAATGTATCCAGTATGCCGTGCTTGTTGCCCCACAGCAGCGAGTCGGAAGATTGCCCCGTTCCAATATGGTAAGTCTGGTTTGGATCCAGCTCAAGCGCTTGCAGTTTTTCAGCAAAGCGCTGGTCGAAGTAGATCTTGTTTTCATGATAAAAGGCCTGGATGCTGCAATAGCTGCAATCAAATCCACAGTTGTCGATGGCATCGAGCGTCATCAGATTGCAGCATCGTGTACGTTCTGAAGCTACTGGACAAAACCCCAGCCCAAGCTGTTTTTTATCCCTTGTCTCCAGTTTGAGTTTCTGTACAGGCAGAGGGTGTTTTTCTCTCTTTGGGTAGCGGGTGGCACCATTTTTTAACGCCAGCCAATCTGCTGTAAGCTGGTTGATAATGATCTTCTTCGCCGCCTTTCCTGCGCTCTTCTCTATCTGCGCACTGTTCCAAAGTTGCTGGATGGAGGCCTCACCCCACATCTCAAGATCGCGTGAGATCTCACAAATCTGGCGCAGCTCTTGTAACGTAAAACGATATTGGCCTGCCTGGTGGCGAATGAATGCCTGCAGCTCTGCTGAAAGCAGGGGAAACAAGGTCCGTTCAAAAATAGCAGAAAACTTATCTGCGTAGTCGTCAGAGACTGCCATTACTCATGTCAACAATAGAAAGCCGTTGCTTTATTGCTGGCACACATCATATTGGGCAAAGTAATCGACCTTGTACTGATCCAGCAGTGGCATCATCGGTGCCATGCCAGTAGATAGCTCACCACACCGTTTCAACTCCTGCAAGGCAGGAATTGTTGCCAGTTTTTTACTGAAACTGATGGCCCGTTCTTGCGCCTGATCGCGCTTTCCATTTGCACATAGCGCCTTCACTTCCTCACCAAGCGCCCTGGCGCGCTCCTCCGCAGCGGTAATCTCGCTGTGGTCGATCTTCTGTATGCAATCTTGCAGCTTTTGCATCTGCGCCATCATGGCCTGCATCTCCTTTTTGTCTATTTCATATTTTTCAGCAGCAAACAGAGCAAACGGAGAGAGCAGCAATAACAGGTAGATAGGTGTTTTCATGGTTTTCAGATATTAAGCTAAATAAGTTATTAACTACCCTTCGGTTCGGGCCTTTATGAACCGAAGGATGCTTGCCCCGGCATACCAGAAGAGCGCGACAAGCCCGCCCAGCATGGCAATGCCCACAGTGCCCCAGCCGATGAGCCCCGTGGTGTCTGACTCAATCCAGAGACCAAAATAGGCCACTACTGAGCCGGCCAGCCCCAGCAGCATTGATTTTGCCCCAAGCTCTGCTGACTTGTGCGCACGTTTGGGTCGCTGCGGTTCATTCATCTGAAAAAAACACCAATGGTTGCTTGCGGGGAGTAGACGGAGGATCGTATCCTATTCGGCTGAGCAGTTACAAGAGAGATTGTCTTAAATGAAAGATGCAGTAAAAGAGTATTACGGTAAAGTTCTACAGGGCACCAAGGATCTGAAAACGGATGCCTGCTGTACGGATACGGAGATCCCCGGTTTTATAAAGCAGGGGCTGTGCAGGATTCATGCAGAGGTGGCGGGGCGTTATTACGGCTGTGGCTTGGTGATGCCGGAGTTGTTGCAGGGTATGCGTATCCTTGATCTGGGCTGCGGCGCGGGTCGTGACTGCTTTCTGCTCTCTCAGCTGGTGGGCGAAGAGGGGTATGTGCTGGGTGTGGATATGACCGATGAGCAGCTTGCTGTGGCCAACCGGCACATCGACTATCATACCAAGCAATTTGGCTTCAGCCGCCCCAATGTCGAGTTTAGAAAAGGCTACATCGAGCAGCTGAATGAGCTGGGGCTGGCGGATAACAGCTTTGACATCATCATCTCCAACTGCGTCATCAATCTGTCACCGGATAAAGAGGCCGTTCTGCGCGAAGCCTACCGTATTCTAAAGCCAGGCGGGGAGCTCTATTTCTCTGATGTCTATTCAGATCGACGCATTTCAAAGGAGTTGGCGGCAGATCCGGTTCTTTTTGGTGAATGTTTGAGTGGCGCCCTCTATTGGAATGATTTCCACAATCTGGCCAAACAGGTGGGGTTTTTAGATCCCCGGCTGGTGGAGGATCGCCCCCTGACCATCGGCAATGACGAGCTGGCAAAGCGTATCGACTATATCCACTTCTTCTCGGCCACCTATCGGCTCTTTAAGCTGCCGGGTCTGGAGCCCCACTGTGAAGACTACGGTCAGGCTGTGATCTACAAAGGCACCATCCCGCACTATGAACGCCAGCTTCAATTTGATAAACAGAACCTCATCCAGGCAGGCACCACTTTCCCTGTAAGCGGGAACACCTTCCGCATGTTGAGTGAGACACGCTTTGCAGCGCATTTTGAGTTCTTTGGCGCAGATGATACCCATTACGGTATTTTTAAGGGTAAAGGCGCTGCGATCCCTTTTGATAAGAGAGCCAGCAATGATAAAAGTGGCGGAGCCTGCTGCTAGTTTTTATTACTCAAAATCCGGGTTCCTCCACTTTACGGATGGTGCCAGCTTCTCTTTAGGCGGTTTCAGGCGAGAGATATAATCAAGGACGGCCTCTGTGTCCCGCTGGGTAAAGTCTGAAATAGCACTTACCATGCCGGGCTGAACATTTGTGCGCTCCTTGCGGTAGATCCATTTGAATTGCCGCAATAGATATTGGTAGTGCTGACCCTGGATGCGTGGGTAAAAAAGGTCGTTATCCCCTTCACCCTGCTCGCCGTGACAGGCTGCGCAGTATTGATTGTAGAGCTTCTCACCATGCGCCAGATCCGTACCCGCACCTTGCCCAGGGCTTGGGGTCATGAGTATGGATGAGATATAACCGGCCACATCGGCCAGCACCTGAGGCTCACCGATCTCGCGCAGCATGGCGAAGTGATCCATCCCCGCCGTCTCCCGATTGCGCTCACGCACATCCACCAGCTGCTTAATGGTGACTTTGGCATGTTGACCTGCCAGCTGTGGAAAGAGGCCACTACGCTGCCCCCACCCCTCTTCATAGTGGCATTTGGCGCAGATACGAAAGATGACCAGCCCATCATACATATTGGGTTTGAGATGGATGGCAGCGGCTATGCCCTTTTCAGAGGCACTCCAGGATGGAGGGGCAAGGCCAAGAGCCAGCGCCAGTAAAGTCACTTTTATTATTGATATTTGCATTCTGTGGATTATGGCACAAACAGCTCTTCTGGTAGACGATGGCTTAATCCTCACAACATGAGATCCAAATAAGCCCGGTGGTGCAGGAGGGATGCTCTATTGCGGCTTTATTAATGGGATATTCCGCTCTAATAGCACCGGCTCTGCAATGATAAAGCCCTGAGCAAAATCGACACCTATCTGGCGCAGGCACTCCAGCACCTCCTCTGTTTCCGCAAACTCCGCAATGGTCTTGATGCCAATCACATGCCCCACCCGGTTGATAGCTTCCACCATGGCGTAATCAACGGGGTCTTTGTCAATATTCCTGACAAAGGCTCCGTAGATCTTTAGATAATCCACCGGAAGGTTTTTCAGATAGGTAAATGAAGAGAGTCCACTGCCAAAGTCATCCAGTGCGAAACGGCAACCAAATCTCTGTAGCTCCTGGATAAACCCTCTTGCCCTTCTCAGATCTGCGATGGCGGCAGACTCGGTGATCTCAAAAATCACCCGCTCTGGTGGCAGGCCATGCTCCCGAAACTGCGCCTGCACGAAAGAGAGGAATGTCTCATCATTGAGTGACTGCCCCGAGAGATTGATCGCCCAGCTCTCCTCACAGCATGGCAAGGAGATACTTTTGGCAATGTATGCCAGTGTGTTGCTGACCACCCAGCGGTCAATGACAGGCATGAGATTGTAGCGTTCTGCGGCAGGAAGAAACGCATTGGGCTGGATCAGACCATTTTCACTATCCTGCATGCGAATCAGTATCTCATGCATGATCTCTTTTTTTCCCTCCTTCAGCAGGTGAATGGGTTGCTGGTACAGCAGTAGCCTATCTTCATCCAGTGCCTGATGGATTCTGTTGACCCAGCTCATCTCTTTCCGGCGCTGTACCAGGTCTGCATTTGAGGCCTGATACTGATGGATCCGGTTGCGACCCGCATCCTTTGCCGCATAACAGGCCACATCTGCCGTGCTGAGCACCTCGCTTGGACTCTTGCTCTCCTTGTCGATGATCACCAATCCAATACTCACGCCAATGCGGAAGTCCTGCCCCTCCCAGTTAAACCGGAAATCTGAGACGGTCTGGCGCAGCTTTTGAGCAATCGCATTGGCCTTCTCCAGGGGACAGTTGTGCAGCAGCACACCAAACTCATCACCACCCAGGCGCGCTACCACATCACTGCCCCGGATCTGATCGTGCAGCAGGCTGCTCAACTGCTTGAGCAGCTCATCACCCGCCTGATGTCCACAGCTGTCATTGACCACCTTGAATTGATCCAGATCCAGGTAGAGCAGTGCATGCACCGTACTCTCTCCACAGACATCACGGATGGCCTCACTGAGCCGCTGCTCAAACTCCCTGCGATTGATCAGATCAGTAAGCGTATCGTGCGTGGCCTGATAGGAGAGTTTGAGCTTCAATTCAGACTCCTGGCTGACATCATGCAACACCAGTACGGCACCCAGAATCTCTCCGCCACTCCCACGAATGGGCGCAACCGAGTACATGACCGGTACTTTATTCCCGTTTAGACCCATCAGCCGAACCGGGTATTTGGAGGAGACCACCTCCCCCTGCACAAGGCATTGCTGCACCGGGTGCTCCAGCAACGCCTCCGTCAGTTCATCCACAATGATGAAGATCTTCTCTATTTTTGCACTGCCATCTATCCATCCCGTCAGCTGCCGAGCCACTGGATTCAAATAATTCACATCACCCTTGGCATCGGTGGTGATTACACCATCGCCAATAGAGTGCAGGGTTACCTGAGCCAGCTCTTTTTCCGCTGCCAGCTCCGCAACGGCCAGGTTTAATTCACGGGTGCGGTGACGAAGTTTTTGCAATACCGCAGTGACATATCCTGCCAGCAGGATAGAGAGCAGAAACATGCTTAAGCGGTAGTAGGCAGCCATGCTGGATTGCTGTTGGAATTGCTTCACATGCAATACCTCCAGCTCCGTGGCAAGGCGTGGAATAGAGGTATGTAACGCACTCTTTATCAGCTGGCGGACACGCTGGTTATAGTCAAGAAGCTGCCGTGAATGCAGTAGCACGCTATCGATAAGCTGCTTGGTCTGCTGAGCCGCCGATGCCCTCTCCAGCGCCTGGAAATGCTGCTGAATTACAGGGGGACCAAACAGACTGCTGCCACTCAACAGGTGAGCCAGAACCTGCACCTGGATCTGCTGGTTGTGGAAGTGGAGAGATTCAACCGCTTGCAGCTGGCTTTCCGCTCTGTTTTCCGTGGCTCTGGCAAGATCCCTTGTTGTCTTGAGAAAGTAGCTCAATGAGTTCTTGAACACCGCATTGTCAGACTTGAAATCCCCCACCAGCAAAACCTTATCACTTACTGCTGCCCGCAAGGCTCTCACCTGCCGGTCAATCTCGGCTACCGGCTCGGCATGGAACATATTCGGATCAAGGGCTAAAGATTCAACCTTGCGATGCAGCTCTGACAGGGTATGCGCCAGCGCATCATAGTTATGGAACTGCCGGTTATGCACCACCAGAATCTGCTCATTGAGCGTGGCATTCAGACGGCGGATATCGGTTAGCGTATCGAAGACCAGATGCTGTGACTCGGGCGTTACTGTACGCATTTTGACGAATAATATAGTCAAAATCATCAGCAGTACGACAATCACAATCCAGGGACTCAGCCCCTTTAGCCAAACCTTCACAGCTGCCCCTCGTAGCGGCCTGTCAAACTCTCAAGAAAAGCCATAATATCGCCTACATCCTCCACTGGAAGCGCCGTCCCCAGTTGATAGCGGCCCATAACCCGTATGGTCTCCTCCAGTGTTTCAATACTGCCATCGTGAAGATAGGGCGCTGTCACTGCCACATTTCGCAGGCTTGGCACCTTGAAGCGATGGCGGTCAATCTCACGTCCTGTTACGTTGTAACGCCCCAAATCGGCCTGTTTAACCTCACCTCTCTCCTCAAAATAGTCCCCAAACAGGCCAAAATTCTGAAACATATTGCCGCCGACATTCATGCCCTGGTGGCAGGCGATGCAACCATAGGATTTAAACAGGCGATAACCTTTTTCTGCCTGCGCACTGATGGCGTGTAGCTCCCCGGATAGAAACCGGTCAAAAGGCGCAGGTACCGTGAGAGAGCGTTCAAAGGTAGCTATGGCATCCTTGATACTCTCCGGGGTAAGCCCCGCCGGATAGATGGATGCAAATGCCCGTATATAGTCAGGCACCTTTTGGAGTTTGCCGGTGATCTCAACCCAGGATGAGCCCATCTCATCCGGGTTCGCTATTGGCCCATCAATCTGCTCTTCCAGTGACTCGGCGCGTCCATCCCAGAGCTGGCGGAAATTGAAACTGCTATTGAAAACAGTGGGGGTATTGGTAGCGCCCTTATGGCCATTGATCCCCACAGAGAGGGGCTGATTATCTGCGCCATTGCTATCCAGGTCATGGCAGCTCTGGCAAGAGATTGTATTATCACGGGAGAGGCGCGGGTCTCTGAACAATCGGGCACCAAGGGTGACCTTTTGGGGGTTTAATGCAGTGCTTTCAGGCAGTGGCCGGATAGGCTCTTCACTATTCACCAAAGCAGGGTTCTGCCTGTCTGCATGCAGCGTGTAGCCCCATGCCGGCCCCAGCAACAGGCCAGCTGCCATGGCGATAGCAATTTGCTGCACACTTCGTTTATTCAGCATACCGGGCATCCATTTGCATTAAAAAACAAAAAGGAAGCAGACCCAAAACACTGCTCTAATTACGGAAATTCACTTTAAAGTGTAGACCAATAACCCTCTGTAACCGGCGCACTTCTTTCGGTTCTGTGAGCTTTTTCCGCCTACAGGGAGAAGGGGGTGGGGTGTTTATAAAATATGGGCATCAGACAGACACCTGTCTTGGAAAAGATGGTCTTGGCGCTAAACTGGAGTCAATAGAAAAAAGCTTGATTCTAACCGGGTGTTGCGAGAATGCTTTTTACCTGTCTGCAAGATGGGAGTGAACTCAATTGATAAATGCACAGGTCTGGGTGATCTTAAAGCCAATCAAACGGGCGCTAAAACCCGAGGGCTTAATTTGCATTCAATATTTGCTTGCGTCCAACCCCCAGTGTCAGGATAGGTGTCACCTCTTCTTGAAGAGGCGACATCTATCCTGACACTGGGGAGCAATCACCGGTACAAAGCCGGATGCGTGTCGCTGCACCAAAACAGAGTACACGTCTGAAAAGTTCGGTGAATAGAGATCGTAGCGAGGAGCAGCCATTTTGAGTCAGATTTTTCGATCAAATGAGGCGAATATAGGCCATATTTAACGAATTTGATCGGAAAATCTGGCTGAAATGGCTGTTCCACAGTAGGTCTTCTATTCTCGGACAGCCTCCTAGCCACAGATCAACCCGCTCATGACGCCGGCATCAGCGGCGTTTTCCGCCACGCCCCTTTTTTGGCCGGTCTGGGCCAACGCGAATCAGACTGCCGCCGAATTCACTGCCATCGAGCGCAGCCATCGCAGCACGGGCTTCGTGCCCTTCCATCTCAATAGTGGCAAAGCCCTTACAATCACCAGAGAAGAGATCTTTTGCCATTTTGAGAGAACGAACCAGGCCATATTCTGTAAAGAGCGCCGTCACGCTCTCTTCTGTAGCCGATCTGGGGAGACCGCGAACTGAAAGGGTAATCAATGATTTTAACCTTGTGTAGTATGTTGATAAATAAGCCCGCCCCAATGAGCGAACCATCGCTATAGATCTTGGCGGGCGCTATGGAACTCGGCTCGAATGCATCTGCCAGGAGACAGTGGACGTGAGACGTTACAGACAGGGCCAAGATCATGCAGGCACATCAAGATATATCACGCCAAGCCTAAATGCAAACCAACATGGTATGCAGCGCAGAGAAAGAAGCCAAACGCCCCCTCCGGCTATAACAACTCAGCTGCCTGCAATGGTCATATTTTCAATCAGCCAGGAGCCGGTTCGAAGGTTTCCCCGGCACTCTTCATCGCAGCCTACCGCCAGCAATTGTTGGAACATCTGTTTCAGGTTGCCTGCAATGGTGATCTCTTCAACCGGATATTGGATCTCTCCCTGCTCCACCCAAAAGCCGCTCGCCCCGCGTGAATAGTCCCCTGTCACCATATTGACGCCATGCCCCATCATTTCGGTTACCAGCAGGCCTCTGTCCATCTTTTTCAGCAGGGCATCCAGATCGAGCTCGCCCGGATCTATCGCCAGGTTGCGCACACCACCCGCATTGCCGGTGGTCTGCATGCCCAGTTTTCGCGCTGAGTAGCTACCCAGGATGTAGCTTTTGAGTATCCCGTCACGCACCAGATCCTTGCTCTTTGTTGCGACACCCTCACCATCAAAGGCGGCGCTTCCCAACCCTTTCAACAGACGGGGATTCTCGTGGATGCGGACAAAATCAGGGAATACCTTTTTATCCAGATGATCCAGCAGGAAGGATGATTTTCGATAGAGCGCTGCGCCACGGATCGCCCCGGTAAAGCTGCGCAGCAGGCTGGTGGCAACATCCGACTGGAAGATAACCGGTGCTTCACGGGTGCTGATCTTGCGTGCGCCCAGCCGGCTCAAAGCACGCTGGGCGGCCTTTTGCCCGACAGACTCTGCCGGCTCAAGATCTGTTGCAGCACGCCCAACCGTATACCAGTAGTCCCGCTGCATCGCTTCTGCCTGCTGGCTGATCACAGCACAACTCAGGCTGTGACGGCTGGTTGGATAACCGCCAACAAAACCATGGCTGTTTCCATAAACATGCAGCCCTGCATGGGTATTTAATGAGGCCCCTTCTGAATTGACAATGCGGCTATCCAGGCTGCGTGCGGCATCTTCACACTCCTTTCCCAGTTCAATGGCCGCATCCACATCAATACCCCAGGGATGGTAGAGTTCCAGATCGGGCAGCTCTTTGGCCATCAGCCGGGAGTCAGCCAGCCCGGAGTAGCGATCCTCGGTGGTGTATTTGGCAATATTGCAGGCGGCCTTGACGCTATCCCGCACCGCTTGCGGGGTGAGATCAGAGGTGCTGGCCGACCCTTTGCTCTGACCAAAGTAGACGGTGATGCCCAGACCGTTGTCACGGGTATGTTCAATCGTCTCAACATCGCCCATGCGCACCGTGAGTGACAGCCCGGTATCGCTGCTGACACCGGCTTCCGCCGCACTGGCACCCTGTTTTTTCGCCTCGGCCAGCAGCTCGGATACCAGCTGTTCCAGCCAGGCTTCGCGCTCCATCATCTCTTTACGATTGCTCATCTCTATTTCCTGATTCAGGCGTTGGTTCCGCCAACGGTCAGCTCATCAATACGCAGTGTGGGCTGGCCGACACCGACTGGGAGGCTCTGCCCCTCTTTGCCACAGACACCCACACCCTGGTCGAGCTGAAGATCATTCCCCACCATACTGACCTGGGTCAAAATTTCTGGCCCATCACCAATCAGCGTGGCTCCTTTTACCGGACGGGTCACTTTGCCATGCTCGATCAGATAGGCCTCGCTGGCAGAGAAGACAAACTTGCCCGAAGTGATATCCACCTGACCGCCACCAAAATTCACTGCATACAGCCCCTTCTCCACCGAGCTGATGATCTCCTGCGGATCATGCTTGCCCGGCAGCATGTAGGTATTGGTCATGCGCGGCATCGGCAGATGGGCATAGGATTCACGCCGGCCATTGCCGGTAGAGGCACAGCCCATCAGGCGGGCATTCATCCTGTCCTGCATATAGCCTTTGAGGATGCCATCCTCAATCAGCACGGTATTTTGTGTCGGCGTCCCCTCATCATCCATATTGAGTGAGCCACGGCGTCCGGCAAGGGTGCCGTTATCCACCACGGTGCAGCCCGATGCGGCCACCTTTTCGCCCACACGACCCGCAAATGCTGAGGTGCCTTTACGGTTAAAATCACCCTCCAGGCCATGTCCGATGGCCTCATGCAGCAGCACGCCGGGCCAGCCTGAGCCAAGCACCACGGTCATGGCACCTGCCGGGGCATCCTCTGCCTCCAGATTGACCAGCGCCTGGTTGACCGCATCCCGGGCAAAGCTCAGCGCACGGTCCTGATCGATCAGATAGCTGAAGGCATCACGCGCACCGCCGCCACCTGCGCCCTGTTCACGGCGATCACCCTGTTCGGCGATCACGCTGACGCTGAGTCGCACCAGTGGGCGGACATCACCATTCAGGGTGCCATCACTATTGGCGACCAGCACCACATCATGCGCTGCAACCAGGCTGACGATCACCTGTTTGACTCGCGGATCCTGGCGGCGCGCCTCGGCATCCACCTGGCGCAGAAGATCGACCTTCTCCTGCTCGGTGAGGCTGGTTAGCGGGTTGATGGGCGGGTAGAGCTGCTGGGTGGATGGACTCGTTGAGATCCGGATCGAGCGCTGCTCACCGGCACGGGCAATGGCACGGGCAGTTTTTGCGGCCTCCAGCAGTGCCGGGAGCTGTAGCTCATCGGTATAGGCAAAGCCGGTCTTCTCGCCACTGATGGCGCGCACACCGGCACCCTGCTCGATGTTGTAGGCTCCCTCTTTGATGATGCCATCTTCCAGCACCCAGGATTCAATGCGACCCGATTGAAAATAGATGTCTGCCGCATCGATGCGGTAACTCAGCAGCTGATCCAGCACAGACTCCAGATCACGCTCTTGCAGGCCAGCCGGTTCCAGCAGTACGCCACGGGCTATATCAATAAAATCAGGCATAATCTCTATTTGGGACAGTATGGGAGAGGCCGCTTTTGCAGGCAGCCCGTCACGGTGGAGTAGGTAGCGCAGCTATAAGCGACAGTAGAGCTGGCGATGGTCCAGCGCAGGAAAGCTGCGCCGGATGGAGCGGAGACCCTCGATATCCAGCGGCGCGGTGACCGCACCTGCACCTGACGGCAGCTCCGCAAGAAGTGTCCCCCAGGGGCCAACGATCATGCTGTGGCCGTAGGTCTCCCGGCCATTGATGTGAAATCCACCCTGAGCCGCTGCAATCATGTAGCAGAGATTCTCTACCGCACGCGCTCGCACCAGGATCTCCCAGTGCGCCTTGCCGGTGATGGCGGTAAACGAGGCCGGCAGCGCCAGTATATCCATCCCCTCATCCAGCATGTGCCGAAACATCTCCGGAAACCGCAGGTCATAGCAGACGGCTATACCCAGGCGGCCAAAGGGGGTATCCAGCACCACAGCCTTTTCCCCAGGCTCAATGGTTTCGGATTCACTGTAGCGCTCATTCGCCTCGACCAGATTGACATCGAAGAGGTGTATCTTGTCGTAGCGAGCCACTCGCTTGCCCTGGTCATCATAGACCATACAGGCGGCACGAATCTTGTTCGGGTCATCGGCCTCCAGCGGCACCGTGCCACCCACCAGCCAGATACCGAGGCGTTTGGCGATCTGGGCCAGAAAATCCTGCATCGGCCCCTCGCCATCTCTCTCACGCAGCGCCAGCTTGTCCTGTTCGGTCTCACCCATAAAGGCAAAATTTTCAGGCAATACCACAAGGCCTGCACCTGCGTCGGCGGCATCCACAACCAGCCGCTCTGCCTCCAGCAGATTGGCGCCAACATTCGGCCCGCTGGCCATCTGGATTGCTGCAATTTTGTTTTGTATTTCAGTCATTAATTGTTAACGTGGTAGTCGCTGCACGGCAGCTGTTTCTGGTGGCAGTGCAGAGGATAACATAAAGCACCCAGGGAGACGCATTCTACTCCGAAGCAGCGGCACCGCCGGGCGGGTTTTCCGGCAGGTTCGTATCCTTTGGGAGGCCAAAAAAGAGGCTCTCTTTCTCTGATATTTCCGGCTCATCCCAACTGCCAACAACCGTATATTGGTAGCTTGTGATCTTGTCCAGCTCATCCCCCATCAGGCTCCGCGCCAGGAGCATGGCAACGCCGGCAGCCGGGTTGGCAATGGCTGTGGCCAGGTTAACCGAGGAGGAGACCTGCGGTGCAACCACAATGGTCTGATCAATATCCCGTTTGACCAACCCCACCCGGCCAAGGATCAGGATCTTGGCTGCCGGCCCATTGATCTGAAAACCCTTTGTGATGGCATTGCCGTTCTTAAATTCAAAACTGCCCAGCATACGGTCAAAGCCAAAACCCTTGGCATAGATGTCACTAAAATCAAGTGTCAGGCGTCGCAGAAACAGGGAGGGATTGAGATTCAGCAGCCCAAAGATGCGCCCAATACCGGGGTCAACATCCAGGATACTGCCCTTGCCGATATCCACGCTCAGCTCCCCTTTCAGACTCTGCATGCTGACACGGTGCGGCCCACCCTGCCAGTTGAACCCCCCCTCAATCCTGGCTTCAGCACCCTGAATGTTATGGGTGATATTCATATCTGTCAGCAGATCCCCCGCCTTTGGGAGCACAAGGTGAAACTTCAGCGCTGTTTCAGGCTCCTTCTGTGATCCCTGAACCCATTTGCCACTGGCGGTCAGTGTCAATCGCTCAGATTTTATCTCCATCTGTTTCAGCAAAAGTCCCTCTGGGTCTTTGTCGACCGTCAATATCACCCTCCCAAGGTTCTGCCCGTTGACGATCACCTGCTCGCTCTTCAGGTGCAGCGCGGGAAAATCACGGGGGTCTAAAAACACCCCCTGTTCCGGAACAGGGGGCACCTGCCGCGTCGCAGCCCTCCCCTCATCCTCCTTCGGCTTGTAATTCAACTCGATGCGATTCATCCGCAATGAGAGCGTACCGTTCTTTAAATCTGCAGGGATGGTCAGATCCCCATCAAACATGCTGGTGGCGACAGGCCCGGTCCACTCCCCATTATCCTGTTTCAGCTGCACCTCTACATCATTCAGTGTCAGCTCATCACTATGCAGCTGCTGAATGGCAATATCGACAACCGAGAAGGGAACGCGACCCGCGGCACCCGAGGCAGCCGGCTCCTCTGCCCTCTCCAGCCAGGGCGTCAGATCAAACTCATCCAGCCGGGCATACAGGCGCAACCCATCCGCCTCCGGCAGCACGGCCTTCTCCCCACCCAGCCGCAGTTCACCGCGTTGCAGCATGCCGGGGGCATCCAGATCCAGCAACAGGGAGAAGTCAAGGGTGTCGCCATAGCGTCCCTGCACGGGTTGCAGTGGGGCACCGCCGAGGACGGTGGAGAGCTGCAGATGACGCAGATCCGCCGCTTTTTTGCCCAGTGGCGCAGGGAGATCAACCGCTATGCCGACAAGATCCGAGGCCACGGAGATCAGCACCGGCGCATCGGATTGAGCCACTTTATTGGGTATATCCAACTGCAACGTCCAGTTCGCTGTCCCATCGAGCAGGTTCAGCCCCATACCGGGAAAACGCTCGGCCAGCGTGGTCATCGGCAGATAGGCTCTGGCCGTGACCTGTGTGGCATCCGGCATGGCCGGTGAGGCTTGCAGGTCGACATGCACCGCTGTGTCTAACACCTGTGTCTGGATATCTTCGGCTCGAATACCCTCCTCATCAAACCGCAGATCACCCCGCATCTTTACCAGTGAGAGCTGCCAATCATTCAGATGCAGTGTCGAGTCTTTAAAACGCACCCGGCCATCGATACGAAACGGCTGGGGATCAGCATCACTCAGCGGGATGGCAAGATCCACCGTCACCTGCGCATCCCCCTCTGCCCGCATACCAGCCACTGTGGCGGAAAAATCCTCTGCCAGCGGGGTTTCGCGCAGCAGCCTCAGGCTGTCACTGAGTGTGCCATTCACCTGACCCGCAAGTTTGAACGGGGTGCTTTCGGAGAGCTGGCCGATCCAGCCATGCGCCTGCTGGATCTCGCTGTTGAGGATCTTGCCATCCACGATCCAGGCATCGAAACGGTCATCCAGGAAGCGCACCTCGGTTGCGACCTCCTCCAGCCGCGGCCAGCCTGGAAAGTAGTCGAGCACCAGATCCTCAACCCCAAACAGCACCTCAAAGCGCCCCTTGTGGTTGCTGTATGGGAAGTCACGAAGCTGTCCGCGCACCACACAGCTGCCAGAGGTCAGATGGCCACTGACCAGCGCCCGATCAAGCCAGCTAACCACCTCATCATCCATGATGCCAACCGGCAGATAGTGGCGGGTGCTGGATACCGTGCCATTGGCGAAGTCGGTTTGCAGATCCAGAAAGATGGATTGCTCCGATGCGGTCGGGATATCCATCAACAGCCGGGTGCGGGTCTCAAGGTCGCTGTTGATGGCGATCAGCTCATCGGAATGGAGACGCCAGCCGGCATCCGGCAGCCGCTCCCACTGCAACAGGCCGCTCAGTTGTTGCAGTTGAAACGGCGCACGAAACAGCCCCTTGAAATCGAGCTGCACCTGCTGGCTATCCAGCAGCACAGCCCCGCTGGCCGGGTCGGCCTCCAGCCGGCCAGAGAGGTGTTTTATCCCGGGAATATCACTCCAGGGCAGGATCTGTAGATCATTGAAGCGGCCACTGATCCGCCAGTCCGGGGTATCCGTGGTGCGGTCATAATCCATGCTCAGCTGCGTGATCAGCGCCTGGGGCTGCAACCCGGCCAGGGCATCGAATGCGCCTTCAGCCAGCGGCAGGATGGCCGCCACGGCACGCGCATCAGCAAGCTGCAGTGCATCCAGCTCCATGCGCAGGACGCGGCGCTGACTGACAATACTCAGGTTGCTCTTCTGCCCGGATTCGCCCGCTTGCTGAAATTGAATGTCGGCTGCATCAAAACGCCAGCCCTGATCCTCTCTGCGCCACTGAAAACGGCCTGCCAGCTGCTCCACATTCAGCGACTGCGGCCGGGGGCGCTGCTGGTGCAACAGCTGGAGCTCTTGCAACTCAAGCCGTCCCAGCAGCTGATCCAGCGACCCGGCTTGCCAGCGACCCCACAGCTCAAAACCTGCCCGGCCCTGTTGCAGAAGATAATGTTCAGGTTGATAGGGTTGGAGCAGCGCAGGCAGCAGCAGATTGTCGCTGGCAACATAGAATCGAGCCACCCAGCTATCAGGGCTGCCCGGCCTCCCCGTGGCATCCACGGAGAGCCGCACCCGGCCCGCACCCTCAGGCAGATCCAGCTCCACATCAATCTGGTGGCGCTCACCATCATGCGCAAACTGCGCCTGGATCAGATGGAGGCGCAGTGGCTTTTGGCCGAGCAACTGGTCATCCCAGAGCAGCTTGCTATCTTGCAGGGATAGACGCCACGGCAGCAGCATTGCTGTCTCAGCGTGCCCCGGAGAGGCTGGAGAGGCACCCAGGCCGACAATCGCCACTGAGCCATCAGCACGCCGTTCAACACGCAACGTCGCACCCACAATGGTGATTTGACGCGGAACCGCAACCCCGGTCAGTAGCGCATCGAGCAGACCAAAGTCGAAGCGGATCTGTGCAAACTGGAGTGATTTGCGGCCATCGGCATCCAGCAGTGCGGCATCCTGCAATATCAGCTGTGGGCCAAACCCCCGCCAGCGCAGGCTCATGCTGGAGATCTGAACCGGCTGACCCAGTGCCTCTTCGGCCCATACGATCGCCTGATTGCGGTAGGCTGAAAGTTCCGGCAGCACCACTCTGGCCACAGCGACCAGTATCCCGGTGAGCACCACCAATAAAAGAAAAATCTGCCAGAGTTTGACAGTTATGGCTTTGGCCAGCCGAATCATGGCTTGTCTCTGGCCGCTGTTTTAGATGAGCACCACATCAAAATGCTCTTGGGTATAGAGAGACTCAACCTGCAGGCGGATATTTTTGCCAATGAAGTCGCTCAATTCAGCCAGGCTTGCTGAATCCTCATCCAGCAGGCGGTCGATCACCTCCTGCGAGGCCAGAACCAGCAGGGAGTCTACATCGAACTGACGCGCCTCCCGCAGGATCTCACGGAATATCTCGTAGCAGGTGGTCTCCGCCGTCTTGAGAAAGCCGCTGCCCTTGCAGCAGGGGCAGGGCTCGCACAATACATGCTCCAGCGACTCGCGCGTGCGCTTGCGTGTCATCTCCACCAGCCCCAGTGCGGAGACCTCTGTGATGGCTGTTTTGGCGTGGTCTCTGGCCAGATATTTCTCCAGTGCGCGCATCACCTGGCGCTTGTGCTCTCCATCCGCCATATCAATGAAGTCGATAATGATAATGCCGCCCAGGTTGCGCAGGCGCAGCTGTCGGCACAGGGTCTGCACCGCTTCGAGATTGGTTTTGAAGATGGTCTCATCCAGATTACGGTGTCCGACAAAACCTCCGGTATTCACATCAATGGTGGTCATTGCCTCGGTCTGATCAATCACCAGATGGCCGCCTGATTTAAGATCCACTTTCCGCTGTAGCGCCTTTTGCAGCTCATCCTCAACGCCATAGAGATCAAAGATCGGGCGCTCGCCCGGATAGTACTCAATGCGGGAGCTGACTTCGGGAATAAATCTGCCCGCAAACTCCACTGCCCGCTTGCAACTCCCACGCGAATCAATCTTTATCTTTTCGATATCATCACTCACCATATCGCGCAGCGCCCGCATGGCCAGCGGCAGATCCTCATGTATCAGCTCCTGAAAACCGGCTTTGCTGCGGCGCTCTTCAATTGAGGCCCAGACGCGGTTGAGATAGAGCACATCCACTCGCAGCGCCTCCCGGCTGGCACCCTCAGCAGCGGTTCGTGCAATGAAGCCGCCCTGCACCTCCAGCTCCTCCTTCAGCTCGCCCAGGATGGTGCGCAGCCGCTGGCGCTCCTCCTCATTGTCGATCCGCTGCGAGACACCCTCATTTTCAAGCGAGGGGATAAATACCAGGAAACGGGAGGGAATAGAGAGGTCTGTTGTCAACCTTGCCCCCTTGGTGCCCAGCGGGTCTTTCACCACCTGGACGATCACTTCGCCCCCCTCCCGCACCAGCTCGGTGATATTGGGCGCAGGCGCGTCGCTATTGCTGCGGCCGCGTACGATATCCGAGGCGTGCAGAAAGGCGGCTCGCTCCAGCCCGATCTCCACAAAGGCAGCCTGCATGCCTGGCAGCACACGGCACACCTTGCCCTTGTAGATGTTGCCGACCAGCCCGCGCCGTCGGGCACGTTCGATGATCACCTCTTGCAGCACGCCATTCTCCAGCAGCGCCACACGGGTTTCAGGCGGGGTTACATTGATTAGGATCTCTTCACTCATAAATATTATGGCCAGTACGCTGAATTTAACTGCTTTTTATATGTGGGATCATGATGCCAGCTGCATGCAACAGCTCTGCCGTTTCAAAGAGCGGCAGCCCCATTACGCCGGAGTAACTCCCCTCCAGGTGCGAAACAAAGACGGCCCCCAACCCCTGTATAGCATAACCACCCGCCTTATCCTGCGGCTCTCCGCTATCCCAGTAGGCCAGCGCCTCCGCCGCTGTGATCTGTCGAAAAGTAACATGACTGACGCTCAAGCGGCTGCATCTCTTGTGCGTATCCACCAGCGCAACAGCGGTCAGCACTTTATGGCTGCGGCCCGAGAGTTGCCGCATCATTGCCAGCGCATCGTCACGGTCTGCCGGTTTACCCAGGATTTTATGCTCGGTCACAACCGCCGTATCTGCCGCCAGCACCGGCAGCATCTCATGATCGCCCAGCATCGCCCGCACCGTTTTGGCCTTCTCCAGCGCCAGCCGAATCACATACTCTGCCGGCACCTCTTCAGGGGCTGGTGACTCATCCACATCGGCGGCCATGACCTTGGGGTAGATCCCAATCTGCGCCAACAGTTCACAGCGGCGAGGCGACCGAGATGCGAGGTAGATCTGGGGATGCATGGATATTGTCTGCTTTCGAAATTTTCAGGCGTTATTGCGGAAATTTTACCATCGGCAAACACTACACCAGCTACTGCATGATTGACAGCCATCGCCCTGATTAAAACTTTTTATGGCATAAAAAAACCCCGCATTCGCGGGGTTTTAAAAAATCGGGTTATGAGGGTTTTTCTAATTGACTGAGAGCATCTGCGTAATCAATACCGCCAGACTCAAAAAAAACAGCCCCATTACTGTGCGTATCACATCCATCTTTCGCGGCTTTAACATACAGTGCCTCCTCCACATCATGCGTACTTCATTCCTGTGATTATGCCAAGGACGTGTCGCCTTCAGCATAAACGCCTGTTACCAACGCCCCAGATTACCTGTCCGATATGTTTGTATCTGCCCATGCTGAGCCACACCTTAGATGGACGGTATAGAGTACGCGGCAACAGTGTAAGTTTAAACCAATACCGCGTTACTTGTAATATAATTAGTGTCCGGCAGAAAACTCAGTTTTTTAGCAAAATCGTACTACCACGCTTGGTTATTTTAGGCCGCATTATCAATGCCAGCGCTGTTTTTTCCTATCACCACGCTCTAGATGAGAATG
>JAKISI010000072.1 GCA_021648685.1 Candidatus Polarisedimenticolaceae bacterium
AGCTGCATGGCCCAGGCACTGTACAGCGCGAGCTGCCGGCCAAGTACATCCAGTTCAAACGCTTTGGCATTGATATCGCCAAGGTGCCGATGCTGGTCTACCCGACGCTGCACTATCAAAATGGCGGCATTGCCATCAATGATCAGTCAGAGACCACCATTCCCGGGCTCTATGCCGCAGGCGAGACGACCGGCGGCGTACATGGTCACAACCGCCTGATGGGCAACTCGCTGCTGGATATCCTCGTCTTTGGCCGACGCGCTGGCCTCTCTGCTGCCAAGGCGATTGCCGATGGCGCTGAAGCGGGTACAGCCAGTCTGAGTCACCTGGTTGAGTATGGCAAGGCGCTGAGTGATGCCGGACTCGATCGTGGTGCCGTCAGCCCGATGATCCTGCCCAACTACGCGACAGATGAGATTCGGTCACGTCGGTGGGACGTTAAGTCCCCTACCGTTTAAGTCACAAGCGGCGAAGGAGTAAAGTATGGCCAAAATTGGCGTCTTTGTCTGTCAGTGCGGCAATAACATTGCACGCACCGTTGATACTGCTGAAGTTGCAAAATATTGCAGCGAGCAGGACGGCGTGGTGCATGTCGAAGATTGTAAATTCATGTGCTCTGCCCCTGGGCAGGAGATGTTCAAGAAGGCGATTAAAGAGAAAGGGCTGGATGCCTGCATCGTCTCCGCCTGTAGTCCGAAGATGCACGAAGCGACCTTCCGTAACGCAGCAGAGGCAGCAGGGCTAAACCCATTCAAGGTAGAAATTGCCAACATCCGTGAGCAGTGTTCATGGGTGCATGACGACAAGGAGATAGGCACCGCTAAGTCAAAGGATTTGACCAAGATGATGATTGAACGCATCAAGTTCAACAAGCCACTGGAACGCTACGTCATGCCACTGACCAAGCGGGCGCTAATTGTTGGCGGTGGTATTGCCGGCATCCAGGCCTCACTGGATCTGGCTCAAGCTGGCGTTGAAGTACACATTGTTGAGCGTGAACCATCACTGGGCGGCAACATGGCACGCCTCTCCGAGACATTCCCTACCCTGGATTGCTCTCAGTGCATCATGACACCGCGCATGGTCGAGGTGCAAAACCACCCACTGATCACCGTACACGCCTACGCTGAGTTGGAACAACTCTCCGGTTTTATCGGCAACTTCCGCGCACGCATCCGCCAGAAGGCAAAATTCGTCATCGATGACCTCTGCACTGGCTGCGGTGAGTGCTGGGAAAAGTGTCCATTCTCTACCGAAAGCGAGTTTGAGATGGGGCTGGTGAAACGCCCTATTATCTACATCCCCTTTCCACAGGCCGTGCCCACCGTCCCTGTCATCGACAAGACCGAGTGCCCCAAGATTTTAAAGGACAAATGCGGCCTCTGCGCCGATGTTTGTGGCCCTGACTGTATCGACTTCACCCAGCAGGATGAGATCAAAGAGATTGATTTTGGTGCCGTTATTGTGGCAACTGGCTTCCAGTTGATGCCAAACGTCTACCGCGAGTATGGCGGCTGGCGTCCACCCCACATGACCCCGAAGAAGCTGACGGCCAAAATGCGCAAGGCACTGCCTCGCTCTGATGCCGGTCGCCTGGTTGATGTTATCAACGGTCTTGAATTCGAACGTCTGGCCTCGGCATCCGGCCCCACCGGCGGCCAGATCCGCCGTCCATCTGATGGCAAGATTCCAGAGGTCGTGGTCTTCATCGCCTGCGTCGGCTCGCGTGACTGCAACAAGGGTGTGGAGTACTGCTCCAAGATATGCTGCATGTACACCGCCAAGCACACCATGCTCTATCAGCATGCCGTGCACCATGGCAAATCCTACGTCTTCTATATGGACATCCGCGCCGGTGGCAAGGGCTATGAAGAGTTCATCAATCGCGCCCAGAATGAAGGTGCGCAGTATATCCGTGGTCGCGTCTCCCGCCTTACCAAAAAAGGAGACAGAATTCTGGTCAAAGGTGCTGACACCCTTACCGGTCAGGCTGTAGATGTCGAAGCAGACATGGTCGTGTTGGCAACCGCCATGGTGCCACAGGGTGATTCCGAACAGGTCGCTCAAACCCTGGGTATCGGTTACGACAAACATGGCTTCTTCTCCGAGCAGCATCCAAAGCTGATGCCGGTTGAATCTTCAACCGGTGGTATCTACCTGGCCGGTGCCTGCCAGGGGGTAAAAGACATCCCAGAGACGGTCTCACAAGCCTCTGCGACCGCTGCAAAGGTGCTTGGTCTCTTCTCCAAAGATGAGATGATGCGTGACCCTGAGATAGCCATTGTTGACCAAGAGAAGTGCATGAACTGCTGGGACTGCATCACCGTATGTCCCTACCTTGCCATCGACCGGGCTGAACTGAAGGATCGCAACGGCAACTTCCGCAAGTGGGCTGCATTCGTAAACCCAGGACTCTGCCAGGGCTGCGGCATCTGCAACACAGCATGCCGTTCCAAAAGCATCGAGCTTATGGGTTACACCAACGAGCAGGTCTATGCCCAGATCACCGCCTTTGGCGGGGACATTATTTAAGTCTTCAGATTTAAAAGAGCTGATACATGGGAAAGAAAATTGTAATACATGACTTTGAACCAAAGATCATGGCCTTCGTGTGCAAATGGTGTACATACTCTGGTGCCGATCTTGCGGGCACCAGCCGGATGGACTATTCGCCCAACGTGCGTATGATACGCCTGCCCTGCTCAGGCCGCATTGATCCACAATTCATGATCAAGGCATTCGAGCAGGGGGCTGATGGCGTCTTCATCTCTGGCTGCCACCCTGGCGATTGCCACTACAACGAAGGCAACTATTATGCCCGCCGACGTAACACCACCTTTCGTCAACTGATGGACTTCCATGGCATTGACATTGAGCGCATTGAGTTCTCCTGGATATCCGCAGCAGAAGCGATCAAATGGACTGAAGTGATTGATGCCTTTACCGAAAAGGTTCGTGAGCTAGGCCGTCATCCACAATATGATGATGAAGTTGTTGACCCCTACGCCCAGTTTCTGGTGCAGAAAGATCAGGAGTCCGCATGATCCTGGATTCCTCAGCTGACCGCTTCTAGGCAAGTTTAAGATTATGAAATTATTGACATTATTAACTGAGCCTCAGCTTCATCTATTGGAGGAAAGCGCTACGGCCTGTATAGCGGCTCTACAAGCCATCCAACTGAGGACTCCAGGATGATCGAACAAATCCGTAACCAGGCCCGCCAGCTGTTGGAAAATGGCGACGTTGATGTCGTCATCGGTTATGCCGAAGGGAGCGATCCCTCACGCACAACACCGATTTTCATACGCAAGGCCGAGGATGTAGAGAAACTGATCTACGATCCACGCTGCATCAACTCGCTACCGCTTTATCTCAACAAGCGCCATGAATATACGCGCAAAGGCTGGAAGAAGACCGCCATTATCGGCAAGGGTTGTGACATCCGCGCCATCGTTCAGCTGATCGCTGAAAACCAGCTGAAACGCGATGAGATCTACATCCTGGGTGTCCCTTGCGAAGGTGTTGTCTCCCATCCTGAAAAGTGGGATGGCAGCCTGCACGATGGCAACCGCGCCAGCAAGTGTATCGGCTGCGATGTCATGATACCGCATGAGACGGACTTCTTCCCCGGCGAAAAACCGGACGTTGACCGTTCCAGCCCCTATGAAGCAACCTCAAAAAATGTTGCCACACTCATGGAGCTGGAGCTGGACAAGCGTTTTGCCTTCTGGCGGACAGACTTCGACCGCTGCTTCAAATGCTATGCCTGCCGCGAAGTCTGCCCTCACTGCTCATGCAATACCTGTATTACCGATGAGACCATGCCCAGCTGGATCGACCCGGCCGCACATAAAAAGGGTGTATTCTCCTGGCACCTGACTCGCGCCATGCATCTGGTTGGACGCTGTACCGGCTGCGGCGAATGCACCCGCGCCTGCCCAATGGGTATTCAGGTGGATCTCTTCAACCAGCGCATGAAAGAGGTTGTACAAGAGAGCTACAGTTACAAACCGGGCTACTCCCTGGAAGACAAGCATCCGTTGATCACCTACAAGGTCGATGATCGCGAGGATTTCATCAAGTAACGCGGAACAGAATATTAGCCCAGGCAAGACCAGGCTACATTTGAGTTTTAATTCGAACTGTAAATTTATGAAAACAGCCACACTGAACAAAAGCGATATCGGCAAATGCATTGATCTGTTATTGCAGGCCGACCTACGGGTGATCGCCCCACGCCTTCAACCCCAGGTGGACGAAGATGGCCCGGATGCCCTTGAAGTCCTCACCTTCACCGAGGTTAAATCCGGTGAGGGTCACCAGGTTGGCAAGGGTCTGCTACCGCTCAACGGCGTAAAAGAGTTCCTGTTTGCAAAACATGAACCCCTCTTTGCCTACGAGAAACGTGGCAAAAAAATCGAGATCATCCCCGTCCATCACGAATACCCGCAGACGGTAATCATTGGTGTGCGCCCCTGTGATGCGGCCTCCATCGCCTCACTGGAGTCCGTATTTTCCGATGCCAACGCAGGCTTTGAAGACCCCTTCTTCACCGAGCGGCGTTCGCGCACCACCTTCATTACCTACTCCTGCACCGCACCCGATAGCAGCTGCTTCTGCACCTCGGTCGAGCTATCACCCGATAGCGCCAAGGGGTCGGATCTGCACCTGACTGAGATCGGCGACGGTCGTCTGCATGTCGAAGTAATCACCAAGGCCGGTGAGGCCGTGGCCAAACAGCTTCAGGAGCTGCTTAAAGGAGAGGGCGACCAGGCCACTCGTGAAAAGGCTGGCGCTGAAGTCACCGAAAAGCTGACCCGCATTCGTGATTCAGCCCCCATCATGGATTGGCTGATGGATACCGCCAACTTTGACGATGAGATGTGGCAACGCCTCGGCGAGAAGTGCATCGGCTGTGGAGCCTGTACATTTGTCTGCCCCACCTGCCACTGCTTTGACATTGTCGATGAAAACAAAGGCTCCAAGGGCTACCGCGTCAAGATCTGGGACTCCTGCCAGTTTGACCACTTCACCCTGCACGCCTCTGGCCACAACCCGCGTGACTGGCAGTACAAACGCTATCGCAACCGTTTCAACTGCAAGTTCAAGATCTATCCAGAGAAATTTGAGACGCCAGGTTGCGTCGGCTGCGGCCGCTGCATCCGCGCCTGTCCGGTCAACCTGGATATTACCGAATACATGGCCGAGGTCGCCCACAAGGCTACCAACCCAAACGCCATAAAAGCTGAATAAAGGTATTACATCCGTGTCCAATATCTACCAACCCGATCTCATGACCATTACCAAGGTCATCCAGGAAGCGCCGGGCATCAAAACCTTTCACCTGAAATTTCAGGATGAAGAGGTCGCCAATAACTTCAGCTTCGAGACAGGCCAATTTGGCGAATACTCCGCCTTTGGTGCCGGAGAGAGCACATTCTGTATCGCCTCCTCCCCGACCCGCCCAGAACATATCGAGTGCTGTTTTCGTGAAACAGGCAAGGTCACTGCGGCACTGGCCAATCTGACTGAAGGTGACACCATCGGCTTTCGCGGCCCCTATGGCAATACCTTCCCACTCGATGACTGGAAGGGCAAAAACCTCATCTTCATCGGCGGCGGCATCGCCCTCCCCCCCCTGCGTTCTGTCATCTGGAACTGCCTCGACCTGCGCGAGCAGGATGGCCGCTTCGGGCATATCTCCATCGTTTATGGAGCTCGCTCTGTGCAGGATCTGGTCTACAAACGCGAGATCGAAGAGTGGAACCAGATGGAGAATGTCACCATGGTCAAAACGGTTGATCCAGGTGGCGAGACCGACGATTGGGATGGCCATGTAGGCTTTGTACCTCACGTGCTGGAGAATGATTTCAAGCCCGATCCAGAGAACACCGTCGCCATCGTCTGTGGCCCGCCCATCATGATCAAATTTGCCTTTGAAGCGCTGGAACGCCTTGGCTTCAAGCAGGAACAGATGGTCACCACCATGGAAAACCGCATGAAGTGTGGCCTGGGCAAATGTGGGCGCTGCAACATCGGCTCCGTTTATGTCTGTATCGATGGCCCCGTGTTCACCGCAACTCAACTGGCCGCACTTCCCAACGATTTCTAGCCGGAGGTTCAGCAAAAAACCGAAGGCGGCTCAGCCTGTTTGACTGAGCCGCCTTTTCTATATCTGGCAATAACCAGAGTGAATTTTATTTCATTTTAAGAGTCTTAAAATCCACCGCTAAAAACCATAGTTAACCCGATATCTTATGATTAAATTCTTCCGCTTCTCTCTTATATTGTCCCTCTCTATCAGCCTTGGCAATCTGGCCTTTGCCGAATCAGAGGACAATCACGCTGAACATGATTCACAGCAGACACCCTCTGTCACCACCCTCTCACCTGCCATTCGTGAGCTGCTGACCCAGGAGATGCAAAGCATCCAGAAAAGCATGGCAGAACTGCTGCCACTGATCGCCTCCGGTGACTGGCATGACGTCTCCCAGCTTGCAGCAAGGATTGCCAATGGGCACATCATGAAACAGAGACTGACCCCGACGCAGGCGCAAGAGCTGATGGCCACCCTGCCCCAGGGATTCAAGGCGCTGGACAACCGTTTCCACAGCGCTGCCAATATGATGTCCCGTGCCGCCAAAGAGGGACATATTGAACTGGTCACCTTCTACTACTATCGCCTCACCGAAGGCTGTATAAGCTGCCACAGCCAATATGCCACACACCGCTTTCCTGCGCTGATCAAAGAGCCGGCAGCTGGACATTCACATGCGCCAGAGAAGCCGATGCATGATGGGCATCGCCACTAAACCGTTATACCGGGAGTGACCCCATGAGCCTTCTGCATATCATCTCCAAACGCCGGGTCAATCTGCTTGGATTTATTATCTGCGCGTCTCTGATTGCCACTGCACTCTATCTGCAAGAGGTCGGACACGAACCCTGCCCACTCTGCATATTGCAGCGGGTCGCCTTTATCGCAATGGGCATCCTGTTTCTTCTTGCTGCGCTGCATAATCCGACCGGGCGTATCGGAGGACGCATCTATGGCCTGTTGATCGCCACCGTTGGAACCCTGGGAGGCATCATCGCCGGACGACATGTCTGGCTACAGCATCTGCCTCCCGACCAGGTGCCAGAGTGCGGGCCTGGGCTAGAGTATATGATAGAGGTCTTCCCGCTGGCCGAAGCAATGCAGAAGGTCTTTAAAGGATCTGGCGAATGTGCCGAGGTCTCCTGGACATTCCTGACGCTCAGTATCCCCGAATGGTCTTTGATCCTCTTCTTCATCCTTTCAGTGGTGGGACTACTGCGCAACTGGGCCTACCGCGAACGCAGCAACCCATATTCAATCCTCTGAATATCCCGCCAGCTCCAGATAACCCTGGCCGCGCACAGCCTTGCCCGCGCGCGTGCCACTGATATCCATCGCCCCCTCCCAATAGCGCACCAGCAGGTCTAATTCCTGGTTTTCCAGCACCGGGGTGACCTCCAGATCAAGCCCCTGGGATGGGATCTGTAGCCGCCAGCGCACCGGATAACGCCCCCCTTTTGGGCTATCCCAGTAGCCCAGCGGCTGTAGCATTACATCCTCTGACCCAAGCCGGATCAGCCCTCCATCCGGCAGCAGCAAGCTCCCGGAACTATGGGGATCTGGTCTGCCATCTTTGCCTCTTAGCTGGTAGAACATAAGGTCGGAACCATCATCCAGCTGGATTGAAAACCAGTCCCAACCGGCCTGATCTTCACCCAATGCACTGGTGCTCCACTCACGATCTAGCCAGGCGGTTCCGGTCACCTGGTGGGTTTGATCTCCAATCACCAGCTCCCCTTCTGCACGTAAGCGGGGGATGGAGTAGTAGTAGGAGGCATTCCCAGCTGCCGCGCTCTTTTGACTCAGCCCCGCATCACCCTGAAGCACAGGCTGGCGCAATGGAACCAGCGACAGTGTCAATGAGAGACCTTTTTCCGCCGCATGCAATACCCACTGATCACCCTGTTGCGTGACCGACCAGTCATCCAGCCATACCTCAAACGGCTCTGGCTGCGCCCCCGCCAACCCAATCGCACCCCGGCTGAATCGTTCATAGGCGTGAAACCGGCCGCTCTGGGCATCGGTCAGTGCAAAATGGGCCATCCAGATCTGCTTGCTCCGCCATGCTGACTCCCCATCCACAGCACCCGGTTTTAGCGCATTACGGAAGAAGACCAGCTGAAAGCCAAAGCGCCGCCTCTGCGCGGTTTCAAGGTTGCCGGTGAAGTACCACCACTCACTGCGAAACCCTGGGTGGGCACCATGATCCTGTGGAAACTGAAAAACGCGGGGGTGCTCTGCCCGCTCAAACCCTGCATCAGCCTCTCCACCCAACATCTCAACTACCGAATTTGCTTTGGGTGGCTCTGCTGGCTGCGGTATAAAAAGCCACCATAGCATGAGTGCCATGATAATAAGAACAACGACAATAACCCTCCGCATCACTCCTCCCTAAGCGCCTGTGCAGGGGGTGTTTGCGACATCCTCCAGGCGGGATAAAGCCCTGCCAGCAGCGCCGCAAACAGCGCCAGCAACAGTGCCTCAAGCAGTACGGGGGTCGACACCACCACATCCATGCTCCAGCCAAAGGAGCGCCGGTTAACGACAAAGATCAGTACGCTTGCCAGCACCAGCCCCAAAGGTATCGCCAACAGGCCAGAGATCAATCCCATGAACCCGGTCTGAGCAGTTACCAGCCCCCAGACCTGTCTGGGCGTAAAGCCGATGGCACGCAGCACGGCAAGCTCCCGTGATCGCTCCAGCTGTAGAGCCATCAACGCACTCAATATGCCAACAAACGCAACCCCGATGACCAGCAGACGCAGAACATGGGTGATCGCAAAGGTGCGGTCAAAGGTCTTTATGGAGGCCTCACGCAGGATTCGGCTGGTGCGGATGCGTAGCGCCTGCTGCTCACCCACAAGTGCGTAGAGCTTCTCCATCATCAGATCAATATCCACACCCGGCTCTAGATAGAGCCAGGCTGAGTAGATACTCTGATCAGCCCAATAGTGTCGATAGAGAGACATTCGCATCTTGACGACACCCTGGCCTGTCTCATAATCACGAAAGACACCCGCTATCTTGAAGGGCTGGCTGCCCTGATTGGTCTCCAGCTCCAGGGTATCACCCGCATGTAATCCATGATGGTAGGCGTAGGATTCCGAGATAATCACCGCCTGTTCCCGATCAAACAACGGCCATACCACTTCAGGCTGCCCCTCCAGCAATTTGATACCTGCATAGCTCTCTTTGGCTAAGCGCAGGGCGGTGAGGCGGGTAACCTCATCTCCAGATTGAATCTCGACCGGCCGGCTCTGCCTGATCCCGGCAACCCCTGGCAGGCTTTCAATAATCTGTACGACTGCCGGATTCAGTGCCGTCTCATAGCCCGTTCCAGAGGGGGCATCTGGTGCGATAAAGATGTCTGCCTGCAGGCTGGATTCCAGCCACTGCTGCACGGAGGTGCGAAAGCTCTCTACCATCACCCCCACACCCACGGTGGTGGCAACTGCAATACTCAAGGCGGCAATAGCCACGCCGGTGCGGCTCAGAGAACTCTGCACACCGCCCACGGCCATACGACCAAGAGCGCCAAACAGGGAGCCAAATAACGGGGCACTAAAACGGCACATCACCGAGACCCACAGCGGCGTTAACAGGCTGAACCCCAGAATCAACACAAACAGCGCAGCAAACCCAAGTGCCAGACTTTTACTCGCTAACAGCAGCAGGGCCGCCATGATCAACAGCACCACTCCAGACCTGGCAAGCGGTTGCATAAGCCGCTGGGCACCCGCCTCCACCCTTGATCGATCCTGCACTCTTCGTGGTGGTGAGAGTGCCGCCTCGGAGGCGGGTATCACCACCGCCAGCAGGCTACCGCCAACACCCAGCAACACACCTTTGATAATTCCGGTCGGGGTCAATGACAGCTCTCGCACAGTGAGCACGAAGTAGAGATCATTGATGGTTCGAGTCACCAATTGCACCAGCTCCTGTGCCAGCAGGATGCCCAGCAGCAGGCCCAGCAGCGTACCCAGAGCACCTATTAGCAGCCCCTCGCCCAGCACCAGTCTAAAAAGATCAGCGCGCGTTGCACCCAGCACACGCAGACGCCCCATCAGCTCCCGGCGCTGCAAGACTGAAAAAGAGAGGGTGTTGTAGATCAGAAAAAGCCCCACCACCAATGCCAGCAGGCTCATGGCGGTAAGATTAATGCTGAAGGCACGGGTCATCTTCTGCATGGCCGTGCCACGGGAGGTGGCGGGAATCAATCGGACACCCGGCGGAAGCAGCTCACGGATGGCAGCAAGCCCGGCTGCATCAATATCAGGCAGGATGAGATCAATCCGGCTCAACCACCCGATCCGACCCAACAGCTCCTGAGCAGTTGAGATGTCCGCCACCAGCAGGTCACGCATGACGGCCTTCTGCTCTGGGGGTGGCTCAAAGCGGCCTGCTAAAACCGCTTGTCGTTTCTGGCCGGAATGCCGCAGTTCAAAGGATTGCCCAACGGACAGATCAAACCCTTGCGCTCGCTCAAGGCTCATCAGCACTGCACCCGGCTGGGTCATCAACCGCTGAAGAAGCCCCTCCCCAGTCTCATCCGGCACATGGCTGAGCAGATCACGAAACTTGCTCTCAGCAAATGGGGCGATACCCAGCAACCGCAGCGTCTGCTCACCATAGGCCAGGTATCCTTCAATAATCGGCGCACTGACAGGGAGACGGCCACCGCGCCGCAGTTTGACATAGAGCTTCTCATCCAGCCCCGTCGGGCCGGCCACAATCTGGTGGGTGGCTTTCCCGGTAACCGCCTGCATCGAGAGATCAAAGGCTCGCCGGGCGCTCTCATTGGCCAGATCTACCGCCACCACCACGGCAACGCCCAGCGCAATACCCAGAATCGAGAGCGCCATCTGCCGCGGGTGCCGCCCAAGGTAACGCAGGCTGGCGCGCCAGAGCAGACTCCTGCTCACCACACCACCTCCTCGCCTGACACCAAACGCCCCTGCTTCAGGCTGAAGGTGCGATCAGCCCTGGCAGCAACCACTTGACTGTGAGTCACCATAATCAGCGTACACTGCTCATCGCGCACCAGCCGGTCAAGCAGCTCCAATACCTGCTGGCCGCTCTCAGCATCCAGGTTGCCTGTCGGTTCATCGGCCAGCACCAGGGCAGGCCGGTGCACCAGGGCGCGAGCCACGGCCACCCGTTGCTGTTCTCCACCCGAGAGCTGAT
>JAKISI010000015.1 GCA_021648685.1 Candidatus Polarisedimenticolaceae bacterium
TGCGGAGCAGTATATTGGGGCTTTCCCCGGTAAGCGCCTTGCTGATCATTCTGTTGATGATGTGACAGGCTACCTTGAGTCTATTGGCAGAGACGGCTCGCTAACGGACTGGAAATTTGTTCAAACTGTCAGCGCTATACAGAATTTACTGCGGACGGCTAAAGCACCTGTGCAAGATGAGGTGGATTGGGGGTATTGGCGTGATTCTGCTCGTACTCTGTCGTGCGATCATTCAACCGTTGCCAGGGAGGCGCTTAAATCGGGTGATGGAAAGGTCTCCGGGAAGCGGTTTAAGAAAAAACGGAGTAAGGTCTCTTTTCTGGATTCAGTGCGCAAAAAGCATGCTCAACTGCTTGAGTGGTTGGCGGCTGAGATACGACGACGCAACTATTCTATTCGCACTGAGCAGGCTTATGAGGCGTGGGTCTGCCGTTTTATCGGTTTTTGTGATAACCGTGATCCCTCTAAGCTGGGCGCCGCGCAGGTTGTTTCGTTTTTGGAGGATCTGGCTGTTCGTGGCAATGTGGCGGCTAGTACGCAGAATCAGGCTTTGAATGCGTTGGTTTTTTTGTATAAGCAGGTGTTGAATAGGCCGTTGAGTGAACTGGATAATTTTACTCGGGCCAAGCGTCCAAAACGGTTGCCTGTGGTGTTGGAGCGGGGTGAGGTTGGCCGACTTTTGGAGCAGCTTGAGGGTGTTCAGTATTTGATGGCGGCATTGCTGTACGGTACTGGGATGCGGTTAATGGAGTGTGTGCGGCTCCGGGTGCAGGATGTTGATTTTGAGTATAACCAGATTATGGTGCGGGACGGGAAGGGGCAGAAGGATCGTGTAGTCCCTTTGCCAAAACTTCTGGAGCCGTTGCTAATGGAGCAGTTGGAGCGGGCTCAGGTGCTTCATCTGCAAGATTTGGAAAAGGGGTTTGGTGAGGTTTTTCTCCCCGATGCCTTGGCTCGTAAGTGGCCGAATGCACCTAAGGAGTGGCTCTGGCAATATGTTTTTCCCAGTGGTCGGCTTTCGCTTGATCCTCGAAGCGGTAAAACACGCCGACATCATATGCATGAGAATGGGCTACAGAAGGCGATAAAGTTTGCCGCTCAAAAGGCAAATATTACAAAAAGGGTGAACTGCCACTGTTTACGCCACTCTTTTGCTACTCACTTGCTGGCGTCAGGCTATGATATTCGTACCGTGCAGGAGTTGTTGGGCCATGCGGATGTCTCTACGACTATGATATACACGCATGTGCTAAACCGGGGCGGGCAAGGTGTATTGAGTCCATTGGATGGGTTATGACTTAGGGAGCCTAAAAAATACAGGATGTTCTTTACCTCTGGAAGGATCACATGACCGCAGCCATATTCTATGGTGGATGCCCTTAGCGAGGTTGTGGTAACCAGCATATTTGACTCAGTAACATTAACCCCAGTGGTTTGGTAGTATCATGTTTGGAGTCTTGCTGGCAGGCGGTCAAACCCGATGAGTTCTGCCAGTTACTGAGGGAGCGGGATGATATGGAAAATAATGTTGAGCAAAGCGGCCTCAGGCATAATAGTGGTTGATTGAATCCATGGCAGAGTAAGGGAGCGGGAAGTTGATAAGAGTGTGGCAGCGTGTGGTGCTGATCATTGCCCTGTTGGGGGCCGTGGGTTGTGCGACCAACCCGGTGACAGGCAAGGATGAGCTGACCTTTATCTCCGAATCGAAAGAGCTTGAGATTGGAGAGAAGCAGTATCTGCCCAGCCGTCAGATGCAGGGTGGGGATTACAATCTGGATCCAGAGCTGACCCGATATGTCAGCCAGATCGGGCAGCGACTGGCTGCGGTGAGTGATCGTAAACTCCCTTATGAGTTCTCTGTGGTGAACGATTCCACGCCCAATGCCTGGGCGCTGCCGGGTGGCAAGATAGCGGTGAACCGTGGTCTGCTGCTGGAGCTGGAGAGTGAAGCAGAGCTGGCGGCGGTATTGAGTCATGAGATTGTCCATGCCGCTGCCAGGCATGGTGCTCAGGGTATGGAACGGGGGCTGCTGTTACAGGGTGCGGTGCTGGTGACCGGAATGGCGGTGCAGAGCAGCGACTACTCGCGCATAGCGGTGGGGGCTGCATCTGTGGGTGCCAAACTGCTGAGCCAGCGCTACTCCCGCAGTGCTGAGAGTGAATCAGACTATTACGGCATGCTCTATATGGCTCGGGCAGGCTATGACCCTGCGGCGGCAGTAAAGCTGCAAGAGACCTTTGTGCGGCTATCTGAATCAGCAAAGAAGCAGCCGCAGTGGTTTGCGGGGCTGTTTGCCAGCCACCCCCCTTCAGAAGAGCGGGTGAGACAGAACCGGGAGACACTACGCAAACTGGGGGCAAAAGGTGGTGACCGGGGGCGGGCGCGTTACCAGCGTATGCTGGCCGGGCTGAAAAAATCCAAACCAGCCTATGATGCCCTGGAAAAGGGACTAAAGGCGTTGCAGGATGGTGATGAGCAGCAGGCCTTGAGGCTGGCCAACAAGGCGATTGCCATTGAGCCACGAGAGGCGCTCTTCTATAGCCTGTTAGGCGATATTCACTACCAGCAGAAGCGCTATCGAAAGGCGTTGAAACACTATAATCAGGCACTGGATCGGAATGACGGCTTTTTTCGCTATTATCTGGAGCGGGGCATCACCTGGGACAAGTTAGGCAACATCCAGCGGGCACGGCAGGATCTGAAAAAGAGCGCCGAACTGCTGCCTACGGCGATTGCCTACAACGCCCTGGGGCGGCTGGCGCTGGCATCCGGCAGCCGTAAGCAGGCAAAAGTGTACTTTGCGCAGGCCGCAGCTTCCCGCTCGCCAGCCGGGGCAGAGGCTGCCACTGCGCTGGTGCGTCTTGATCTGCCGGACAATCCTGGCCGTTATCTTCAAACCCGTCTACAGCGCCTCAACAGCGGTGAGATGATTGCCGTGGTGCAGAATCAGACCAGGATGCTGGTGCGCAGTGTGGGTGTTGGCGTGGGGCTGCGTGGCCCAGGTGGGCGGCTGTCCAATGTGACCCGGCACAGTGTGTGGGGGGTTATTCGTCCGGGTGAAACGGCTCGAATCCGGCTGGGCATCCGGCTGGAGAGTGCAAAGCAGCTCCGCAGCTATGGTGCTGTAGTGCTTGGGGCGGAGATTGCAGATGAAAACAGCCGAAATTAGCGTTACCTTTTCTGCTGCAGGTTTGAGAGAATAGATCGCGTTGCGGTAATCTAGGCAAAATGCCCATATCGGAGGTGGCACAATGAAGAAAATTATAATTGGTGGTGTAGTGGTTGCGCTTGTGGGCGTGGTGGTCGCCCTGTTCTATATCTCCAACAATCTGAACTCGTTGGTGGTGCAGGCGGTTGAGACCTTTGGCAAGCCAGTTACCCAGACGGAGGTAAAACTTGAATCGTCTGACATCTCCTTCCTGTCAGGCGAGGGGAGCCTGCACGGGCTTTTTATCGGCAACCCGGCCGGCTATAAAGGGCGCAGCGCATTTGAGCTGGGTACATTAGCGGTTGCACTGGACGCCGAGACGATCGCGGATGATATCGTGGTGATTAAATCCATTGATATCAAGGCACCGATAGTGACCTATGAGCCGGGTGGCGCGGCAGGATCAAACCTGCAACAGCTGATGAATAATGTGGATGCCTATATTGCCAAGGCATCTGGTGGTCAGAGCAAGACAGCTTCTGCAGAGCAGGGTCAGACCCAACAGGAGGGCGGCTCAAAAATAGTGATCAACCGGGTGACGCTCAGCGGCGGAAAAATCAGGATTGTGACGCCACTGTCGAGCGAAGGGCTGACCGTGCCGCTGCCAAAGATTGAGCTGACGGATCTGGGGAAAGACAAGGGCGGCATATCGGCTGCGGATGCCTTCAAAATGGTGATGGAGAAGGTGCTGGCTGCATCCAGTGGCGCAGTGGCAGGCCCGTTGGCCGATATTAAGGGACAGCTTAAAGAGCAGGTGGACAAGCAGGTCTCTGATATTACTTCAAAAGTAGAGGATGCGACCAAAGGGCTGCCCGGTGGGTTGGATCAAAAGGCGGGCGACCTTGGCAATAAGCTAAAGGGGCTTTTTTAGCGCAGCGGCATTGGCTGGATTTGCTGCCGGGGTGCCCGCTTAATATCCCAGTTTGCAACTGCCCACTGCCAGAACTCCTGCAGGCTTGCGGGCTGCTCATCGGGCAGTGGCTGATGCAGAAAGCGCAGTGCAGCCAGCAGTGCGGGCAGGGGTGTTTTGCGATCTATCGGCAGAGATCCGGTCTGCTTGCTGAGCTTGTTGCCGGCCGCATCCACAGCGAGCGGCAGATGGGCATAGCCAGGTGCCGGATGGCTCAGCAGCCTCTGAAGATAGAGCTGGCGGGGGGTGGAGTGCATCAGGTCTGCCCCCCGTACAATATGGGTGACCCCTTGCCAGGCATCGTCAACCACCACGGCCAGTTGGTAGGCAAAGAGTCCATCGCTGCGGCGGATGATAAAATCCCCCACCTCTTGCGCTATGGATTGTTCTATCTTCCCCTGGATCTTGTCCATAAAACCGACGGGCGGGTTCGGTGTAACGAGCCTGGTTGTGCGTGCCTCACGCTCAGGAGGCAGACCGGCACGGCAGGTGCCGGGGTAGATGATCCCCTCCACACCAGGCCGCCCCTGCTGGGCGATCCCCTTGCGACTGCAACCACAGGGGTAAGTGTGCCCTTGCTGCTGTAGCTGCTCCAGCGCGGCCTGGTACGCTGCGGTGCGCCGGCTCTGGTAGAGTACAGCATCGTCCCACTCAAACCCAAAGGCCTCCAGGGTGTGAAGGATATCATCGGCGGCACCGGGCACCTCTCTGGGCGGGTCAATATCCTCCATTCGAACCAGCCATCTCCCGCGATTGGTGCGGGCATCGAGATAGCAGGCAACGGCGGCAATCAGTGAGCCAAAATGCAGCGCACCGGTGGGTGAGGGGGCGAAACGTCCACAGTATGGGGCGGTGGAAGGCATAAGTTAAAAGCCGACGACTGTCGGCTTTTAAGAGGTGTGCAGTTAGGGTTGGCTCAGCCCATCTGTTTTTCCCTGATCTCATCCAGGGTTTTGCAGTCAATACACTGCGTGGCCGTGGGGCGAGCCTCCAGGCGGCGGATGCCGATCTCGACGCCGCAGGAGTTACAGTAGCCGTAGTCGTGGTTGTCGATGCTGGTAATGATTTCGCTAATCTTTTTTAGCAGCTTGCGTTCCCGGTCACGGGTGCGCAGCTCAAGGCTGAACTCTGACTCTTGAGAGGCGCGGTCATTTGGGTCTGGAAAATTAGCGGCTTCGTCCCGCATGTGATGGACGGTGCGATCCGCCTCTTCCATCAGGCTCTGCTTCCAGGCCTCCAGGATTTTTCGAAAGTGGGCCTCCTGCGCCTCATTCATATACTCTTCGCCATCTTTGGCCTGGTAAGGCGCTATACCGAATGAATAATCCTGTTCGGTTGTGTTTTTTGCTGTCATCCAACAACTCCTGCGAACCTCAATAAATAAGGGCGCTACATATACCAGAATAGATAGGTGTCGGCAAGGAGGATGTGACACCCAAGCCGGGAGATGAGGCTCCTTGTGGCTCTCCAAACACCGCTGACCCGAACTTTATTCGGGTCAGCGGTGGTGGTTTCTGCAGGCCTTACTGTTGCATACGCTGTTTGTGGCTGGCCTGTCCCGCAGCAAACTCCTCTGGGGTCAGTTTTCCGTCACTGTCGCCGTCCACATCGGCAAAAGAGGGAGCGGTTCTCAGCCCCTTCATGGCATACCCCTGCTTAACGCGTTCACCGATCCGTTGGCTGCGTGCCTCATAAAACTCTTTTTCAGTGATGGCGCCATCACTATCAAGATCGAACTCAGAGAAGGCAGGCATATTCTTTCCCATACAGGGGCCGCGACCCATGCCTGCTCCCTGTCCCATTCTGCCCTGGCGGTTCTGCATCTGGGTCTGTTGTCCTGCAGCCAGCTCCTCAGGGCTTAGCTGGCCATCCTTGTTGGCATCAAATAAAGAGAAGGCGGGGGCTTTACCTGCGCGACGCATGGGGCGGCCTTCAGCTACTCTGGACTGCATACGCTGGCTGCGAATCTGCTGAAACTCCTGCTCGCTGATAGCACCGTTGCCATCGACATCATACGCAGCGAAAGGGATTGGGCCGCGTTCAGGAATAGCCGCTGTTTCTGCTGCAACCGAAGTAATGCTGATGGTAACACCAGCTATTAGAGTCAATGCCATTGATGATGTAATAATGTTCATGTCAATCTCCTGGTTTTTGAATAAAAAACAATCTGGATCACTTTCCCGTGATAACCAACAGACTTCTGGAAAGTGATCCTCTTCCTCTCCCTAATCCATTTCATCCACATGTTGCTCCTTCTCCACACTGACCCAACCAAAGTCGCTGAAGATGCTGAAGATGGCAGGTACCACAAACAGCACCAGCAGTGTTGCCACCAGCAGGCCGAAGACAATACTGGTGGCCAGTGGGGTCAGGATCTGCGCCTGCAGGCTGCTCTCCATCAATAGCGGTGTCAGTCCCGCTACGGTGGTGAGCGAGGTCAGCAGGACGGCGCGGAAACGCTCCCGGCTGGCGATTTTTGCCGCCTCTGGGATGGGGATGCCCTCGCGAGCGCGCAGCTTCAGAAACTCGACCAGCAGGATCGAGTCGTTGACCACGATACCGGCCAGCGAGACGGCCCCCATGATGCTGGGCATCGACAGATCCAGCCCCATCAGCAGATGGCCCCAGATGACGCCGATCATCGCCAGCGGGATGGTCAGCATCACCGCTACCGGCTCGATATAGCTGCGGAACTGGAAGCTAAGCAGGACGAAGATGCCGACCAGTCCGATCAGAAAACCCCGCACCATGGAGCCGCTGGTCTTGTTCGACTCCTCTGCCTGCCCCTCCAGCAGGAAGCGGACATCGGGATAACGCTGCTGCAGCTCCGGCAGAAAGTCGCGCTGGGTGACGGCCAGGACCTGATTGGCGTTGCCCAGCGCAGTATCCATATCGGCAGTGATGGTGACGGTTCGCACCCCCTGTACCCGCTGGATGCGCCCGTAACCCCGCCCCAGCTCGATGTCGACCACAGTGCTGAGCGGCACCTGGTCGCCCCGTGCGGTGAGGATGCGGAAGTTCCGCAGGTCATCCAGGCTGTCCTGGCTCGGCTCAGTGAGTGCGACCGTGATCTCGTAGGAGTCGCTCTCTGTCTCGACCTGATCGGCGGTGATGCCGTAGAAGGCGGCGCGCAGCTGATTGGCGATGGTCGCCGCATCCAGCCCGAAGGCGAGGCTGCCATCCTTCAGATGCAGGCGGATCTCCGGCTTGCCGGGACGCAGGTCATCACTCATATTGATGACGCCCCGGTACTGCCGCAGCCACCCTTGCAGCTCCATTGAGGCCGCCTTGAGCCGTTGCAGATCGCGCCCCTGCAGGCGGATCTCGATGGCGATGCCGGCCGGCCCCGCCTGCGGCTCCTTGAAGTTGAGGCTGATCACATCGGGAATCTGGCCGACTTCATCCCGCCAGCGTTGCAGATAGTCATCCACCCGGCCGACCCGGCTTTCACTGCCCAGGATATCGACGCTGATGGTCGCCAGGTGGGTTCCTTTTTCACCGGCATCGAGGTTCTGGTTATAGCGGATGGTGACATCCTCGATCAGCCGCTGCCCGCCGGGTTGCAGCGGGGCATAGTGGTCATTGACCCGCTCCAGTGCGGCAGTGATCTCCGCCACCACCGCCTCGGTTCGCGGCAGCGGCGTGCCCTGCGGCAGCAGCAGGCGGGCCTCGAAGGCGTCGCCATCAATATCGGGGAAGGCGATCCGCTTCAGATGGCCGCCGGCCAGCATACCGATCGAGGCGATGAAGAGCGCCAGAACCAGCCCGATAAAGAGATAGCGCCACTGGATCACCTGGTCGATAGCCCGACCCAGAACCTCATGTCGCAGATGTTCGATAAAGGCGTCAAAGTGCTGCCGGAAGCGTGATTGCCTGTCGGCCTCATGGTTCTTCAGCGCATGAGCCAGATGGTGAGGCAGGATCAGAAAGGCCTCGATCAGGCTCACTGCCAGCACCGCGATCAGCACCACCGGGATCACCTCCAGCACCTTGCCCATGTTGCCGCTGAGAAAGGCCAGTGGGGCGAACACGGCGACCGAGGTGAGAAAGGAGGAGACCACCCCCGGCATCACCTGCCTGGTGCCATCGATGGCGGCATGGAAGGCCGATTTCCCCCTGCGCAGATGGGTAGCGATATTCTCTGCAATGACAATGGCGTCATCCATCAGCAGACCGAGCGAGAGCAGCAGCGCCACCATGCTGATCATGTTGATCGACTGCCCCAGCAGCGACATGATGAAGAGGCCGCCGAGAAAGGAGACCGGTAGCCCCATGGCGACCCAGAAGGCGAAGCGCACCTGGAAGAAGAGCCACATCACCAGAAACACCAGCACCAGCCCCTGCAGGCCGTTGCTGGTCAGGATCTGCAGCCGGTCGCGCACCACGGTTGAGCTGTCGTTGGTCAGCGCAAAGTGGATCTCGGGTGGGGCCAGCTGCTGCTCGCGCTCGACAAAGGCCTTGACCGCCTCGAAGACGCGCAGTGTATCCTCCGTCTTGGCCTTGTTGACCTGCAACAGCGCCGCCCGCTGACCGTTGAAGAGAATCTTCTCCTCATCCATTTCGAAGCTGTCCTGAATGGTGGCGATGTCGCCCAGGCGGATCTCGCTGCCGCTGCCGCCACCGATGATCACCAGATCATCCAGCCCCTGCAGGCTGCCCTGCTGATCCATGAAGCGGATCAGGTAGTTGTGCTCCCGGGTCTCGATTGAACCGGCTGGCAGGTCGATGTTCTGCCGTGCGATGGTGTTGGCCAGATCACTGATACTGAGTCCGTGCCGCCGCAGCATCTCGGCGGAGACCTTGATCTGCAACTGGTGCTCGGAGAAACCGGAGAGAATCACCTGGGAGACCAGCGGCAGCATCTGCAGCCGGTCTTTGATTCCGTCGGCATAGGCCTTCAGTGCTGGCGGGGTGAGCGGCCCGGTGATGGCGATATTGACCACCTGATCATTGCGGCCAAGCTGTTCGATGACCGGCAGCTCGACCTGATCCGGGAAGCTGTCGATTGCCTCAACGGCGCTTTTGATGTCATCCATGAAGCGGGCAAAATCGCCCTGCTCGGTCATGGTGGCGATGGCGGTGGCGCTGTTCTCCAGCGCCTGACAGCGGATTTCATCTACCTCATTGACTGCATCGATCGCATCCTCCAGCCGTTTGCAGACTGCCTGCTCGACATCCTCCGGCGTGGCGCCGGGGTAGGGGACGCTGATCTGCACCTCCTGCGGGGCGAACTCGGGGAAGGTCTCACGCTCCAGCGTTGGCAGTACAGAGAGACCCAGCACCACCAGCATCAGCATCAGCAGATTGGCAGCGGTCGGGTGGATGGCGAAGTAGCGGATCATCGGCGGTTATCCAGGCCGAGAAGCTGCTGCTGCGCGGCAGCGTCGGCGACCGGCTTGAGCAGCATCCCCTCGACCGCGGGGGTGAGGTCAGAGATGACCACCCGCTCGCCCGCCTGCAGTCCGCTCTCGATGATGGCGTAGTCGCTCCCTCCGGAGCTGATATTGACCGGGCGCTGTTCCAGACGCTCTGCCTGGTTGACAATGTAGACCTGCTGGTCACGCAGGGTGCTCAACGGGATAACGAGCTGCCCCTCCCGCGGCTCTCCCTGCAACAGCACATCGACGAACAGCCCCTTGACTAGCGGTGGTCGTCGGCCCGGCTGCACCCGGGCATAGGGGTGATCCACCTCAATGATAATGCCAACCGTGCGGGTGCGTGGATCAAGGGCGTCGCTGAGGCGGGTGACCTGGGCATCCCACTCGATGAGATACTGGTTCTGTTGCAGCTGCACCCGCGCCGAGAGGCCGAGCAGCCTGCCGATCCCGGCAGTGCCTGATTTGGTCGGATCGATCTCCACCTCGGAGTGGATCAGGTTACCCAGCCGCTCCATCGGGATCTGCACCGCGATCTCAGCCTTTTCAATGCCGTCGGCCACCACCATCAGTGACCCCAGGCCGACAAACTGCTGTAGCTCGACCTTGACCTCGGCGATACGACCGTTGAAGGGCATCCTGATCGTGGTACGTTCAAGATTGAGCCTTGCGTCCGCCAGCTGTGCCTGCTCTCTCTCCAGCTCGGCGGCCAGCCGCCGGCGATCGACCGGATAGAGCCGGATGCTGTTGATCAATGTCTGCACGCTCTTCTGCTGGGCCAGCAGGCTGCGCTGCTCCTTGCCAAGATCGGATTGGGAGATGGTCTTGCGCTGGAACATCTTTTGTTTGCGCTGAAACTCATTTTCGGCCACCTTCAGCGCCTGCTGTTCGATCTCCAGCAGCGCCTTTGCATTGCTCTCCTGCACGTCGATCTGGGCCAGCTGCACCCGGATCGCCTCCAGGCCGGTCTCCGCCTGGGTGATGGCCAGCTCATAGTCGCGCGGGTCGATCTGCAGCAGCATCTCGCCCTGCCGGATCAGCGCTCCCCGCTTCAGGTGGGGGTGTAGTTCTGTGACCTTGCCGCTCACCTGGGCGATGCCGCTCCATACCCGGCTGGGTTGTACATTGCCGGTGGTCATCAACTGCGGGGCGATGGTCATCTCCGGTACACTGATGATGCGCACGGCGGTCGCCTTCTCGGCCATCGCCATCTGCACGGGTTTGGCGCTGTTCCTGACCAGCAGCACCAGAATCACAACGCCAATGAGGATGGCGGGGAGTATCAGCAGCCTCTTCAGGCGGGTCTTTTTCATGCTGTGCTCTTTTTCAGCACACTTTTCCAGGCAAAGATGGCGATCAGTGACCAGATCAGTGAACGGGCACTCATGGCGATTACCGTGCGCTGCTCATAGTTCCCTCCGTTGAGGATGTGCAGTGCAAAGAGGGCAAAGACAGCAAGGGTTGTCATGGCGATAAGAGTGGCCAGCCAGACTGCCCATCGCTCTTTTCGCCAGAGGCCGACACCGGCGACCAGGTAGGCAAATCCGGCCATGAAGTTGAACCAGAGTACAAAGGGCACATAGTTCCCCGCCTGCACCCTGGCCTCGCCATCAATAAACAGGACTGAACCGCCTGACTTGATGGTAAGCAGTCCAAACAGGATGGCGATGATAGTGACTGCCCAGGTTACTGGTGTCCGCTTAATGGGTGTGGAACTCATGGTTGTCTCTCCGCTGTCCTGTTCTTTTGCTGGGGCTGCTGTTCGTCACTGCCACGCTCCCTATCTGCCAGGCTGCTCTTCTCCTGATCCATTTTGCGATGTTCGTAACCGACGCCATACCGGGTCTGTTGTGACTTGGGTTGCGGCTCTTTCTGCGACTCTTTTTGAGTGCTTATCGCAATAGCTGGGGGGATTGCAGTGGCAATAAGAAGCACTGCTATCAGGGTTGACAGACTGCTCTTCATCCTCTGCTCTCCTTGGTGGCTTCTCTTACTGCAAAGCATAATAAAAAACTGTGTCCAGACTGTTTCAGATAGCGGCAAAAGTGTTTCAATATGTTTCAACCGGCAGCAGGAGAACCATCGGCGGGCAGCCTCTGATAGACTCAACCCCATGGAGAACTGCAAACCCAGTCTGCTCATTGTCGATGATGACCCCCGCCTGCGGGAGCTGCTCAACCGCTATCTGAGCGAACAGGGTTTTCTGACCCACGCAGTTGCCGATGGCGTTGCCATGGAGCGCCACCTGGCTGAACAGGCTGTGGATCTGATTATTCTGGATCTGATGCTGCCGGGTGATGATGGCCTGACGCTTGCCAGACGGCTGCGCAGATCCTCGGAGACCCCGATCATCATCCTCTCTGCCCGCGGTGATGAGGTGGATCGTATCGTCGGCCTGGAGATTGGCGCGGATGACTATCTGCCAAAGCCCTTCAACCCGAGAGAGTTGCTGGCCCGTATCCGGGCTGTGTTGAGGCGCGGATGCCCGGAAGAGCCGCGGGAACCAGAGCGGCATATCCGTTCATTTGGCCCGTTTCAACTCAATCTTGACAATCGCACACTCAGCAAGGATGGCGAGGAGGTTCCCCTTACCGCCGGAGAGCTGGCTTTGATGGAGGTGTTTGCCGAGCACCCCAACCGGATTCTGAACCGTGACAGGCTGGTCGATCTTCTCAAGGGGTATGACCGTTCGCCTTTTGATCGCAGTATTGATGTGCGGGTTACCCGGCTCAGGCGCAAGATCGAGCCTGATCCAAAGGCCCCCCGCTTCATCCGCACGGTTTGGGGTCGGGGCTACCTCTTCACCCCGGAAGCTGTAGAGAGAGAGGCCTGAGCCGTGCGCCATCCCAAAACGCTCTTTGCCCGAACCGGCCTGACCATCGCCATAGCCATGCTGCTCTTTCTGCTCTTCTCTGGCGGGGTTATTTTCTACTACATCCTGGGGCCGGTGGCGCGGCAGGCAGCGGATGATCTGGCCGCATTGATGGTGCTTTCCAGCAAGACCTGGGTGGAGCTGCCCCCTGAGACTCGTCCCGACTTTGAGGATGAGCTGCGCACCCAGCATAGACTGACCCTGACCCATTCCAACACGCCTCTCGATACGCTGGTGGTCAAAAGCCCCTTTATGCATTTTCTGGAGGATGCTCTCTCCCAGCGGCTGGAAACCGATATTCCCATTATGCTGGACTCGGCAGACCGCGATTGGTTTTGGGTCGATATTCCTGTGGCAGATCAGAGGCTCCGCATCGGCTTCTCACATGATCGCATCCAGGCGCGCCCACCGGTTGCTGTGCTTCTGCTTATACTGGGTGCCTGCATCATCACCCTGTTGACTTCACTGCTGCTGGTGCGGCGACTGACCCGCCCGCTGGCCCGCCTCGCTGAGGAGACCTCCCGTTTTGGGCGCGGCGAGAGGCCTGATTCCCTGTCGGAGGAGGGGCCGGAAGAGCTTGCCCTGCTGGCGCGCAACTTCAATCGCATGACCGGCCAGGTTCAGCAACTGCTCACCAACCGGACGACCCTGCTGGGCGGCATCTCCCATGACCTGCGCACACCGATCGCCCGCCTCCGGCTCGCCCTGGAACTCATCAGCACTGAAAATGACCCAAAATTGCTGGAGGGTATGCATCACGACCTGGAAGAGATGAACCATCTGATTACACGCACCCTGGAGCTGGCCAGGGGGATGGAGGGTGCAAGCCGGGATATCGAAACCATTGACCTGGGATTGCTGATCAGTGAGCTGGTTTCCTCCCATGAGAGCCAGGGTGTGAAGATCGAATGGAGAAAACCACCTGCCTGTTTGCTGCAGACCAACCCGGTCGCCTTGAACCGGGTTCTGACAAACCTGCTTGAAAATGCCATCTGTTATGGCCAGGGCAAGCCGGTCAGCGTAGCGCTTGAGTGCGATGCCGAAAGGGTGATTGTTACCTTGACCGATCACGGCCCAGGCATCTCTGAAGACCAGCTTGATGCAGTATTTCAGCCCTTCTACCGACTCGAAGGGTCACGCAGCCGATCAACCGGCGGCAGTGGGCTGGGTCTTGCGATTGTCAAACAGCTCTGTGATATCTACGGCTGGAAGGTGCGGCTGCAGCCGCATTCAGAGGGCGGTCTGATTGCCTGTTTAACGATCCCCAAAAGCTGTTGTTGATTCAATAATGGCGATACCTCAGACTCTGCTCTTTTCGATAGCCCCAAGAGGCTGTCCGAGAATAATAGTTGAGAGTGGAGGATGATCATGATTATTGAACAGGCCATTCTGGCTGGCGGCTGCTTCTGGGGGATGCAGGAGTTGATCCGCAGAGAGCCGGGGGTTTTGAAGACACGGGTGGGTTACACGGGCGACGATCTGCCCAATGCCACCTACCGCAATCACGGCAACCATGCGGAGGCTATTGAGATAGAGTTTGACAACGAAATTCTTGGTTATCGGGATCTGCTGGCGCTCTTTTTCCAGATCCATGATCCGACCACTCTTGATCGCCAAGGCAATGATGTTGGCCCCTCCTACCGCTCAGAGATCTTCTATCTCAGTGATGAGCAGAGAGCTGTTGCACTGAAAACCATCGAGGATATCGATGCATCAGGCCGGTGGCCTGGTTCGGTGGTGACCCGGGTCAGCCCGGCGGGTGAGTTTTGGGAGGCGGAGCCAGAGCATCAGGACTATCTGCAACGCTACCCGCAAGGCTACAGCTGCCATTTTCCCCGTCCGGACTGGGTATTGCCGCGCAGTTGATCATGGCGCAGGCAACGGTGTCCGGCCACTTTATATGTACCTCAACAGCATGAGCTTGAGATGCGTATGATAAAGCGTATGGGAGGACTTCCGGATAAAATTGAATTTCAGAAAGCGCAGGATTTGTCGGCTCGCCTTGGCGACATGGCCATACAGCTTGTGAAGCCACATCATTGGAACAAATTCAGCTTGGTCATTATCCATTCGCTTCTCTCTTTTTTCGATCGCCTTTTCATCCTCAATGCCAAATTCAAGCATTTTCTCATTCATGAATATGGCCACTAAAAGACTGGTGATAATAGCCAGTCTGGCTTGATTTTCCATGCGTAAGGTTTAAACCTTCGCCTTCCAGGCGAACAGATTTATCCCCCAGCAATAAGATTTGCCAGGATGCTTCCCTAGCCATGGGAGGATAAGAGATGAAATATCGGTATGGTAGTCATACAGCCTATGCAATTGAGTATCACTTTGTTGGGGCTATGCCATATTGAGTGGGGGGATACAGCTATTTTTCATAGACACAGACGCCTATATGGATATAGGCGTCTGTGTCTATTCATTGAACCACTCGATATGGCATAGCCCCACTTTGTTTGGGTAACGAAATATCGCTTCTGGGCAAGAGGGTATTTTTGTGCGACGGTGGGGCAGATGATGGAAGAGATGATCCAAGATTACTTGGAACATCATTTTGAGCCGAGGCCAAGCGCAGATTTTAAAATGGAAGTAGAACCGGACGAATAAACGGGGCTATCCGCCCCGTATCCGGACTTTCAGTCCGAAAATCTAACCCACAGGTCTTTAGCCGGTGGTTGTTGAGTTCCTTTTAAATGCAGAAATGTCTCTATCCAACCTGCTGAGGAATTTTAGCGGGAGCGGCTGTGGCTAATGGGCAGTCCTGGGTAATAGGCAGTCCTAGCCTGAATCGCTTGAATACGTTACACTTCGTCCATTAATAGATGGGGCTGATACAGCCCCTGTTTTTTTTCGCCCCGCCAAGGGCTACTGTTTTTCTCGGAGTTAAATCATGGCGCGTATCACGGTAGAGGATTGTTTGGAAAATGTAGACAACCGATTTCATCTGGTGCTGCTGGCAAGCAAGCGTGCCCGCCAACTGGAGAATGGTGTCGATCCGCTTCTGCCTTGGGAAAACGATAAGCCGACGGTTGTGGCGCTACGTGAAATTGCAGAAGGCCTGGTAGACGATGCCACCATATCCCCCCCCCAGGAGATCACCGACCCAGATCAGGCGCTGAGCGCTGAGATGGCCGGGATAGCAGAAGCGGATACCCCTGCTGCCAGTGAGAAGTAAAAGCGGGGGCAAAGACGATCGGGCCGACGGCCGGGGTTGCCCGTTTCACATCTACTAAAGCGGCATGGCCAAACCCCACACAACGCCTGCCAACTCCCCCCAAAATCCTGCGCCAGGCGATTCACCCCTCCCATCAATTGATGGGTTTTGCAGATCGCTGGCCTCTTACCTTGAGCCCGGGCAGATCCACGAGGTGCGCCGCGCCTTTCAGTTTGGCAGCGAGGCTCATAAGGGCCAGACACGCAAGACTGGCGAACCCTACATCTTCCACCCGCTCGCTGTAGCCTGCATCCTGGCTGAGATGCACATGGATCATAAGTGCCTTATGGCGGCCATTCTGCATGATGTCATTGAAGATACGCCCACCGCAAAAGAGCAGCTGATCGAATGCTTTGATGAAGAGATTGCCGAACTGGTGGATGGGGTCAGCAAACTGACCCAGATTGATTTCAAGACACACGCCGAGGCGCAGGCGGCCAGCCTGCAAAAGATGCTGCTGGCGATGACCAAGGATATCCGCGTGATCCTGATCAAGCTGGCAGACCGTCTGCACAACATGCGCACGCTGGGCGTGATGCGCCCGGAAAAATGTCGCCGGATCTCGCGTGAAACCCTGGAAATATATGCACCCATTGCCAACCGGCTTGGCATCAATACGATGCGGCTGGAGCTTGAGGAGCTGGGCTTTATGGCGCATTGGCCGATGCGATACCGCGCCCTGAAAATGGCTGTTGCCGGTGCGCGAGGCAATCGCAAAGAGGTGCTTGGCACGGTTGAAACCGCGATCCGGGAGCGCCTGCATCAGGAGGGGTTGTCGGGGGAGGTGGTGGGCCGACAGAAGCACCTCTACAGCATCTACAACAAGATGCGGACAAAAAAGAGTTCGTTCTCTGAGGTGGTGGATGTCTTTGCCTTTCGTATCACGGTAGACAAGGTGGACACCTGTTATCGGGCGTTGGGTGTGGTGCATAATCTGTATAAACCCATGCCGGGTCGCTTTAAGGATTTTATTGCGATACCCAAAGCCAATGGCTATCAATCGCTGCATACGGCGCTGTTTGGGCCGCATGGGATGCCCATCGAGATCCAGATCCGCACCGGGGAGATGCATCAGCTCTCGGAGTCAGGCATCGCTGCACACTGGATGTACAAAACAGGTGGCAAAGGAAACGGCTCTGCCCAGGCTCGGGCCTCGGAGTGGGTAAAAAATCTCCTTGAGATGCAGAAAGGCGCAGGTGATTCACTGGAGTTTCTTGAGCACGTCAAGGTGGATCTGTTTCCCGATGAGGTCTACGTCTTTACCCCACGCGGGGAGATCATGGTATTGGCCCAAGGGGCGACGGTGATCGATTTTGCCTATGCGGTTCACAGCGATGTCGGCAACCAGTGCGTGGCGGCGCGGGTTGACCGGCGATTGGCGCCGCTGCGCAGTCGCATCTACAATGGGCAGACGGTTGAGGTTATCACCGCACCCGGCGGTTCACCCAACCCGGCGTGGCTGAACTTTGTGGTGACGGCAAAGGCGAGAGCCAATATCCGCGCCTATCTGAAAAACCTCCAACAACAGGAGGCGGTCAATCTGGGCGGCCGGTTGCTGGAGACAGAGCTGCACGCCTATGACCAGTCGCTCGCCAGTATTCCAGAGAGTAAAATCGAGCAGTTGCTGGCTGAGTTTAAACATCATCAACTGGATGACCTGCTGGCCGATATAGGGCTGGGCAACCGCATGGCCAGATTGGTTGCGCGTCGTATGGCAGGCCCCGATGCGGAGCGCGCACAAGAGCCTGTCGACCATGAAAAACCGGCGGGTCAGCTGGCGATCAAGGGTACAGAGGGGATGGTGGTCAGTTTTGCCAAGTGCTGCCGGCCGATACCGGGCGATGCCATTATTGCGGTCTTCAACCCGGGCAGTGGGATGAGCGTGCATCGGCAGGAGTGCCCTAATCTGGGCGATTTCCGTAAGGGTGGCGAGAACTGGCTGGATGTCTGCTGGGAAGAGGATGTGGATACGGAGTTCAGCACAGAGATCCGTATCGAGGCCGGCACCAAACGTGGCGTGCTGGCGACGGTTGCTGCCTCCATTGCAGAGATGGGGTGCAACATTGAAAATGTCAGCATCGAAGAGCGGGATGGACTCTCCTCCACGCTGGACTTCACTATTGCGGTTCGAGGGCGTAAACACCTGGCGAGAATCATCCGCCACCTGCGCTCGCTGCCCCCCGTAATGCGCATAACCAGAGCCCAGGGATAGCCCTGGCTTAACGCTATATTCGAATAACAGGAGAGCAGTTATGGCGAGAGAGATCATCCGTACCGACCAGGCCCCGCAAGCGATCGGCACCTACTCCCAGGCGGTTAAAAGCGGCTCGACGGTCTATCTTTCCGGACAGATTCCACTGCTGCCAGAGAGCATGGAGATGGAGGAGGGTGATATTGAGCTACAGATCCGGCGGGTATTTGATAACCTGCAGGCGGTGGCAAGGGCGGCGGGGGGAGAGCTTGCCGATGTGGTCAAGCTAAATGTGTTTCTGACGGATCTTGCCCATTTTCCAGTGGTCAACCAGGTGATGGCGGACTACTTTTCAGAGCCATACCCGGCTCGGGCAGCCATTGGTGTTGCGGCGCTTCCAAAAGGTGCTGAGGTGGAGATGGATGCAGTTATGGAGCTTGGCGAGTAACTGTTCAGGTTTTTCAGCTGGGTTGCGGCTCCAGTCCCAGCCCCTTCATCACGGCCGCCGACAGCTCTTCCGGCACAAATTTTGTCAGTGCAGCATCGGCACCACTGGCCTGTGCGTTTTCACTGCAGACGGTGCCTGAAAGTGAGGTGTGCAGCAGGATATAGGTAGAGGCTAGTGTCTTATCTTTTCTAAGCTCACGGGTCAGGGTGTAGCCATCCATCTCCGGCATCTCGATATCAGAGATAACCAGATCAATGCTGCGCCCCTCCTCCTTGAGGCCCTTCAGTTTTTGCAGTGCATCCTTGCCGTCCAGCGCGGTTACATAGTCAAGCCCCATCAGATCCAGCGTGCGTGTAACCTGTTTGCGCGCCAGGCCGGAGTCGTCAACCACCAGCACCAGTTTCTGCTGTAACTGCTGCACGACCCTTTGATCCATATCAACCACCGGGCTGTCGGATGTTTGGTTGGGTGCTACTGAGTTGAGAGCGCGCTCAACGTCTATGATCTCCACCAACTGCTCATCGACGTGCGCAATGCCGGTGATATAGGTGGCATGACCGGATGCACAGGGAGGCGGCAGAATATCCTCCCACTCCAGGGCAATGATGCGGTCTACCTTGCTGACAAGAAACCCCTGCAGCGTGCGACTGAACTCAGAGATGATAATGGAGTATGCGGTTAAGTCAGGATGATTGCTGATGGGGGGCATCCCAATTGCAGAGGCGAGATCGATGACGGTCAGAGGGCGTCCTCGCAGGCGAGCCACGCCGATAACCGCAGGATGAGAGCCGGGCAGCTTGTTAAGTGGCTCATAAGGTATGATCTCTTTCATTTTTAAAACGTTAATGGCAAAAGCCTGTCGGGTTCCAATATGGAACAGCAGTAAGTCCTGGCGGCTGCAATGCTCTTTTGTGGGTGTGGTGTTGGTCATTAAATTCCTGCATGTATGAGATAGTCAGTCTGTTGTTAAGAATAGACCAGGAGGGCGCTTGAGAATAGATGAGTATGAGCGCTAATAAAGCTGGATTAGTGCCTGCCAAAATGTTGCAGATGCATCTTTTTTAGAGAAGAGCCAGTGACACCTTTTTTCTCAAGGTTATCGGCAGTATGCCGATAGCTGGTTCCAGGCAGTGCCCGTCTAACGGGAGAGTCAGCCAGGTCAACAGCAAGAAGGGATGCTGCAATTAATAAAATAATGCAGGAGCGATTAACATGACTGAAAAGTTTAGAGTAACGATGGATGGCCAGCAGAATATAGTGAAGGTAGAGGCCAACATTGATGGAAAATGGGTTGCTTCAGAAAAGGTTGATAAGGTCTCTGAAGGTGCAGCCGCGTTATCAGAGGTTTCAGGCTGCGGGCAGGGCACGACAAATTGCCCAGCCATCTCCGGCTATTTTGTGTTTGAGTATTATAGCTCGTGTTATTACTTCCCCTGTTGATTTAGATTGAGGTGAGCCATTGGCTCAGCCCATGCAAAATGGGGGTGCAAATATTGTCAGCGCCCCCCCGGGTCTTGCTGGGTCAGCCCACTCGCCCCAGTGTGCGTTTGCGGAACTTGACGCCGCATTGAGTGGCCAGCTGCTCGCAGGCCTTAATATCCACGCCGTCAAGCCCATCAAGGGCAGTGGCTGTAACATCGCTGATGTAATGGGGCGCCTGTTTTAAAAAGTCCAACATGCTTGCATAAGAGTTGGGCAGGGCGGGCTGACAATGTTGGTCGTAGATGCGCTTGTTTTGGGCATTCATTGAGACAGAGATTGCATCTACGCATCGGCCCAGTTCGGGCAAGACATTCCGCTTGTGAACCAGATTGGCCAACCCATCGGTATTTACCCTGACGCGCCCCCCTTTCGATTGAATAAACTCTGCAACCTCAATCAATACCTTAAGGCGTATAGTAGGCTCGCCAAATCCGCAGAAGATGATTTCGGGGTAGTCTGCGGGGTTGCCAATGGACTCAATGATTTCAGCGACAGAAGGGCGCTGCTCCATGGTGAGATCGTAGCCCTTTACCTCTGGGTGCCCCAGGGTTTTTGGGCAGAAGCCGCACACCAGTGTGCAGCGGTTGGTGATGCTGAGATAGAGGCACCCCTCTATCGAGTAGCTGATGGTCTGTGTCACGGGGGGATGCGGTGTGGTCAGTGCTGTTGGGGCTATAGATCTGCCGGGGAGTCAGGCGGGCGTATTCTACCAGCTTTTCAGGATTTATCCTGAGTGATCCAACTCCTTTTTGGTGCGGTGTGTGATTGTGCAGGCGTGATGATAAACCATAGTTTTCTTCCCAAATAGGGGCTGCTTACAGCCTGTATTGTAGAAAAACATCACTTGATACCGTAGAATCTCTAAGATGCTTTTGTGCGGCATAGGCCGGCTATTTAAGTAACTGATTGATAAGTCGGTGATTTGTTCTTTACAGGCTGCCGAGGGGTCTGATTGGGCAGGCTTGTATCCCAACCGTTTTAATCAAATATTTTAAGTGGCAAGAGGGGTTTCAGGGGAGACTCTTTAAAAAATGGATATACCACCAATTACGGGTGGTTATTTAGAGGTAGATTGTGGCAACAGATTGTAAGCCGTTTGGTGACTATCTGAAGATGATGCTGTTCCTTGTGCTTATTACGCCAGGCATGAGCTGGGCTGCGGGCACTATTGTGGGATCAAAGCATGATCTGAGTGCATCTTCTGTCACAAACAGCGGCAATGATGAGATCTGTGTCTTTTGTCATACTCCTCATGGTGCCAATGTCGATCTTGATAATGATGGTGTCTTTGATGCAGATCACGCCACCCGCCCTTCGGCACCGCTCTGGAACAGAATCATAAGCACCATGTCTGCATTTACGATGTATACAAGCGCCACCATGAATGCCGACTGTGATGCCACGCCAAGCCCCATCTCCCTGGTCTGCCTGAGCTGCCATGACTCGGCCAGCTCTGCCAGTATAGGGATGGGCGTGGATGGTGCAGTAGCCAAAGCGGATACACATTTTCTGGTGAATGAGCCGAATAGAGACGGTATCTTTAATCCCGCCAGAATGTGCGCGGTAGCCTGCCATAGCGAAGAGTTTTCGACCGTTCTCCCGGAGTTTTGGGAGGTTGGCCCTGATCTGACCAACGACCATCCCATCTCCATGCCCTACCCCACACCGGATGTTGACCCTGCCTTCTTTATCCCGCCTGATATGCAAAGAGGCTGGAGTGATGTGAAGCTGTACAGAGGAAGGGTGGAGTGCCCCAGCTGTCATAACCCGCATGACCCTACCAATGTGCCTTTTTTGCGCAAAACCATGGCGGGTAGCGCACTTTGCACTACCTGTCATAATATATAACGCTGCCTTTTTGCCTGGAGAAGAGGCCGCACGCCCTTTTTGCCCATCTTCTGTTGCCCCTGATCTGCTTTTATCATCGCTCGTCTGCAGGTTTCTGACTGGGTTGCAGAGTGGTAGACTTCACCGATTAATCGAGGCATCCATAAAAGAGGGGCGTTATGGCTGGACACAGTAAGTGGGCGAATATCAAGCATCGCAAGGCAGCTCAGGATCAGAAGCGTGCGAAGGTCTGGACCAAGCTGATCCGTGAGATCACGGTAGCTGCGCGCGAGGCGGGCGGTGACCCCGATTCCAATCCGCGCCTGCGCCTGGCGATTGATAAAGGGATGGGCGCCAATATGCCGAAAGATACCATCGAACGCGCGATTAAGCGCGGTGCAGGTGCTGCTGATGGTGAAAACTATGATGAGATCCGTTACGAAGGCTATGGGCCGGGCGGGACGGCGATCATGGTGGATTGCATGACAGATAACAAAAACCGCACCGCCTCTGAGGTGCGACACGCCTTTTCCAAACACGGCGGCAATCTGGGTACAGATGGCTCAGTGGCCTACCTCTTCAGCAAACAGGGAATCATCAGCTATGCCCCCGGTGCAGATGAAGATGCAGTGATGGATGCTGCACTGGAGGCCGGTGCCGAAGATGTCATCACCCATGAGGATGGCTCCATCGATGTCTTGACCACGCCGGAGGATTTCTCCGACATCAAGGCGGCAATGGAGGGTGCAGGACTTGAGGCGGTGAATGCCGAGATCACCTACAATGCCAGCACTAAGGCTGAGATGGATCGGGATGGCGCTGAAAAGCTGCTGCGAATGATCGACACACTGGAGGATCTGGATGATGTACAGGAGGTCTACTCCAATGCCGAGATCTCCGATGAAATTCTGGAAGAGTTGGGTTAAGTGGCGGCTGCCACGCCCCTTGCATCCTGATGATGCGCCGCATTCTGGGCATTGACCCCGGCTCGCGCATAACCGGCTACGGGGTTATCGACAGCGATGGCCGCCGCAGTATTCACATTGCCAGTGGCTGCATTCGTTTGAAACAGGATGAGCTGCCGCAGAGGTTAGGCGTTATCTTTCATGAGATTACCGAGCTGATCAAGATCCATTGCCCTGTCGAGATGGCCATTGAAGAGGTCTTTGTCTCCAAAAATGCGAACTCCGCACTCAAGCTGGGGCAGGCGCGGGGGGCTGCGATCTGTGCCGGGGTGGTGGCAAACCTGCCGGTTGGCGAGTATGCTCCGCGCACCATCAAACAGGCCGTTGTCGGCAGCGGCGCCGCAGATAAAGATCAGGTGCAACACATGGTTAAACGGCTGCTTAACCTCTCCTGCGACCTCTCTGCCGATCAATCCGATGCGCTGGCCGTTGCCTTGAGCCATGCCCATACGGAGACCACGCTAAATCGCTTGGCCAGAGCCAGTGCTGGTGGATGGCGATGATCGGTCGGCTGCGCGGCGAGATCGTCTATAAACAGGCACCCCGTTTGATGGTGGATGTCAATGGCGTGGGTTATGAGCTGGATGCACCGATGTCGACCTTTTACGATCTGCCGGAGCCGGGCCAGCCGGTCACCCTCTTTACCCATCTGGCGATTCGTGATGATGCGCATATACTCTACGGCTTTGCCCGTGACTCAGAGCGCAGCATGTTTCGGGCGCTGCTCAAGGTGAGCGGGGTGGGTGCCAAGGTGGCGCTGGCCATACTCTCCGGCATGAGCACAGATCAGTTTGCCCAGGCTATCCAGACAGATGACACGGCCGCGCTGGTTCGCTTGCCCGGCATTGGAAAAAAGACGGCTGAGCGGCTGATCGTTGAGATGCGGGATCGACTGGATAAGCTGGATATTGTTGCGCCAGTTGCATCCGTAAATGTCAGCGCCAGTCAAGTTGTCACCCCCACGGCTAATCCCGCAAATGAAGCCGCAGATGCCCTGGTTGCACTGGGATACAAGCCACAAGAGGCGTTGCGTATGGTGCGCAGCGTCAATGCAGAAGGGCTCTCCAGTGAAGCGATTATCCGGGCCGCACTCAAAGCGGCGGCAAACTGATTCCTTATGTCTGAGCGACTGATTACCCCTGAAGTCATATCGGAAGACGTTGCGTTAGACCGCGCCATTCGCCCCAGAATGCTGGCCGACTATGTGGGGCAGCCGATTATGCGTGAGCAGATGGAGATCTTTATCCAGGCGGCGCGGGCGCGGCAGGAGTCGCTGGATCATCTGCTGATTTTCGGCCCTCCCGGCCTGGGCAAGACCACACTGGCGCATATCATCGCCAATGAGATGGGGGTGAACCTGCGCCAAACCTCCGGCCCTGTGCTTGAAAAACAGGGGGATCTGGCTGCGCTGCTGACCAATCTGGAACCGCACGATGTGCTGTTTGTGGATGAGATCCACCGCCTCAGCCCGGTGGTGGAGGAGGTGCTTTACCCCGCGATGGAGGATTTTCAGCTGGATATCATGATCGGCGAAGGGCCGGCCGCGCGCTCCATCAAACTGGATCTGCCCCCCTTTACGTTAATTGGTGCCACCACCCGCGCCGGGCTGCTGACCTCACCGTTGCGCGATCGCTTCGGCATTGTGCAGCGGCTGGAGTTCTACTCCACGGCGGATCTGACCCATATTGTCGGGCGCTCAGCAGGTATTCTCAACATCGAGTCAGACAAAAAAGGCGCGCAGGAGATTGCCTGCCGCTCGCGTGGTACGCCGCGTATCGCCAACCGTCTGCTGCGCCGGGTTAGGGATTATGCCCAGGTAAAAGCGCAGGGGCGTATTACAGCTGCGGTGGCAGATCGGGCGCTGACCATGCTCAAGGTCGATAACAATGGCTTTGACATCATGGATCGCAAGCTGCTGGAGGCGGTGATCCACAGGTTCGATGGTGGCCCGGTTGGCGTGGACAGCCTGGCAGCAGCCATTGGGGAGGAGCGGGGCACCATCGAGGATGTACTGGAACCTTACCTGATCCAGCAGGGATTTCTGATGCGCACCCCACGCGGCCGAACGGCCACCCAGGCGGCCTACCACCTCTTTGGCCTGCGCCCAGAGCCAGAGGTTGGAGCGGCCCCTCAAACAGAGGATCTATTTAATCAATGAGTGAATTTATCTGGCCGGTTCGAGTCTACTACGAGGATACCGATTCGGGTGGCGTGGTCTATTATGCCAACTACCTTAAATTCATGGAGCGCGCGCGTACCGAACTGCTGCGCAACTGTGGTTTTGAACAGGATCAGTTGATTGATGAGGAGGGGGTGCTGTTTGCGGTGCGACGTGTGGAGGCGGACTATCTGCGACCGGCGCGTTTCAACGATGCGCTGAGCGTGAGCGCCAGCGTGACATCACACGGCAAGGTCAGCGTCACCTTCACCCAGGAGATTCGCCTGGCAGAGACCGGCCAGCTGTTATGCCGTGGCGAGGTGAAGGTGGTCTGTCTGGATGCGGTTCGCTTTCGCCCCCACCCGCTGCCAACAAAACTATTAACTGCACTGACTGTGGAGTAATCTGGGTTTATGATGAATGATCTCTCTTTCCTTACCCTGGTACTGGGTGCCAGCCCGCTGGTGCAGCTGGTGATGGCGACGCTGGTTCTGGCCTCCATCATCTCCTGGAGCATGATCATTGATCGCGCCAGGGTGTTGAAGCGCGCACGCACGGCTGCGGATGAGTTCGAGAGTCGCTTCTGGGCCGGCGGTGATCTGAACGATCTGTTTCGTGCCGTGGATCAGGACAGCGACAACATCAAAGGGATGGCCTCCATCTTCCATGCCGGGTTCAGAGAATTTGCCCGCCTGCGGCAAAGTTCGGAGATCGATCCCATGGCGGTTATCGAAGGTGCCCAGCGCTCCATGCGTGTGGCCTTGAGCCGCGAGATGGACTCACTTGAAACCCACCTCTCCTTTCTGGCAACCGTCGGCTCCACCAGCCCCTACGTCGGGCTGTTCGGAACGGTGTGGGGCATCATGAACTCATTTCGAGCGCTGGGTAATGTCAAACAGGCGACCCTCTCCCTGGTTGCCCCCGGCATTGCAGAGGCGCTGATCGCCACCGCAATGGGGCTGTTTGCAGCCATCCCAGCCGTGGTGGCCTACAATCGCTACGCCAATGATGTAGAACGGCTGAACAACCGATATCAGGACTTTCTGGATGAGTTCACCACGCTGTTGCAGCGTCAGGCGCATGTTTAATCAGACACAAGAAAAAAGCCACAAGGAGCAAGGGGCGCCTGTATTTCCCTCTCCCTTACCCCTTGTGCCCTGGCGTCTTTGCTGATGACCACGCACACGCAGAGGCGCCGCCGCCGGCCCATAGCAGAGATCAATGTAGTGCCCTACATCGATGTCATGCTGGTGCTGCTGGTGATCTTCATGATCACGGCACCGCTGCTGACCCAAGGGGTCAAGGTAGAGCTGCCCCAGGCGGATGCCGAGCCACTGCCTGCCGAAGCGCAAGACCCGGTCGTCGTCTCAATCAACGCCGCAGGGGAGCTCTTCATCGACATTGGTGAAGGCAAGAATCAGCCTGTAGAGAGCGATGTGCTGGTGACACGCATTGCCGCTGTGCTCAAATATAAACCCCAAACCCCCATCCTGATAAAGGGCGACAAGAGTGTTGACTATGGCCGAGTGATGCAGGCCATGGTACTGATTCAGGCGGGCGGCGCCCCCCATGTCGGCTTGATTGCCGAGCAGCCTGAGTAGCCTGCATGCGGGAGATCATCAAGCGTAACCCGATGGCGGTGGCGATCTCAGTGGTGATGCATATTGCGGTTATTGCATTCATGGTTATCGGTGCGGACTGGCAGGAGACGCCAACCCCGCCAAAATCAACGGTTGATATCGTCCAGGCAACAATCATTGATCAATCCAGGGTGGATGCTGAGGTCAAGAAACTGAAAAAAGCGGAGACTGAAAAGATAGCCAAAGAGAAGAGACGCCTGGCAGAGATAAAACGCAAACAGGAAAAAGAGAAAAAGAGACTGGCTGAATTAGAAAAAAAACGCAAAGCCAAAGAGAAAAAGGCAAAGGCGGAGGCCAAAAAGCAGGCGGAGACCAAAAAACGCGTTGCGGCTGAGCAGAAGAGAAAGGTAGCCGCAGAGAAAAAGAGGGCAGAGGCCAGAAAAAAGGCAGAAGCTGAAAAGAGACGCAAGGCCGTAGCAGCCAAGAAAAAGGCGGAAGCCGAGAAAAAGCGCAAGGCCGAAGAGGCCAAGAAAAAGACCGAGGCCGAGAAAAAGCGCAAGGCCGAAGAGGCCAAGAAAAAGACCGAGGCCGAGAAAAAGCGCAAGGCCGCAGAGGTGGCAGCCCGCCTGGCCGCAGAGCAAAAAGCGCTGGAGGATGCGCTACAGGCAGAGCTTGAGGCAGAGCGGATGGCCACCGAGCGAAACCAGTTTATTTTTGCCATCAAACAGAAGATAGAGAGTAACTGGCTGCGCCCAACAACGGTGGGTGAAGGGCTGAGTTGCACGTTGCGGGTGCGTTTGATACCGGGTGGTGGTGTGGTTTCGGTGACTGTTACGCGCAGTAGCGGAAGCGGTGCCTTTGACCGATCGGTAGAGAAGGCGGTGTATAAGGCCGATCCACTCCCGGTGCCAAAAGGTGCTGGCTTTGAGGCATTTCGTGACCTGAGTCTGAACTTTAATCCAACCAAATGATACTATTTAACCCCATGAAAAAACTATTGATCATTGCGGCGATTTTGATCTGTCAGACGGCTCACAGCGCGCCACTGGTAATTGAGATTACAGAGAGCGAAATCGGTGCCCTGCCCATCGCCATAGTACCATTTGACTGGCAGGGGGCCGGGCGTGCTCCCAGCGAGGATGTCGCTTCCATTGTGAACGCTGACCTGAAACGTAGCGGGCGTTTCAAAACCCTGCCCGCAAAGGATATGATCGCCTTTCCGCACACCGGGACAGATGTAGACTTCCGGGACTGGAAGGTGCTGGGGATGGAGAGCCTGGTGGTGGGGCAGGTAAAGCCCAACGGTGCCGGTGGCTATCTGGTGCGCTTCCAGCTGTTTGATGTCTTCAAGGGTGAGCAGCTTGCGGGCTACAGCATCCCAACGACTGCGCGTGATTTGCGGGCAACTGCCCATCACATTAGTGATCTGATCTATGAAAAACTCACCGGCCAGCGAGGCGCCTTTGCAACGCGTGTGGCCTACATCACCTCCATTGTCCAGCCAACAGGCGAACGTAAGATCGCACTTCAGGTGGCGGATGCGGATGGCTACCATCCACAAACCATTGTCACCTCAACCGAGCCGCTGATGTCACCCGCCTGGTCGCCGGATGGCCTGAAGCTGGCCTATGTCTCCTTTGAAAAAGGCCGCCCCTCCATTTTTGTGCAGGAGGTCTACACAGGAAAACGCCAGCGGATCGCATCGTACAAAGGGATCAATGGTGCGCCCGCCTGGTCGCCGGATGGGCGCAAGCTGGCATTGACCTTATCAAAGGATGGCAACCCGGATATCTTTATTCTTGATCTGGCGAGGCGCACACTGCAACCCTTGACACGGCATTATGCGATTGATACAGAGCCCGCCTGGTCACCGGATGGCAGGCATATTATATGGACCTCAGATCGAGGCGGCAGACCGCAAATCTATAGAATGCCCTCTGGGGGAGGAAAAGCCGAACGCATTACCTTCGAAGGCAAGTATAATGCGCGTGCTTCATACTCACCGGATGGCAAGCTGATCGCCATGGTGACTCAGGTTGGATCGGGTTTTCGCATTGGCGTGCTGGATCTGGCATCATCGCAGCTACAGATTTTAAGTGAGGGTGCGTTAGATGAATCGCCTAGTTTCGCCCCGAACGGCAGCATGGTAATTTACGCAATTAAAGTAAAAGGGCAGGGTGAGTTGGCCGCAGTGTCGGTGGATGGTCGCGTTAAACAGCGACTGGCCTTGCAAGCAGGTGATGTGCGTGAGCCTGCATGGGCTCCATATAGTCAATAACATTTAGAGAGGAAATGGTAATAATGAAACACAAAATGATCAAATTTATCCCGTTAATGCTGGCGGCTCTGCTGTTTGTGGGTTGTAGCTCGACTGAGAAAAAAGTAGAGGATGCCGCGCCTGTGAGCGAGATGCCCGATACAACGCATGAAATGATGGATCACTCCAAGCATGGTGAAGATGCCTCAACATCCGGTGCCCAGGCAGGCAGTGGCTGGACAGGTCATCCACTGGATGACCCGGCAAAACTGACCTCAACCCGAGTCATACATTTTGATTTCGACCGTAGCGAGATCAAACCTGAATACAGAGACATCGTTGTTGCACACGGCGAGTACCTGGCGCGAAATCCAAGCCAGACGGTCACGATTGAAGGCCACTGTGATGAGCGTGGTTCACGCGAATACAATATCGGTTTAGGTGAGCGTCGCGCCAATACGGTCGTCAACCTGCTGAAGGCGCAGGGTGCCTCGTCTGGCCAGATCACCACCATCAGTTATGGTGAAGAGCAGCCCGTTGCCATGGGTTCCAACGAGGCGGCATGGAGCCAGAATCGCCGGGCCGTTTTCGCCTATTAAATCAAAGGGTTTTTAGATGATGAAGTGGTCTGCAGGTGCTGCGCCCCTGTGCGTGTTGTTGGTAGCGATGCCCGCGTTTGGGGCAGCGCCTATTGTCCGTTCCACTCTTCAGGCTTCACCTCTAATAGAGGTGAAGCCTGTGGCGCTCTCTATAGAGGGTCGACTGCAACTGGTGGAGCGCCGGATGCAGGCGTTGACGGATATCCTCATGCGTCTTGATCGTATCCAGCAGGAGATTCAGCAGCTGCGAGGTGATGTGGAGCTACAGGGTCACAACCTGGAGCTGCTGAAAAAGCGCCAGCGTGATCTGTATAGCGATATAGACCGTCGCATGATGCAGTTGACGACCAAACAGCCCCCCGTGGTAGCGCCTGCCGCTGAGATAGCGGCAGAGCCACGCACCCCTCTCAGCCTGCCTGCTGGTGCGGCTTCACCAGCTAGCCAGGTAACATCTCAAGAGGCACCAGTGAAGGAGCGCTCTGCACCTTCATCAACAGCTGCTGTGCCAGCGGCTGGAGAGGCTCCCGTTGCGGTTGCGTCGACTGCTGATCCGGCGTTGGAACAGCCCCTCTACAAACAGGCCTTTGATCTGCTGATGCAGCGGCGTTATGAGGAAGCAAAAGAGGCCTTTCGGGCTTTTTTGCGGCAGTATCCCAATGGCAGTCTGGCGGCTAATGCGCAGTATTGGGTGGGTGAGGCCAGCTATGTGACGCGGGATTTTGCAACGGCGCTGGATGAGTTTACCAAGGTGGTGCAGAACTACCCCGACAGCACCAAGGTGCCTGACTCGCTGCTGAAGATCGCCTTTATTCAATATGAGCAGAAGGCGTGGGCAGAAGCACGCAAGACCCTGGAGAGGGTGACGGAACAGTATGCATCAAGCACGGCTGCCCGCTTGGCGCTCAAGCGTCTGGAGCGGATGCGCATCGAAGGGAATTAGCGGCGGGCTTTCTGCTACTCTGATTTGTTGGTAAAACGATGGATCATGCGTCGGTTGCGCTTGCTGGGTTTCTCCGTTTGCTGTGGCCCCGCTGCAATGCGCTGGTCGCGCAGTTCGGCTGAGAGTCGTTGTCGCTTGCAGATGCTATCTTCACTCTCCTCATAGAAAAGAGCCGCTTCAGAGGCGGGCCGACGCTGTTTTGGCAGCACTTTTACTTCAATCTCCCACGCCAGTGAACCTTTGTGAATGCGCAGCCTGGATCCACTCTGAACCTCCTTGCCGGGCTTGGTGCGCTGCCCGTTCAGATGTACCTTGCCGCCATTGATCGCCTCAACGGCCAGTTTTCTCGTTTTGAAAAAGCGGGCGGCCCAGAGCCATTTGTCCAGGCGCATCTGCTCGTCCATTTAACCCGCTAACCCGAGCAGGCCATCCAGCTCGCCTTTGGCATCAAGATGAGCCAGATCGTCATAGCCGCCGATGGATTGCTCGTTGATGAAGATCTGGGGTACGGTGCGGCGCTGGCTGCGCTCCATCATCTCCTGCATCAGGTTGGGGTCGTGGTCGACCATGATCTCCCGGTACTCAACATCCTTCCGTTCAAGGAGTTGTTTTGCTCTTACGCAGTAGGGACAATATGTGGTGCTATAGACAATAATATCAGGCATAAGATTCAGTTTAATGAATAAGGAAAAATAAGATGTTGCATGATACACCGAAAACCATCTATTTGAGGGAGTACCAGTCCCCAGGATTTCATATTGATCAGGTGGAGTTGCATGTTGATCTGGATGAGGAGTATACGCTGGTTCGGTCATTGCTCTATATGCGCCGGGATCAGGATGCAGCGGGTGAGCCTTTGCGGCTGCACGGTGAACAGCTGGAGCTACTGTCACTCAAGCTGGATGAAGAGTCGCTGAATCCTGATGATTATGTTCAGGATAATGAGAGCCTGACCATTTTTCAGCTGCCAGAGCAGTTTGTTCTGGAGAGTACGGTCAGGATTTTTCCGCAAAACAATACCGCGCTTGAGGGGCTGTATCAGTCGAGTGGCATGTTCTGCACTCAGTGTGAAGCAGAGGGGTTTCGGCGCATCACCTGGTATCTGGATCGGCCGGATGTGATGGCCTGTTTCACCACCACAATCACCGCAGACAGGGTGAAATATCCGGTACTGCTCTCCAATGGCAATCCGATCGAAAGCAGGGAGCTGCCCGGCGGGCGGCATCTGATGTGCTGGCATGATCCCTTCCCCAAGCCCAGCTACCTGTTTGCTCTGGTTGCGGGCGATCTGTGTCATATAGAGAGCAGCTACACAACGGGTTCCGGGCGCGATGTGGCGCTACAGATCTATGTCGAGCCTGAGAATATTGATAAGTGTGACTATGCGTTGCGATCCCTGAAAAAGGCGATGGCCTGGGATGAGCAAAACTATGGTCGTGAGTACGATCTTGATATCTACATGATTGTGGCGGTCAATGATTTCAATATGGGGGCAATGGAGAATAAAGGGCTCAACATATTCAACTCCAAATATGTACTGGCCAGGTCGGACACGGCTACAGATCAGGATTTCCAGGGTATTGAATCGGTCATTGCGCATGAGTATTTTCATAACTGGACAGGCAACCGCATAACCTGCCGGGACTGGTTTCAGCTGAGCCTGAAAGAGGGGCTGACCGTATTTCGGGATCAGGAGTTCTCAGCCGACATGGGCTCCCGTGGGGTGAAGCGCATTGAGGATGTGCGCCTGTTGCGTGCGCACCAGTTTGCAGAAGATGCAGGGCCGATGGCGCACCCGATTCGACCGGATGCCTACATCGAGATCAATAACTTTTACACGGTAACCGTCTATGAAAAAGGGGCAGAGGTGGTGCGTATGCAGCATCAGTTGCTCGGGAGCGAGGCCTACCGGAGGGGAATGGATCTCTATTTTGAGCGTCATGATGGGCAAGCCGTGACCACAGATGATTTCGTGCAGTGTATGCAGGATGCCAGTGGGCTGGATCTGGAGCAGTTCAAGAACTGGTATAGTCAGGCGGGGACACCTGAGCTGCATATTACGAGTGAGTATGATGCTGGAAGAGCCTGCTTCAAACTTACGGTCATGCAATCCTGCCCCGCCACGCCGGGGCAAAAGCACAAATCACCCTTCCATATCCCTCTCGCCATAGGGCTGCTGGATAGTACAGGTGCGGATCTGCCGGTTCAGCTGGCGGGTGAAGGGGAACCGGTTCCTGGCACAAGGGTTCTTGAACTGCGCCAGCCGGTAGAGACCTTTAGCTTTACCGGCCTGAAAGAGCGCCCCATACCCTCGCTGCTGCGAGGCCTCTCTGCGCCGGTAAAGGTCTGTTATAACTATAACGATGAGGAGCTGATGTTCCTTATGGCAGGTGATACCGATGACTTCAACCGCTGGGATGCGGCACAAATGCTGAGTCAACGTATTATTTTGAATCGGGTGCAGCGCAAAACACTGTCCCTGCCATCGGGATATATTGATGCCCTGCGCAAGGTATTACATGATGCCGCTGTAGATCCGGCATTACGAGCTGAAATACTGACACTTCCTTCAGAATCTTATCTTGGAGACCAGATGGATGAGGTGGATGTAGAGGGTATACATAGCGCAAGCGAGGCACTGAAAAAATATATAGCCGAGCAGCTGAAGGCGGATCTCTTAGACTGTTACCAGGCCGGCAAGGAAGATGGCAAGTACCGTCCTGAGGCGGCCGATATGGGTCGGCGTCGTTTAAAGAATGTCTGCCTCAGTTATCTCATGCAGCTGGATGATGCACAGGTTCGTTCACTCTGCTTCCAGCAGTTTCAGGTGAGTCACAATATGACTGATGTGATGGCCTCACTGAGCCTGCTGGCCAACCAGGATTGCCCTGAGCGGGAGCAGGCACTGGCCGGATTCTATACAAAGTGGAGAGAGGACACCCTGGTGCTGGACAAGTGGTTTGCCATCCAGGCAACCTCAAAGCTGCCGGATACCCTGGCAAGGGTAAAGGCGTTAAGAGAAGATGCCGCCTTCTCCATTAAAAACCCCAATAAGGTACGCAGCCTCATTGGTGCCTTCTGTAGCGCCAACCCCATCCGGTTTCATGCAGCGGATGGATCGGGTTATGCCTTTCTGGCGGATGCGGTACTTGAGCTGGACAGACTGAACCCGCAGGTCGCATCGCGTATGCTTCGCCTGATGTCACGCTGGCAGCGTTACGATGACTCCCGGCGTAGATTGATGCAGTTTCAGCTGCAGCGCATTTTATCGGCAGAGGGTCTCTCCAAAGATGTGTACGAGATCGCCTCAAAAAGCCTGTCGGAGTGATTTATGGGGTGGGCCGTTTTAAAGCATCGGTAGTGCGTGATTCATCCAGGCTGAGTTTGCCGGTGCTCTTTTTGTGGCACCTGAGACAGTCAGCAAAGGTAAATGAAACCTTTCCGTGACAGACTCCGCAGTAGAGTCCTTTTGACATATCGGTCATCTTCATCTTGTTGCCGCCCAGCTCATCCTTGAATATTGCGGGGTGGCAGGTTGCACAGTTTACCCAGTCGGAATGAATTTTATGGTCGAAGATGACATCATTGACGAAACCGCTTCGTGAGGCAAAAAGTATTTTATTATCTCTAACCTCTTCCACAACATCTTTTTCCAGTGATGCGACAGGGGTAAAAACATCGTTCTCCTTCAGCTTCATCCAGTCGATAAATTGAAAGCGATCCAGAGGTAGCTTTCCATCAGGGAGATTTTCTGGACGCCACTGGGCTCCAACGCTCTCTGCTGCGGCTTTGATTTGGGCCTGTTTGACCCTTTCTGGATGATGTAGATGCTCTGCATCAGGTGAGCCTGCAACGTGACAGAATTTGCAGTTGGATGCCTCATCGGCTGCAAATGCCTCTACACCGTTATGACAGACACCACACTGCTCCCCTTTTTCAATGCGCTGCCGTGACAGATCATTCTCCCAGCGCTTCATTTTGAATATGCTGTTATGGCAAACCTTGCATTCATACATAATGCGATGCAGCCAATGGGGGTAAAGCACCATGGGCAGCCCTTTCTGCGTCATCTCCTCTGCATGTTTTTTCATGACAAAATTGCCAAGAAAGCGCTCCTCTTTCTTCCATTTCATTATTTCAGAAATGCGTTTTTGCTCTTGCATCAGCTCCTTTTGAATAAGCGGGGTGACCTGTTTGACGAGGCTGTCATTCTCATGCCAGTGCAGATACATATAGGCGATGGCGCTGGCAATATTGAGCTGCTGCATGCGTTTTTCAAAGCTCTGCTCATCGCTCATGGCCTCTTTAACGAGGTCAGCCACTGCGCCTGGGATCAGGGGTTTGTTGAGGCGTACAAGATCCAGTTGGTCATTGAATTTTTGCTCTTCATAGTTGTATGTGAATTGCTGGAGAAAAGCTGCATTATCCATAGCACCCGAGCTGCCAGCCAGAGAGAACAGTAGTACAAAGAGCCAGATAAATCGGTTGTTGATCTTATAAGCGTACGAAATCATTGTTTATTGTATTTTGTGGTGTAGAAGTTGCAACGGCATGACAAGTGCATTTGATGCCCGTTTAGTATAGTGCATCTGATATAAGCAAGGGTGTTCAGCGCTGCTGGCCAGGCAGCAAAATAGTTGACGAGGCAACTATGTCGTGGTAAATATTGACTTAAGTCAAGAAAACGCAAATGAGGCATGCCTGTAGGGCAGGGTTCTATTCTGCTATTCTCAACGGAAGCAAGGCACGATAATGAGGAAAATAACGATGACCCGTAAAATTTTATTAGTGATGTTGCTGGTTGTGACGTCTGTTTTGGGAGGAGCCTCTACAGCTGTTGCCAGAGAATATGCTGATATCTACATGGACTCTACCCGCAGCAGTATGGAAAAAGCGGATGTAAAGGCCGTCATCTTTCCCCACTGGTTTCACCGCATCCGGTTCAAATGCAAAGTGTGCCACGAAAATATCTTTATTATGAAACAGGGGCAAAATAGCATTTCCATGCGCCGCATTATGGAAGGTGAAGCCTGCGGCGTCTGCCATAACGGGCAGATTGCATGGGAGGCACTCTATTGTGAACGTTGCCACACCGCAGAATTCAGACCCAAACAGACTGCTGATGCAGCAAAGCAGTAGAAGGGAGGCATTATGGAAACTCTAGTCACTGTTCGTAATGGTCTGGCACTGACAACCCTGTTGCTGCCATTGCTGTTGTTAACCGGCTGTAAACAGGGTGATACCCAGCCGTTACAGAAACCGGATAAAAGGGATGTTGCGCCAGTCGCGTCCATCAATAAGTCTGCTGCAGATGCGGTGGAAAAGAGAAAAAACCTCGCCTCAGTAGCGGCACCAAAGCCTGTGCCAATGCCAGGTACTCCAGCAAAAAATCTGGCCGAGCCGCAGCAGAAAATGGTCAATAGCGCAAAAGAGAGTAAAGCACTGCCAGCAGCGGCAGAGAGCACAGCCAAGAAGCCCCCGTCACAAAAGCCGAAAGCAGCACCCCCGGCATTTGGGCCGGATGACCCAAGAAGCGGGATCTATTTGAGTATCACCGGAAAAATGGCAAGAATGGGTGACCCTTCAGGCACGGCATCTGATGCCTATAAGTATGGGCAGGGGAACCCCCCGGAAGCGTTGGCTGGAGTAGGGCTTCCAAAAGATAAATTTGGTCTGATTGATTGGATGGCAATTGTAAATGAGGGGATCATCAAGCCGCGTGGCTCCATCAAGCCAGGCGTGCCAGAGATGCCGCCTTTTGATATGAATGTGCTGATTACAGCGAAAGGTGATTTTGTAAATGATGTCATGTTCCCTCATAAGGCCCATACCTATTGGCTAAAGTGTGAAAATTGCCATACTGGCATATTCATTATGGCCAAAGGCAAAAACAAAATGACCATGCAAGGAATCGTTGAGGGAAAATGGTGTGGACGCTGCCACGGAAAGGTTGCTTTTCCTTTAACCGACTGCAACCGCTGTCACCAAACACCGAAGCAAACTGTGGAAATAACGGCGAAAAAATAGTAAAAGAATATGGTAACGGTTCAGCTCACCCTTGAACGGGCAGATTTCAGGGGCAATCTGAATCGTTGCGGATGATTATTCAGGGGCGCTGAATAGCTACAAAAACATAAACTTGCCGGAGTACCAGGTTGTATGAAATATGTCTGTTCTCCACCTAAGGTTAAGGTGCTAGCATGGTTGTTGCTGATCTGCAGCCAAACCCCCACTGCCTTGGCAGAAGAGGATTCCCAGCGTAAGTGCAAGGTGATTCTGGATTCATCCTGCAATATCTCACAGGAGGAGATGCTCAAGGAGCTGCTTCAGGATATGGAGTTCTATGGCACCTTTGAAAAAATTGGTGGATCAGATGAGCATCCGATCCCCGCTTTTGAGCTGCTGCCAAAAGATCAGCTTGGAATGATCAACTGGAACAAGGCGGTAACCGATGGCACCATCCGTCCAAGGGGAACGCTAAATGACGGGGAGGAGGAAGCCCCGTATGAAGGCTTCCTTGATAATATTATCTTCTTTCAGGCCAAGGTCTATATGATGGCCGATGTGGCCTTTCCCCATGGGATTCACTCTTATTGGCTAAGCTGTGATAGCTGCCATCCCAAACCCTTTAAAAAACAGATCGGTGGAAACATCTTCAATATGCAGGAGATATTTGAAGGAAAGTGGTGTGGGAAGTGCCATGGTAAAGTGGCGTTTCCAGCGAGTGGATATGCAAACTGCAGGCGCTGCCATGTCCTTACCAAGAGAGACATTCTGGGCACTGGATATTGATCACAAACAGTCTTTAGCTGGTTAAAAGAGAAAAAGGGACATCATCCTAACGATGATGCCCCCTTTTTTTCAGGTCGGCTATAAGGAAAAGGCGGCCTTCCTAATGCGTGCTATGGTCAGGCTCTTCAGTCTTTTCTTCAGCTGGCCTGGGAGATTCAGAGTTCCATCTATCGCCTGGAAGAAGGAATTTAGGCATATAGAACTCCTGGTATTTGGCAACCATGCCGGCAACCTCAGTTCCCACCAGATCCTGTTTACGACGCTTTGGATAACCCAAGAGATCATAGGGCAGATAAGGGCTTTTGTCGTTATGGCAGCCATCGCACATCAGAGGGTTTTCATCAATTCGTCTATGAATCACCTTCTTCATCTTTGACTGCTGGGTAGAGCCCAGGCGATCCTTCTCTTGCAGATATTTCTCAACAAAGGCCCGCTCTTTCTCGTCATTCAGAAACAGGAATTGGCCGCTGCTGCTGATACGACCCGGTGCAATCTTTGCACCGTAGTTGCCATACATGGCCTTATCAAGCGAGGTCAGCCCTGGTGGGTTACTGATGAGCTCACCTGATTTTTTGTCATACCAGCGGAAAGCCCAGTTCTCTCCCTCTGTTTTAGGCTGGATATGGCAGGTTTCACAAGCCACATAGAAGGCATGCATGTTGAGGAATGCGCGAATAGCCTTGGCCTTGTCGTGAGGGATGGCGCCGTGGCAGCGAATGCAGAGGCTACTGTCATCGGGTTCAACCGTCATTCCGACATGATGAAAGTGACCCTGCACATACTCCTCCTCCACCACCATATAACCCAGGTTGGTGGTTGCTGTGCGGCCCTGTTCCCTCAATGCCGAGGCAAACTGCGCCTCCTGCATATCCGCTTCGTCCAACAGTGCCGCGATCTCTGCATCCACACTTGCCTCGGTAGATGCGGTCAGATCTACATCATGGTCTGCTCCGCCATGCCCCCATATAACGGGATAAAGAAAAAACCCGTACCATACCGTGAAGCACATAAGGAATATGATATAGACCTTATTAATAATTGTTTTAATGAGCTGTAGCATTCGTCTCTCCCGGCCTTATCAGTGATGGCCCTGGGGCTTGATTTCGTGTGTGAGTCCATGTTCTGTCATGGTTTCCACATACTCTGCATAGTGCTCGTGGATCATGTCTGCTTCAGAGAGGTATCCGGTGAGAAACACAGTGCCTAAAGGGAACTTCTCAGGTGCATAGTGCACGTTGTACCAGTGGACAAAGAACAGGAACAGCCCGGCCAACAGTGCCTCATCCGTATGCATGATATAGAGGGCATTGAGCAGCCATCCCGGAAAGATCTGGGTAAATTCATCGCGGAACCAGAGCGCCAGACCGGCTGGGCCAAGGATGGGGATGCCCCAGTAGGGTGCAAAGTAGTCGAACTTCTCTTTCCAGCAGATGCGATCATACTGTGGTGGCTTGGGTGAGAGATAGAGCAGGTATTTGAACATCTGCACAATATCCCGGCCATCCTTTCCATTGGGCATCATCTCCATGGACATAAATGCCTTGAAAAAGGTGCCAGGCCCCAGATTTCTCTCTTTGATCAGTGGCTTGAGCTTGTTTCTGTAAAACAGATACATCCAGTAGCCGGTATGGAAGAAAAAGAGGCAGATCAGTACCACGCCGGCTGCGCGGTGAATCTGGGGTGCCATCTCAATCCCGCCCATAAAGGTGAAGAGAGGCTCTGCCCATGCTTCATTGTAATAGCGTTGTGGGAACCCGGTAAGGCCGAGGGTGATGACACATGAAAACAGAATGATGTGCTGTACACGCTGCATCAGGGAGAACCTGAAGAAGAAGCGCTTACCGTTGCGATAATTAATTTTTGGGTATCTATCTGACATGATTACGCACCTTTCTCAGAGCTGGAGTTTTGCAGCACTGATTTAGCATCAGTTGGTTTTTCCTTAATGAAGCAGAAGTTAGGGAACAGGCGTCTCAGCAACTCAAGAAAAATAACAATGACGAAAAAGTAGAGTACCGCAGCCATTAGCCCTTGGAAGAACTTGAGCATGTAGTACTGCATAGGGTACTTCTCTGCGTTGCTATAGTCAGTGTGTACCTGGTATGAAGCAATGGCCTCACCTGCGTTGACGTGACACCCTTCATTTCGACAGGTGGCTGCAACATTGTTTTTATGCGTCGATGCGGTGGGTTCAGTGTGGCTTTCGATAGAGTGGACGCTCTCACCATAGACAACATGGCAGTCCATGCAATCGGCGGTTTCATCGGAGCCGAAGGTTACCGCCTTGCCGTGGAAGGTCTCTTTATAAGACGCCACAACACTATCCAGTTCGTGCCGCTTCTGAAATGCCGGGTCAGCATGGCATTTGGCACAGGTCTCGACGATTTCGCGTGATTCACGGCTTTTCTGCAGACGGGAGGTAACATGGCTGTAAAAGTCCTCTGCAAAATCACCTGTCTGATGGCAGCTCTTACAGCGGCTCAGGCCGCGGCGGGATATGCCGGCAGATTCACCCTTGAAGAAGGAGAGAGGACGATAAAGTGGCTGCTCATGGCAATCCTTACAGCCGGGGTAATCCTCCGGGTAATCCTTGAGGTTACCCTCTTTGTCGTACTTGCTGTGCACGCTGGCATCCAGAATCTCTTTTACCGGTGCATGGGTAAAATTCTGTTTGCCCGAAGGCTCGGTCAGGTGGCACTCAACGGTGCAGTTCACCTTCTCGGCAGGATCGTGCGGGATCTTTTTGATATCCCGATGGCAGTCCAAGCACATGATGCGTTTGTGCGGCCCCTTCATAAACAGGTTTTCGTTAATGTAGAAGAGCCTGAAGCGACCCTCCTCATCAATCCTGCTCAAGCCACGGAACTTGTGACATAGCACGCAGTTCAGCTCATCTTCTGCTTGGGCAGGTGCTGTCCATGTTAGACCGCCCAGCATGAAGATGACTAAAAACATGGCTAACAGTGTCGCAAAGGCTTTGGTATGCCGTTGAGCGCTGCTGTGAAGCATCTTGTTTGGTAATACACCCATTATTCTCACCTTTACAGGCCTGTCGGATTTGGTTGTTGGTCAGGGTTGAAAAAATGCGGGGTTTCTTAAACAGCTTCCTGGACTCAAGACGCCTCCACAGAGGGGCTGGTCTTAAATGTCACCTATTTTTAGTAGTGATTTAATGCACTACCGACCCGGTTTTATTTTTTCATTTATGCGATCTGCCCAATGAAACCAGCAGAATTGTTGCCGCCCAAATTAATGGGCGACGATAATAGCATAAAGCCCAGTCTAAGGGGTATGGAAAATTACCACCTAGGTGATAAGTGATATTGCTTAAGGGGTAGAGCTGTTTATTTAAGGCTCAGTGCGGTTCGTTCCCATTTGAAGTGACCTTCATCAAGGTTCCATGACCAGAAAACCTTCGTCACTTTGCCACCAATTTTCTCTTTTGGAATGAAGCCAAGAATCCGGCTGTCAAAGCCATAGGTGCGGTTGTCAGCAAGGATAAAGTAGCTGTCCGTGGGTACCTGTGTCGGTTCAAAATAACTGGTTTCGTCATAAAGCGCCCCGGTTCTTGTCGGCTCTACAAAGTTTGCATAGGGTTCATCCAGCTGTTTGCCATTGACGTAAACGCCACTGGCGTTGACCTCTACAGTATCACCCGGAACGCCAATAATACGCCCCAGAAGCTGGCCACCACCTTTCAGGTTGGTGAGTTTGCGCTGGTCATCGTCGGCAAACTCAATCAGGGCAATATCCTGCTTTTTAGGGGTTACCATCTTGTTAACCAGAATAATGTCATGTGAAAGAATAGTGGGGTCCATACCAGGGGAGGTGATGAAGTAGGCTCTGACAATATGGCTACCCGCGATCTTATCCATTAAAGGGTTGATAGTAACGACAAGGGTCAGAAATACAGCCGTGTAGATCCAGCCCCGATTGAACCATTGGCGCTTATAGTTAGCAGGTTGCTTTTTGGCCAAGCGGTAGGCATCGAGCGCAATAAGTGCAATACCGACGAAAGGTGTTACCAGAAAGATGACGCTGATGCGGCTGTCAACAAACATAAAGGCTGCAGCGGCAGCCCAGGAGATGACAACCAGTATGATGTAAAAAAAGATGCCGCGTCCCAGATAGCCGGCATAGTGATGCCCCAGTCCGGGGCATAAAGAGAGCGCCAGGGCTAGCAGGGGCTTCCTTGGTTTTGGCTCATCTTCTGTATGCTCTGAAGCCTGGGTCTGGCGCAAAATATGTTCACTCACAATTTTCCCCTTAAATAATATTTTAAAGAACTTTCGGCTCGGAAAGTCGTGAGGTTTCCGGGCGTAAACAACAGGATTAAAATAGATGGCGGTATAGCGCAGCGACAGATTAAGCCACTGCCGCATATAATCTGCGGGCTATTTTGCGGCGCAATCATAGGCATCAACGGCGACCACTGCAACCCCTAAAAAAGGGCAGCAAGGGCTGGCCTTGCCGTATGCGTCTGCTCTGGCGTGCTTGTATGGTATGGCTGCAAACATAACTTATGGAGCAAAGGGTTATTATAATATTCGAATAATCGGTTACCTGGGAAGCAATGTCCAGAGCAAAAATGCTATGGGGTGTTTTGCGGGAGAGAGGGAAATGTCAGAGTGTTTTGCTAAGGAAATGCACAGTATAATCAGATATTATTAGCCACTATGATTGCCGGAGTGTGGCGATTCAAGCCGGTCTATTTTATGATAAATGTCAATTTTAGCCCCTCTGTACCCTGCAACCCCCACGAGTGAATGAATGGCACTGTCGGATTACGTCAACACCTTCGGTCAGGATCTGCTGCGACGATATGGCCAGCGGGTGCACAAGCTGGCGATCAATGCCGGATTTACCTGCCCGAATCGTGATGGCAGCAAGGGGCGGGGTGGTTGCACCTTTTGCAACAACGCCTCCTTCAACCCAAGCGCCCGTGAGTCCCCCTCTGTGGCGGTGCAGATCGAAGCCGGACGCCGCGTTTTGGCGCGCCGCACCGGAGCCAAAAAGTTCATCGCCTATTTTCAGGCCTACACCAATACCTATGCGGATGTTGAGTATCTGGCGCAGCTTTATGATGAAGCTGTAGCAGAGACTGATGTGGTAGGGTTGTCCGTAGGCACCCGGCCAGACTGCGTGCCGAGCCAGGTGCTGGATCTTCTGGCCGACTACCAGGCGCGTGGCTATGAGGTCTGGTTGGAGCTGGGGCTTCAATCGGCCTTTGACGAGGCGCTGGAGCGAGTCAATCGCGGTCACGGTTTTGCCGAGTATCGACAGACCGTGCTGGCCGCGCGCCAACGTGGCCTGCCGGTCTGCACTCATCTTATTATAGGGATGCCGGGCGAAGATCGAACCCATGCGCTGGAGAGCTTGGATCGAGTGCTTGATCTGGGAGTAGATGGGCTAAAATTGCACCCGCTGCATGTGGTAAAGGGTACCAGCCTAGCCAACCAGTGGCGTCGTGGCGAGTACCAAACCCTTGAATATGAAGACTATCTCTCCATTGCAGCTGACCTGATCGAGCGCACCCCGCCTGAGGTGATCTACCACCGGGCAACCGGAACCTGCGCAGCGGACATCCTGCTGGCCCCCAGCTGGTGCGCCAAGAAGTGGACAGTTTTGAATGGCATTGAAAACGAATTAAAATCCCGCCGGAGCTGTCAGGGAGCCGCTTTAGTGCGTTCTCCACTTGCCGTCGGGGAGACAACCCCGTAACCTTGCAACCCTTTTTCAGAAATGCGTGTGTGAACTATGGAACTCGTCTGTCCTGCTGGCAACCTGCCCTCCCTGAAAGCGGCCGTTGATAATGGCGCGGATGCGGTCTACTTCGGCTTTCGTGATGATACCAATGCGCGGCACTTTGCCGGCCTGAACTTCAGCCCTGAAAAGATGGCCGAAGGCGTCCAGTACGCGCATGACAGAGGTGCGCGCGCCTTTCTTGCGCTCAACACCTTTCCGCAGCCCGAAGGCTGGGGAAGATGGCAGGATGCGGTGGATCGTGCTGCCGAGATGGGCTTCGACGCCCTGATCGCCGCCGACATCGGCGTGCTGGACTACGCCTGCAACCGCTGGCCCGACCTGAATCTGCACCTCTCCGTACAAGGGTCGGCCACCAACTATGAGGCGATCCGCTTCTTCCACGAAAACTTCGGTATCACCCGCGTCGTCGTGCCGCGCGTACTCTCCCTGCCGCAGGTAAAACATGTGGTGGAGAACAGCCCGGTATCCATCGAAGTATTTGGATTTGGATCGCTCTGCGTGATGGTCGAGGGGCGCTGCCTGCTCTCATCCTATGCGACGGGTGAATCCCCCAACACCTTTGGTGCCTGCTCCCCTGCCAGTGCTGTGGAGTGGCGTGAGACCGACAAAGGGCTGGAGACCCGCCTGGGCGGCATCCTGATCGAGACTGTAGAAAAAGGCGAAAATGCCGGCTACCCCACCATCTGCAAGGCGCGATTTGAGGTGGGTGGCAACACCTTCCACGCCATCGAAGAACCGACCAGTCTGAACACCATGGAGATGCTGCCAGAGCTGCAAAAGGCGGGGATTGCCGCAGTAAAGATCGAAGGCCGTCAACGCAGCCCGGTCTATGTCAAGCAGGTGACCAAGGTGTGGCGAGCTGCGCTGGATGCCTGCGCCAAAGATCCAGAACACTTCAAACCCAAGACCGAGTGGCTGGCCGAACTGGCCAAGGTCTCTGAAGGGTCACAGACCACCTTTGGTGCCTACCACCGCCCCTGGCAATAAAATAACCCCTGAACACCTATGAGCAGACAAATGAAACTATCGCTTGGCCCCATCACCTACTTCTGGACCAAGGAGAAGACCCTCGAGTTTTACGAGCAGGTGGCGAAATCGCCGGTAGATATCGTCTATCTGGGTGAGATCATCTGCTCCAAACGTGCCGTAATACGGTTTAGCGACTGGATGGAGATTGGCGAACAGCTGGCCGCAGCCGGTAAAGAGGTCGTCATGTCAACCATGACCCTGCTGGAGGCAGAGTCCGAGCTGAAGATGATGCGCCGCATCTGTGAAAACGGCAGATTCCTGGTAGAGGCCAATGATATTGGCGCCATCCAGTTGATGAAAGGCAAGCCTTTTGTGACCGGCCCCAGCGTCAACGTCTACAACCAGCGCACCCTGGCCAAGCTGGCAAAAGTGGGGCTCTGTCGCTGGGTATTCCCGGTTGAACTGTCAGAAGAGACCTTTGCCGATATGCAGGAGGATCGCCCGGAAGGGGTGGAGAGCGAACTCTTTGCCTATGGCCGTCTGCCACTGGCCTACTCCGCGCGCTGCTTCACTGCGCGTGCGCACAACCTGCCAAAGGATGATTGCGACTACAAATGTGGCGAGTACCCCGACGGCATGACCCTCTCGGCACAGGACGAGACCCGCTTTCTGTCGCTCAACGGCATCCAGACCCAATCTGCCCATACCTTCAACCTGCTGGCCGAGCTGGATGAACTGCGCTCACTGGGTGTTGATATCCTGCGGATCAGCCCCCAGTCGGAACACACGCTGGAGGTGATCGAGGCGTTTCACAACGCCATGCAGGGAGAAGAGTCACCCGAAGAGGCAGCAGCCCGATTGAATAAAAACATGCCGACCGGCCCTTGCGATGGCTACTGGCACGGCAAGCCCGGTATTGCAGACAGCGTATTGGATAACTACAAGTGATGCGGGCTACCGAAAGCAGGCGCTGTAGGCGAAGTCCCGCTTTGTTCGGAAGTGGGGCTTAAGTCCCGCCAAATCTCAGCTAAAACGCCCAATAGCCGAAGTTGCCCCATCCAGCAATTTGGCTAATTTGGTAGCCCAGCGCCCCTCCAGCTCAAAAGCATCCAGAAAGTTCTTCATAAACAGCCCCAGCTCCGTACTGCCCCCCAGCCTCAGACGCCGGTTAAAGAACAGCGTATCGGCATCCTCACGACGGCTGGCCAGCAGCAGAAAATCATAGATACTTCCTTCGATGCTTAAATCATGTGCGCGGCGACTCAATTCTGGCCTGAGCTTGCCGTTAGCCAGGGTAATGCGATAACGCAGCCCGGCATCGCGAACCCGTATCAGCATAATTTTTCCTTCCAGAAAATCCATCTCGCCCTCACGCAGCGCTGAGGCAAAGACACGATTCAGAAAGCTCACCAGCACCGCACTGTGTGCGGCCATGGGCAGCAACCCCAGTGGCCAGGCCAGGGGTCGGGGCAGAGTGGGTGCGGGTGGTATTGTTGGATTACTTGCGTTCATAGGGTCGCGATTTTGGCATAGGTTGAGCTTTAATATCAATGGTTGGCTGCATTTGTTGCGAGATGTGTCTTGTCATGCATGCTTCTCGTTCCCACGCTCCTGCGTGGGAATGCATACAGGGTTTGCTATTACACGCTTGCTTTCAACCAGGCTCCGGTACGCATTCTTACGCGAGAGCGTGGGAACGAGGCGATCCCCAGGCAGGTGATTTAGGTGAAGGCCCACTTCCGGCTCATGTACCGCTCACAATCAAGACATCACCTGCCGCGTGAGAGCCTATCGTTTGCGGGGTGAGTATCCATGGCAGCCATTCAGGCCATGGTAGGTGTATTATATTGACCGGCATAGCGCAATTACAGGGAGTCAATAGATGGACAATAAAAAATACCGGCAACGCCGACTGCACCACCTGTTGAAATCTTGCCGCTACCCGCTGACCATTGCAACACTCTGCGAAAGACTGGAGACCTCCGACAAAACCATCTACCGGGATATTCAAGAGTTTCGGGATCTCTACCGCGCTCCCATCCGTTCCAATGAACAGGGCTACTATTACGGCCCGGCCAGTGCAGGCAGCTTCGAACTCCCCGGCACCTGGTTCTCTGATGCCGAGCTACAGGCCCTGCTGGCGGCGCAGCAACTGCTCAGCCAAATCCAGCCAGGGCTGCTGGATGAACAGATCACCCCACTCAAACAGTTCATCATCAACATGCTCAGCCAGCACGGCCACCCGCCAGATGATGCCCTGCAACGCATCCGCATACTGGGCATTGGCCAGCGCATCAGCAACCCACAGCACTTCATAAAAATAGCCGGCGCAGTGCTGGATAGAAAACAGCTCAATATTGAATACATAAGCCGCAGCAGCCAAAAAATCAGCCAGCGCACCGTATCGCCACAACGTCTCACCCACTATCGAGACAACTGGTATCTCGATGCCTGGTGCCACACAAAGAAGGCACTGCGCACCTTCTCGCTCGACAACATACAGAAAACGGCCGTATTAACTGAAGATGCCAAAGAGGCAAACCCACAACTGCTGGAAGCGCATTTTGAAAGCGCCTTCGGCATATTTGCTGGCAAAGCAGACAAAACAGCCCTGCTGAAATTTAACCAGCACCGCGCCCGCTACATCGAAAAAGAGCAATGGCACCCCAGGCAACAGGGCGAATGGCAGGGTGACCAATACCTGTTAACCATCCCCTACCACAACCCCACAGAACTGATCATGGACATCCTGAAATATGGGGCGGATGTAGAGGTGGTGGAGCCTGCCAGCCTGAAACAGGCGGTAAAAAAGGAGATAGCCAGAATGGCTGAGAGGTATGAAAGATGATTCTCAGGTTTTGAGACGGGTGGGTGGTATAACGGTCAATAGAATAATGGGGTGAGGAGACAAATGAACAACATATATTTTGCCCACTCAGGCAATAACCCGGATAAGTCAGATTGGCAACTGCTGCCAGATCATCTGCACAATGTTGCTGATTTTGCGGCAAGTAATGCTAGGTACTTTAAGGCTTCTCAGTTAGCACAAATAGCAGGCCTGCTACATGATGCAGGTAAATATTCGGAAGCTTTTGCACAGCGTCTTGAAGGTGGGAAGCGGGTAGACCATGCGACAGCAGGCGCACAAATTGCCATTCAACAGTGGGAGCACATGGGAAAGATCATTGCTTACATCGTTGCAGGCCATCATGCGGGCTTAGCAAATGGGGTTGATCTCGGCAGTAATCGTGCAACATTAGAAGAGCGTCTTAAAAAAGATATTCCACTGCTGGATAAGATATGGAAGCAGGAACTGGTGCTTCCTGAACAGGTTCCACTCCCACCCCACAAAGCAGCAGAGCAGCCTTTCCACGGCTTTCAGCTCGCTTTCCTGATAAGAATGCTCTACTCCTGTCTGGTTGATGCAGACTTTATTGATACAGAGTGCTTCTATCAAAAACTTGGAGGAAAAACTAAAAATCGCGGCAACCACCCTTCGCTTCAAAAGTTGCAGACTGTTTTAGATAAACATCTAACCGCACTACAGGAGGGAGCCGCTGCTCACGCACCCAGTGAGGTCAATGATCTCAGGAAAAAGGTACTGGAATACGCTAAAAAACAGGCTCAATTAAAACCAGGGCTTTTTTCACTAACGGTTCCAACAGGCGGTGGCAAGACATTAACCTCAATGGCCTTTGCGCTGGATCATGCTCTTGTTGATCATCCATCGGCTAAGAAACTGCGCCGTGTGATCTATGTCATCCCCTTCACCAGCATCATTGAGCAAAATGCAAAAGTCTTTCGTGATCTGTTTAGTGAGCTTGGTGAAGATGTGGTACTCGAACACCACAGTGCATTCGATGATGCCGGTTTTGATTGGCGTGAAGAGACCAAGGATAAGCTACGGCTGGCAATGGAGAACTGGGATGCACCTGTGGTTGTCACTACCGCCGTACAATTCTTCGAATCACTGTTTGCAGACAGGTCATCTAAATGTCGCAAACTGCACAACATCAGCGGCAGCGTCATTATTCTGGATGAAGCACAGATGATGCCTCAGAAACTGTTGCGCCCGACAATGGCTGCGATTGATGAGCTGGCCAGAAACTACAACTGTTCGGTTGTGTTATGTACTGCAACGCAACCTGCACTCTTGAGTTCTGATGAGTTTCACAATGGTTTTGAAAATGTGCGTGAAATTGCACCCGATCCAGAGCAACTCTACAAAGAGCTTGACCGTGTAACCGTTCGGCATATCGGCATCCAAACCGATGAAGCGCTTGCAGAGCGAATTGCCAGTAATGCTCAGATACTCATTATTGTTAACAACCGCAGGCATGCCAGAGCGCTGTTTGAGCTAACTGATGGTGGAGAAGGCCGCTATCACTTGACTACGTTGATGTGTGCAAAACACAGAAAAAAGATATTGGAAGAGATTCGCATCAAATTAAAGAGCGGTGAAGCCTGCAAAGTGATCTCCACCTCATTGATCGAGGCGGGGGTCGATGTTGATTTTCCGATGGTGATGCGAGCAGAGAGTGGCCTGGATTCTGTAGCCCAAGCGGCAGGGCGCTGTAATCGTGAAGGAGGAAAAACCAAAGCGGAGAGTGAACTGTTGATCTTCACCTCACCTGATTGGAAAGCACCGCCAGAGCTGGAACAGGCCGCTGCCTCTATGCGCCAAGTGGTACGCAATCATAGTGGTGATCTGCTGGCACCTGAAGCTATCAAAGCCTATTTTCGTGATCTCTTTTGGCACAATGAAGAGCAACTTGATAGTAAGAGAATATTAAAGGCACACCGGGATCATTGCCAAAATCTCAGTTTCCCATTTCAGAACATTGCCCGTGATTACCGCATCATCGAGAGCCACCTGCACCCCATCATCATTCCCTATGATGCTAAGGCTGAGAAGTGGGTAGAGAGGCTGCACCATGCCGAGTTTGTGGGTTGCATTGCAGCCAAATTGCAGCAATACCTTGTGCAGGTGCCAGAACAAGCCTTTGTTGCGTTAAAAACCGCAGGGGTTATTGTAGCTATTCAACCAGAGAGGTTCGGCGATCAGTTCTGGAAGCTGAGCAACCAGGGAATTTATGATGAAGCAGCGGGGTTGAAATGGGAAGACCCACATTACATTGCGGCGGATAAGTTAGTATGCAGCTGATTGATAAGCAACTAGGGAGGGGCAACTATGCCTTATGGAATTAAACTTCACATTTGGGGGGAGAACGCCTGTTTCACCCGGCCAGAGATGAAGGTGGAACGGGTCTCCTACGACCTGATCACCCCATCGGCAGCGCGGGGTATTTTGGAGGCAATCCACTGGAAACCGGCCATTCACTGGGTAGTAGACACGATACACCTGCTGGAGCCGATCTGTTTTGAGTCTATCCGGCGCAATGAGGTGGCGAGCAAGATCTCTGCACGCAAGGTCATCAGCGCCATGAACAGTGGCTCAACCGCAAATCTCTACATGTTGGCGGATGATGGCAAAGAGCGACAGCAGCGGGCTGCCACCATCCTGCGTAGAGTGGGGTATGTGATTGAGGCGCACTTTCTCCTAACCGACAAAGCAACAGCCGATGACAATGAGGGCAAACACCTCGATATCTTCAATCGGCGCGTCAGAAAAGGGCAGTGCTTTCACCACCCCTACATGGGTACACGAGAGTTCCCTGCCCAATTTGCCCTGCTTGAAAAGGGGGCATGGCCAACATCCAATTTACCGAAAAACGCCAGAAATAGAGATTTTGGCTGGATGCTGCACGATATTGACTTTGCCAATAATAATACCCCGCATTTCTTCAGGGCTGTTATGGAGGATGGGGCGGTCAAAATACCTCCGTTCCACTCAGAGGAGGTCCGCGCATGATGTTTTCTGCACTCAATCACTGCTATGACCGTTTGGCAAAAGAGCCTGATCCAGATACTGGCAAGCCCAAGGTGCCTGCTTTTGGGTTTACTGAAGAAAAAATCAGCTACATCCTAGTGATATCTAAAGCTGGTGATGTTGTTGATGTAATCCCGAATATTATGACGGTTGGTAGGCAGCAGCATCCAAAATCAATGTTTGTTCCTGCCTCTTTCAAGCGGCCAGGACAATACACTGAAAAAACATTTCTTAGTGGAAAAGACAATGCCTTTTTTCTATGGGATAAAACAGCTTATGCCCTAGGAATAGATGCAAATAAGGGGTCAATATCTGAAGGTGCATGGGTTGAATCTCCAATACCATTTAAATCGTTTAAACGTTTCCATGAAATGCACCTTGCAAAAATAAATGATGAAGGAACCCATGCGTTCTTGTGTTTTTTGAATAAATGGAGGCCTCATCACTTTGATAGAGACTTGGCTAATCCTGAAATTATAGGAGCAAATATTGCTTTCCAATTGGATGGCGATTCTTGTTACTTGCATGATCGAGCGATTGCAAAAGAACTATGGATACAGCTTCATCATGATTTGAGCATGCATTCTGCAATCAGTAACTGCCTAGTCACCGGTAGGCATGAAAAAATAGCTCGATTGCATAATGTTATTAAAGGAGTTAAAGGGTGTCAAAGTGCTGGAGGCTCTATAGTTTCATTTAAACCAGACTCATTTAAATCATACGGAAAAGAGCAAGGCGAAAACGCCCCCGTTTCAGAGCTTGCCGCCTTTAAATATACAACTGCGCTCAACTACTTGCTCAACAGAGATAATAGGCACTGCTTCTCAGTTGGTGATGCAAGTACCGTATTTTGGGCTGTGACTGAAGACCATAACCAGGCACAGCAGGCAGAAAGCCTCTTTGCTCAGATTATGAATCCAAGCCCAACGGATGATGGTGAGGCGGCACAACTCAGACCTCTGGTGGAGAAGATCTCACAAGGACAGCCGTTGTCAGAGGTTGTCTCTAATATTGATCCCAGTACCCGTTTTTATCTGCTGGGTCTTGCCCCCAATGCAGCCAGAATCTCGATTCGCTTCTGGCTTGATAGCAGTTTTGGAGAGCTGGCAGAGAGGGTATCAAAACACTTTACTGACTTGGCATTAGACCCCTTACCCTGGCAACAGCCCCCCTCAATATGGCAGTTGTTGGGAGAATTAGCGCCATATCGCCCCAGACAAAAAACAAAGTCAGAAGATATACCCACCCACCTTGCCGGTGAGTTAATGCGCGCTGTCCTTACCGGAGAGCGCTACCCTCACTCACTACTGGCACAGCTTCTTCTACGCATTCGCTCAGATGGACATATCAGTCCACTGCGAGTTGCCATGATCAAGGCCGTACTACACAGAGATTACAGAAAACAATTGATTAAGGAGGAGATCCCCATGAGTTTGGATGAAAACAATGAGAGTGATGCCTATCAGCTTGGTAGGTTGTTTGCGGTACTGGAACGGATTCAATCCAGTGCGATCAAGAATGCCAATGCCACCATCACAGATCGTTACTTTGCTTCAGCTTCAACCGTACCCTATTCCGTTTTTCCCCGTTTACTGAGCGGAGCAAGAAATCATCTGTCAAAAATACGTAAATCAATGCCGGGAGATGCTGCAAATCTGGACAAAAATTTGGCGGGCATTATCGTAAAACTTCCGACTTGCTTTCCTAAGCATCTCTCTATTGAGCATCAAGGGCGCTTTACGATTGGCTACTACCAGCAACGTGAGAAATATTCCTCAGCTGGCAAAGAGTTGCAACAAGCCAGTGATAACACTGAATAACATCAAGGAGAATCAATAATGATCATTCAAAACCGCTATGAATTTGTCTACCTGTTCGATGTCACCAACGGAAACCCTAATGGTGATCCTGATGCCGGTAATATGCCGCGCCTTGACCCGGAATCCAGCAAGGGGCTGGTAACTGATGTTTGCCTGAAACGCAAGATTCGCAACTTCATTGAACTCACCGAATCAGATACCCAAGGCTATGATATTTACGTCAAGGAGAAGTCTGTTTTAAACAATCAAAACAAAAAGGCTTATGATGCTCTGGATATCAAGCCGATTGATAAAAAACTGCCAAAGGATGCAGAGAAATCGCGTGCGGTAACAGAGTGGATGTGCGCTAACTTCTATGACGTTCGCACATTTGGAGCAGTGATGACAACAGCAGTAAATAGCGGGCAGGTGCGTGGTCCTGTCCAGTTAGCATTTGCCAAGTCCATAGACCCAATTATTCCGTTGGAAATCACCATTACTCGAATGGCTGTAACAACTGAAAAAGAGGCCGAAGAACAGCAGGGTGATAATCGCACAATGGGTAGAAAGCATATTGTCCCTTATGGTCTCTATCGCGTTCACGGTTTTGTATCTGCAAAACTTGCTGAGAAGACAGGCTTTTCTGATGATGACCTTAAAAAACTCTGGCAAGCATTACAAATGATGTTTGAACATGATCATTCAGCTGCACGAGGTGAAATGGTTGCACGCAGGCTAATAGTCTTCAAGCACAATGATGCGTTGGGAAACATGCCGTCACACAAGCTTTTTGATTGTGTAACAGTAAAACGTGTTCAAGGAGAAGAGGGTACACCGGCGAGTGGATTTAATGATTATGAAATTAAGGTCAATAAAGAGGGGCTTGAAGAAAAAGGTGTAGAAGTGCAGGAAATAGTGTAGATGCTCAGCTCATCATCTGCCAAGCCGAAGAGAGGAAAAACTTGTCTTGGGCTTTGCTGGGTATAACAGGTATTGGTAAGCCAGGTATGCATTCCCACGCGGAGCGTGGGAACGAGCTGTGGGTAAAATTCCATAATGCTACCTCTCTTCTCGTATCTATCTCGTTCCCACGCTCTGCGTGGGAATGCATACGGATTTAATCATGGGTAGAAGTCGATACAAAATCACAAATCCAGAGGCACCGCATTTCATCACGCTGACAGTGCTGCATTGGATGCCTGTTTTCACACGTCAGGATACAGTTGAAATCATCTTCGATTCCTTGCGCTTTTTAATGAAAGAGGGCATGCAGGTTTTTGCCTATGTCATTTTGGAAAATCACCTCCATTTAGTGGTGCAAAGTAGCACCTTGGATCGTGATATTGCACGTCTCAAATCCTTTACCGCAAGACGTTTAATCACTTATCTTGATGAAAACAATATTTCACGCATTCTGGAACAGTTGGCCTTTTATAAAAAGGCGCATAAAGGAGACCGTGCCTATCAGTTTTGGCAGGAAGGTGTTCATCCTGAATGGATACAAAATGAGGTAATGATGCGGCAAAAAGTGGAGTATATACATCACAATCCGGTAAAGCGGGGTTATGTTGATGTTGCAGATCATTGGCGGTATTCAAGTGCCAGAAACTATGCGGGCAAAGAGGGGTTGCTGGAGGTGAATCGGTGTTGGTAAGCCAGGTATGCATTCCCACGCAGAGCGTGGGAGCGAGCTGTGAACGCGCGGGTGAGCTGTGGGCTGGCCCTTATGCTTCTGCCTTCTCTACCTCATTCCCGCGCTCTGCGTGGGAATGCATAAGGTAGTGAAATGAGTGCCGATAAGCAACTCATAATGCTCTCTGCCTTACAGCATTATGCCTACTGTCCTCGCCAGTTTGCGCTGATCCATATCGAACAGGTATGGGCAGAGAACTTTTTTACCGCACATGGCAATCTGCTGCATGAGCGTGTTGATAGTTATGAAGCAGAGCGGCGGGGCAGTGTGCGCTATGAGCGCAGTGTTGCGGTAATCTCTCATCAACTGCACCTTACGGGAAAGCTGGATCTGCTGGAGATAGAGGGTAAGCCACCAACCAGATACTTCCCTGTAGAATATAAACGTGGCAAACCCAAGCTGGAAGACTGGGATAAAATACAGCTCTGCGCACAGGCTTTGTGCCTGGAAGAGATGTGCGAAGTAACCATAGACGAAGGCGCTTTGTGGTATTGGCAGGTAAGAAAGCGCGAGCCTGTTTTGTTTAATGATGCGTTACGAAATACAACACTTGCTGCTATTGGTGGGGCGCATGGTTTGCTGGCATCGGGTAAAACACCCATGCCAACGGATAAAAAGATACGCTGTCGAGCCTGCTCATTGATGGATCTGTGTGAGCCAAATACATTTCGACGAGATCATTCAAGCGCGTACATTACTGCACTTTTTACCGATCACATCCAACAGGAATGAAGGCATATAAAAAAGGGGTCTATGCCATATCGAGTGGTTCAATGAATAGACACAGAGACCACGGAAGCCACAGAGCATGAAGGAGTGTAGTAAGGAGCTGTCAGAAACAGTGATAGATTGTGCTATTGAGGTGCATCGTACATTGGGTGCTGGACTGTTAGAAAACACCTATTGAGAAATGTTTGGCTTATGA
>JAKISI010000073.1 GCA_021648685.1 Candidatus Polarisedimenticolaceae bacterium
GTAGGTCACGAACTGCCCCCGGGGTGGTGGATTTGATGGGATCGGCAACACCAATCAGTCCAGCGGCTTTGCCATCAACCGCCAACAGCATCACCGTCTGACCTTCGGCGCGTTGAGTATCTGCCTGTTGCGGCAGGTCCCCCGCATCAATATCAAGGCTCTCCAACAGTTTAAGGTTGCCCAGTACCACCTTGTGGCCATCCACAGTTCCGGTAACACCCATGCCGGTGACGGATTGAAAGTTGTCAGCTCCGGTCAGCTCGACACCTCGCTCTTCAGCGCCCTGCACAATGGCTTCAGCCAGTGGGTGCTCGCTGGCCCGCTCCAGGCTGGCGGCCAGACGCAGGTTGTCGTTCTCTTGAAAACCCTCGCGGGCCACCACAGAGACCAGCTTCGGTTTGCCTTCGGTGAGAGTGCCGGTTTTGTCCACCACCAGGGTATCCACCTTCTGCATCACCTCCAGCGCCTCGGCATTTTTGATCAGCACCCCCATCATTGCGCCCTTGCCGGTGCCCACCATGATTGACATGGGAGTAGCCAGCCCCAATGCGCAGGGGCAGGCAATAATCAGTACCGCCACGGCGTTGATTACGGCGTAGGCGATGGCGGGTTCCGGCCCCCACACTGCCCAGACAATAAAGGTGATAACAGCAACAACCACTACCGTGGGCACGAAGTATCCGGCAACGGTATCGACCAATTTCTGAATCGGGGCACGGGAGCGTTGTGCCTCAGCCACCATCTTGACGATCTGTGCCAGCAGGGTATCGGCACCGACCTTATCAGCCCGCATCAACAGGCCACCGGTGCCGTTTACGGTGGCACCAATCAGTTTTTCACCTGCTGTTTTGACGACAGGAATAGGCTCACCAGTGACCATTGATTCATCCACATTGCTCTCACCGCCGATCACCTCGCCATCCACCGGCACCTTCTCACCGGGGCGGATGCGCAGGTGGTCTCCCGGTTGGACATGTTCCAGCGGAATATCCTCCTCGGTGCCATCTTCACGTACGATACGTGCCGTTTTGGGTGCTAAACCCAGTAGTAGTTTAATGGCCGCATTGGTCTGGCTACGGGCGCGCAGCTCCATCACCTGCCCCAGCAACACCAGTGCAGTAATCACCGCAGCAGCCTCAAAATAGACCGGCACCACACCGGCTTCACTGAAGACAGCGGGCGGAAAAATACCGGGCATCAGCACCGCAATAAGGCTGTAGATCCAGGCGATGCCGACACCAATCGCAATCAAGGTGAACATATTGAGGTTGCGAGTGACAATGGATTGCCAGCCGCGCTGAAAAAAGACCCAGCCCCCCCACCAGACCACCGGTGCGGAGAGCACAAGTTCAGCCCACTGTCGGGCAACAGGAGAGATCAGGCTATTGATGCCTTCGGGCCAGAGTTCCGCACCCATGGCACTGAAAAAGACCGGGATCGCCAATATTGCACTGACCCAGAAACGGCGGGTCATATAGTCCAGTTCGCTGCTGTCCTCCTCCGCCTCTACGGTGACGGCCTCCAGTGCCATACCGCACTTGGGACAGCTGCCGGGATGATCCTGCACAACCTCTGGATGCATGGGGCAGGTGTATTCGGTTTTGGTTGCAATGACAGGAACGCCTTTTGGCTCCAGCGCCATGCCGCACTTGGGGCAACTGCCAGGGCCTTGCTGCTCAACTTCGGGATGCATGGGGCAGGTGTAGGTTGCCGACTCATCTGCTGAATCAACAGGGGCGCTGGGGGCAGCATGTTTGGCACAGCCAGTGTGATCCAGCGCCTCATCTACCGGCTGTCTGCTCTCTTTTTCATGCAGATGCTGTGCGGGGGATCTGTTGAACTTCTCCAGGCAAGAGGCACTACAGAAGTAATGCACCTTACCCTCATGCGCGGTGTGATGTTCCGACGCTTTAGTGACTGCCATGCCGCATACTGGATCGGTGAGTGATTCGGTTTGCATATATTGAGTGGGTTCAGCCTCAAACTTATGCAGACAATGTTCACTGCAAAAGTGGTAGGTTTTACCGCTATAATCACTATGGTACTGCGTATCTGCTGCTACCTTCATGCCACAAACAGGATCGGTTTGCATAATCTATCTCCCCTTTGATTTTCTCATATAGAGAAAAGTTCTTTTACTAATCCAAACAAATTGCGATATGGCCGTGAGAAAAAACAGGCACAATTTTTTTCATGTATTGCTTGATCTTCACATGTCTCAATCTTGCTTAGATCAAAAGCATATTTTTTATTTATTTCAGCCCATGCCTCTGCCATTTCCGCTTTATTATCCGGCCCAGGCAGCTCACTATTATCCTTTTCATAGCTCCTGAAGAGCGCATGATTTATCGTTAACCAGAGTGAGATGATTCTTGTGCCGAGGAAGTCGTTGCTTTCGGCGTTTATGACCGATGGAATCAACAGTTTCGGAAAGAGAATATCCAGGTTGTTGATGTTGCCTAAAACGAATGCCATATTCCATGTGGTGTAGAGACTGGCCCACTCCTGGCTGAAGGTGATATTTGGAAAGTTGTTCTCTTTTCCGGCAATGGAATCATAAAAAGCATTGCGACTGTTTCCAGGAATGACACTTCTGTTATCAAATGTTGCAACGGGAGGGGTGTTCTTTATCCACTCTGATAATGCATGCGCAGCCATTGCATTTGTTTTAAAGCCCTCTTCATAATCCTTGATTCCCGCTTCATAAATATTGATTCTGACTAATTTATTAATATGTTTTGAGCCGTTCTTGCAGGCTGCTGATAGTAGCTTCCGTTCAATATAGTTGATCTCATTTTTTTTATATAACCTGTTTAAGCCATCGTTAGTGATGCATGCCTTTGTCAATCCACGCTGAACTCGAAAGTAGACCATAAGCGGGTCAAGTGAGAATGCTTTGGCAAGATTGAACAGATCATGAGATATAAACAGTGAGCGCAAAAAAGTTTTAACAATATTCGCAGTATCCAATCCATGTACTCGTTGTTTGCTTCTATAGTGATCTTGCGTTGCAACAAAAAAATGGTGGTTGTTGGCCATGGCGGCGGTCATTGCTTCAAGTACAAAGGTAACCTGCACGGCTCTATGAATATGCTCTGATCCATGCAGCCATTTTTTTTGCAGTGCCAACTCCAGAAACTCCAGGATAGCCGGGTGCTTTGTGATGATGCCTGTTTCGATGCTCTTAAACATCGGTTGCAGGCTTTTTGGTTGGGTCGTGATCTCTTTTAAAAACTCAGCCATTGGCTCAAATGCAGGGTTAAAATCATCAAGCTGCATACCCTTGATAATGCTTTTTATAACCGTTGGATCCGTCTCCATCTCTTTCGATAGACCGAAAGCAGACAGGGCATTATCAATAACAATTTGCGCCTTAGTCATCTCTCTCCCCATCTGTTTCGGGCATATTTTACCAGTGCTTCACTCTCCGGCATTTCATCTTCCGGGAAGACAACATCTCCCGTCAGCTTGGTATATAGCCCCATGCCCGTGCTTGTCGTCCCGTGAAAACCTGCGGAACCACTGGAAGCATTACACCACCAAAAGTTTGGCCATGGCGTCTCTGCCGTCAGCCGGCCTATATTTAGGTTGGTGGTATTCAGAGTAGAGCCATAGGCGTTACCGTAAGGGGCGCGTACATAGTCAAAATTGGTCGAGGAGGTTCCCACCACTTTGACCGCAATATGTTCACGCAGATTGGGGATATAGTATTTTTCTACCAGCGCTATCATCTTGTTAGCAACCTCCTTTTTCTTTTTGCGATAGCGTCGAACATCTCTCTCTTTTAAGTCTCTAAAGCTTGTAAAGTCAGTATAGGTGGCCAGCTCAATAATCTCACCATTTTCCGGGGTTGTTCCTGCCTCGTGGGTGTGCAGCGAGGCGGTTGAGATAAACAACCAGGGTTTGTCAAAATTACCCCTCTTTTGCTCTTCCCAGGTTTTGTTCATATCCCACTGTTCCAGGTGCCAGGTGTTGAAGCTGCCAAAACCGAGCTTCTTCAAATCTATATTCTTTAACCCCAGATAGACCACCGTACCGGCTGAAGAGTAGTCATAAGAGAGTGCTTTGTGATACTTCCTGGGAAATAGATCCCAGCCAATTATCTTTTTTGCCGTGCTTTGTGGGTCGGCGTTACAGATGAAGGTTTTGGCGGTGAATACTTTGCTGCCTTCTGTCTCTATACTGACTACTCGGTCACGCGCTATGTTTATTTTGGTGACAGGCATTTCATAGAAAATATGGCACCCCTCATGCTCGGTAATAAAGCTGGCCAGCCTCTCTATATAATATTTGTAGTGTTTTTTGGGATAGTAGGCGCCGGTATTGTAGCCGCCAAAAAGCCCCGCATAAGCCAATATGGACAGCTCTTGCGGGGGCAGCATAAAATCACCTGCATTGGCACAGAGTACCGACTGAATCTCTTGACTGAGATGACAGGCATCGAATACCTGTTGCAGGGTTTTATTACGATATTTGAACAGATATCGAAAATTCAAAGCTCTGCTAATTAGATCTACAAGTGAAAATTTGCCGCGACTGGGGAAGCGTCGCTCCTCTGTATAGATACGGTCAACTATCTTAAGAAACTTCTCTACCCCTTTTCTATGCCCTGGATAGGCCGCTTCGATATTGTCGGCCAATTTATCAAAACCATAGGGTATTTTGACGGTTTTACCATCAGGCATAACCATGCGGTCGTAGCCATTGGCATCGTAGGGCAAGAACTCCAGCTCATCTTCCAGCCCCAGCTTTTTTGTAAATCGGCTGATCGTGTCGCCAGGGCCACCACCCCAGACATAGTGGATCTGAGCACAAAAACAGTAATCGCCCATTTTAAAATTATGGGCATAACCGCCAGGGATATCATGGGCTTCAAGCATGCATATTTTGTGTCCGGCATTGGCCAGCAGTGATCCCACTGTTAAAGCTGCGATACCCGTGCCGATTATCAAGTAATCATATTTATGCTCCTGAGCATATATTTTGTCTTGCGTAGCATGCTGTTCCGGAGTCAGCGCCCCCGTGCTATGCAGTCTCATTTGTGGGTTCTTTGCTTTGTTAGGCATAATGATTCTGATCCCGATTATTCTATCGACTCAATCAAGTGACAGAGCGCCTTGCCATCAGGTTCTCCGTCCGGCATTGTTTTCCACTTCTCCAATGCGTTGTCCATGCGTAGTTGCAGTCTGTTTAGTTCAGCCAGATTGCTTCTGTTTTTACTGATACGTTGCTGAATCATGTTGCGCACGGCAGGACAGGGTGATTGTCCAGCCGTGCCATGATCAAATATGATTTGTATCTCATGCAACGTAAAACCAAGCCCTTTGGCTCGGCGGATAAACTTCACTTTTTTAATATCATCATCGCTGAAGAGCCGGTAACCGTTATCAGGATTACGCGAGGGCGTTAATAGACCAATACGCACATAATGTCGTATTGAATCAGCTGTTGTTTCTGCCGCTTTTGATAACGCGCTGACTGTTAACATCCTTTTCACCTATCAGGTTGCTGAACGGTTTATCTCTGTCCTGCTCATAAGTGTAAAACCTGGGTACTGCACACAGGTCAAGCTCTTTTATAAAGAGATTCATCACTAATGCCCATGATCATGCCCATCGCCTTCCATCATTTCATCCATACCATTAAAATCCATCGGCTTATCGGTTGTCGCATGCCCTTCTCCCTCTCCGTGGGCGTGCGCATGACCTGCACCTTCCGACTGCGGCAGCGAGATCACACCCAAGCCGTAACGGTAGACAACTTCGCCACCACGCCAGGCAGTAGATAGGAGGAGAATCTGTGCAATCAACAGTGCGACAACAAACCGACCACCGAGCTGTTTTCCTTTCCATACAGAGACCATTGACCAGAGTGCGATACCGATAAACAGCGGGGCCGTGGCCAGTGCCCAGTTGCGATGATCGGTCATCGCTGCATGAGAGGGGGCATCGTGCGCTACCGTGTTATAGGCATAGAAACCGGCAGCAACAGTAATTACGGTAATGCCTGCGCCAAGCCACAGGTTCCAGCGGGCTACGGTTCTCAGCTGCTGCCGCAGATTTTCTGGCAAACGAGAGCCAAGCAGATGAAGCACAATAAAAAGGCCCGTTGAGACCGATAATAGCGCCACGGTAAAATGGACAAAAACGGGGTGTAAATTGGGGATGATTTCAGGCATTTTGATAATCCTTTGCAGTTAAATTTCGTTCGCTGTAACTTCAGATTGAGTCCGAATCCGATAGAGTTTCTCCACCGGCAATATGGCGATGATGCCATCCCCTTCCACGCCTATATGAGCACTCTTCATGATGGCCTGGGCAATGGAATCAGCCTGAGTTTCATCAGTGAATATTTCGATCCGGGCGTGGCTGACCATCCAGTCACTGGAGTAGAAATCTGCATATTCGCCGTAGCCCTTGACCTTGGTTACGCTGATGCCATGTACATCCAAGGCTCGCAGTACAGATTCAACCTTTTCCAGCACATCGCCCCGGATAATGGCGGTCACTTTTCGATAGTTCATCTCATCACCTCTGTCAGATGCCTGGTGGTGGCTTGTTGCAGCAGTGTTTGCCCGATGCTGTCAGGTTGTCCAGCGCCACCTCTTCACTCTCATTTACCCAGCCACGGCGCAGGCGCTCCAACCATCCATCGCCAAGCTGCACACCAATTTCATCCAATGTTTTTTCAATCTGGATCTCTGTTGTCTGTAGCAGGTCATAGGTGATCTGTATCTTTTTGCCCTCGACCGCGACCTCTTTCACGCCCATCATTTCGCTTAAACAGGAGGCCAGCAGCACCATGACTGCCTCATCAGGCGTTTTAGCCAGACGTATGGTGCGTCGTTTAAGGTGCTCTTTACGCTCCGATCCAGCTGTTTTTATGTAGAACGATGGGCGTGCGGAGAAGGTCTCCCGGCACTGCTCAGAGCAGAAGTAGTAGTGGATTTTGTGGTGCTCTGCGGTCGGCACATCAGGGTTCACTTTCATGCTGCATACCGGGCAGATTTTCTGTTGCTGTCTCATTGCGGCTCCTTCTCCGTAGTAGATGGCAGTGCCATAGTGCAAAAGCCCTGCGGTTTAACGCCTAATGCTGCATTGAATTTACTCGACATGTTCTGAAAGCCAATTAGCCCAGTGAGTTCGATGATGGTATCGTCATCAAAGTGGCGGCGCAACGCCTCAAAATGCTCTGCGGTGGGTTGCTGGTCACTGTAGGTCACCACCTCGGTATAGGTGAGGGCTGCCTTCTCTTCGTCGCTGTAGAGATCATTTGTGGCATAGTCGGCAAGCTCGGTCAGTTTCTCATTCGTGATGCCCCGTTTCAGCGCCGTAGCGGAGTTGATATCGACACAGAATGGACAGACATTGATCTGCGAAACCCGTACGGTTACCAATGTTCGCAGCGCAGGCTCCAGGGGTGAAGAACCACGATCAAATGCACCATAGAGTGAAGCGAGGGCGGCAAATACCTTTGGTGAACGTCCCCAAAGCCTAGCAGGCTCCAGGATTGCGCCATATTTACGTTTCTGATTCCAGAAGAACAGCTTCACATACCAGGTGAATCGTTGTCCCTTGGGTGTAGATATGATTGACATGTTTCTATTACTTAACCTGATAGATTCTGCGCAAGTGTTCAAAACCAGAAACGCACACCCGCTACGCCCCTGGTTTCATCCTCCGACTCACCGGCGGCGCGGGCGTAATCAGCCGTATCACCAAATTTTCCGGCCCACTCGATGCCGATATAAGGTGCGAACTCACGCCGGATTTCGTAGCGCAATCGCAGGCCTGCTGTGATGTTAGAAAGACCGGAACCCCGTGCGAGTTTGGGATCATTTTTGCCATATATGTTGGCCTCAAGCCGGGGTTGAAGAATCAGTTTCTGAGTGAATAGCAGTTCATACTCCACCTCCAACCCCAGCGCACTCTGACCATTTTCACCAAGATAGGCGGTGACATCCAGTTCGAACCAGTAGGGCGCTAATCCTTGAAAACCGAAGGCGAGCCAGCTTCGATCGGGTCCCTCTTCACTGCTCTCATAACGCAATCCAAGCTGCGTGTTCCAAAATGTTGCCACAGCGTGGCTCCATAATAGTTCGGAGTCGGCCTCTTCCAACTTACCGCTATTGGCCTCACCTTCGGCTTTCAATACCACGCGGTCATAGTCGCGGCCGTACCAAGCCTGGAGGTCATAAGCAACGGTGGTGTTGTCATCACTTCGAGTGGCTTCAAGGCGATCAACAAGCAGCGAAGCAAAATTCTGCTCATCGGCCAAGCGTGGCCGTGGAATTGGGCCAAAGTCGTAACCATCGGAGTAGGCGTGTGGGTCGCGGGCATCTGCCGGGGCCGATCCACCCTGCATGGAACCCTGCATCATGCCGTTCTTACCATGATCCATTGAGTGATCCATAGGCTGTTCCATATCACTCATCTTCATACCGGAGAAATCCATATCCTCCATCTCTGCATCGGTGGATGCAGGCATTGATTGATGATTCATATCACCCTGCGCCCAAGCAGGAGAGAGGCTGACCGTCAGCAAGGTGGCCATCATTAAAGCGGCGGGATTGTTCATTTCTATTCTCTTCATTATTTTGCCCTCTCTCACGCTACAACCACTTCACGGAACATGCCTGCGTCCATGTGATAGAGAAGATGGCAGTGCCATGCCCAGCGCCCTAACGCATCGGCATGCACCAGAAAGCTGATCCGTTGTGCTGGTTGTACGCTGATGGTATGTCGACGAGTCAGAAACTGGCCATCTGGGCTCTCCATTTCACTCCACATACCGTGCAGATGCATGGGGTGAGTCATCATGGTGTCGTTATGCAGAATGACCCGCAGGCGTTCACCATGACGGAAATGAATCGGGGTGGATTGGCCAAACTCCAGGCCGTCAATGGACCAGGTGTAGCGCTCCATGTTGCCGGTCAGATGCAGTTCGATCTCCCGCTCCGCACTGCGTGGATCAAGCGGGCCACCGATGGTGTGCAGATCGGCATAGGTCAATACCCGCCGGCCGTTGTTGCGCAGACCGATCCCGGGGTCATCGAGGTTGGTGCGCGGCTTGTCGACGCGCATATCGACGCTGGGACCATATTCGGTTTTGGCGTGGCGGACTACAGAGCCGCTATGCTGCATACCTGTCATGCCCGCCATAGCGCCGCCCATCATATCTTTCATGGTCAGCCATTGGGGGGCATCCATTTCAGGCACCTGTACCATCAATCCGGCGCGGGTTGCCAGTGTTCCACGGGTGTAGCCGGTGCGATCCATAGATTGGGCGAAGATGGTGTAGGCATCATCTTTTGGCGTGACAATAACGTCATAGGTCTCGCCGGGACCAAAACGGAACTCATCCACCGTCACCGGCTCGACATTCTGGCCATCGACCTGCACCACGGTCATCTTCAGTCCGGGGATACGCACATCGAAGAAGCTCTGAGTGCCGCTGCTGATGAAGCGTAGCCTGACCCGTTCGCCGGGGTTGAACAGACCTGTCCAGTTGGCCGCTGGTGTAGCACCGTTCATCAGAAAGGTGTAGGTGTAACCGGAAATATCAGCCAGATCAGTCGGTGTCATGCGCATCTGGTTCCACATCCGCCGTTTGCTGAGGGCGGTGTTAAAACCCTTGTCAGCTACATCACGGAAGAAGTCGACGGCGGTCGGCTCATTGAAGTTGTAGTAGTCACTCTGCTTTTTCAGCTTGGTGAAGACCGCCATTGGATCTTCATCCGTCCAATCGGAGAGCTGCACAATATAATCGCGGTCAGCGCGGATTGTTTCGCCTTCGGCAGGATCGACGATGATGGCGCCATACATGCCAGTCTGCTCCTGAAATCCAGAGTGGGAGTGATACCAGTAAGTGCCGCTCTGCTGTACCTTGAAGCGGTAGGTGAAGGTCTCACCTGGAGCGATTCCGGAGAAACTGATCCCCGGCACACCGTCCATCTGGTAGGGCAGAATGATGCCGTGCCAGTGAATTGAGGTGGAGACGTTAAGCCGGTTGGTGACACGAATAGTTACTGTGTCACCCTCGCGCCAACGTAGGGTGGGGGCTGGGATTGATCCGTTGATAGAGGTTGCCATTCGTGGTGTGCCGGTAAAGTTGACGGCGGTCTCGGCAATAGTGAGATCGAACTCCCGGCCCGTAAGCACGGGGGCTGAGCCAGTAGCGGTCTCTGAGGGTTCCATTGCCCAGGCTGGTTTGAATAACGGTGTTAAACCAAACAGAATGCCTCCGGCAGCCAAGCCTTGAACAAAACGGCGGCGGGGCAAGTCTGGAAGTGTCTGGGGATCTGGAGCCATCAGCTTCATCCTCTGTTTACAGTTGAGTGGTCTTGCATTCAATAGTAGAGGGGGAGGCTGTCGTTAAGGTGACGATTGGATTACATTTTTGTAATGTTCACTGTTTCAACTTAACCCTGTGTCACTAATCCCCACATAGAAAAACGTAAAACGCAGAAAGCCTTGGTTGTATAATGGTTAGCGACAAAACAAACCGACACCCAATGGGTGAAACAACCAAGGCAAACACACATTCTACCATACAAACT
>JAKISI010000074.1 GCA_021648685.1 Candidatus Polarisedimenticolaceae bacterium
GCTCAGGCAGCACTTCTTCGAGGATGGCGAATACCGGCTCACGTACCTCCGGCGTTATATAGATGTGCTGTAGTCCCAGCAGAATCTGCGGAATGTCGTCTCGAGATTTTGGATCCAATCGAATGGCGCCGATCTCTTGCTCGCCTATTTGCAATTGTGGGTCAATTATTTTGCGCATGGGGGTTTCACCGGGTGAAGATTTGTAGGTTTTGTCGTATTTTACGCATCCGAGTATTACCCTAAGGTCGGTGACTGTTGGAACAACGCTTTAAAAACAATGACTTATCGAATATAGAGCAAATACTGCTGCTTGCTGCTCATTCATTCTTCAACCACATGGTTCTAGTGTAACATGCTGTTTTTAATCATGTTTGCGTCTTTTCGTTCAGGCACTAAGTAACTAAAGTCGGGATATGCCATATCGGCCTGGCCCAAGCAGCGCCACCTTGTCATCCAGAATAACCTTGACCGGCATGCTTTGAAGCAGTGGCTCCATCCGTCCTTTATCACGGAAGGCTTGCAGAAATGAACCTTCCTGAAGTTTTGGTAATATCCTGGATGCAATCCCTCCGCCAATAAAGACCCCTCCGGTTGCCTTATGTTTCAGTGCCAGGTTGCCCGCCTCTGCGCCATAGAGGCGGATAAACAGATCCAGCGCCTCAACGCAGATAGGGCAGCTTTGATCCAGTGCAGCCTCTGAAACAGTGGCGGCAGGGTGGTCAAAATCCAGCTCAAGTGTGGAGCTGTGCTGGCGGTGTTTAAGCAGAAAATGGTAGATGTTGACCAGACCGGAGCCGGAGAGCAGCCGCTCCCAGCTGACATGCCCAAGGTGTTGCGTCAGAAACTCAAAGAGGGCAAATTCAAGTGCACTGCGTGGGGCAAAGTCGGCGTGACCGCCTTCGGTGGCAAAAGGGAGAGGGAGACCGTCACTCTGCCGGGCGATGCCTGCCTCGCCCAGCCCCGTGCCTGCGGCGATGATGCACTGGTTGCCCTGCTGCTCCGGGGCGCCGGATTGCAGGGTGCAGAAGGCGTCGTCAGCCAATGCAGGGATGCCCCAGGCGACGGCCTCCAGATCATTGATCAGCCATACTTTTTTAATCCGCAGTCCATGCTCGATGTCGGCGGCACTGACCTGCCAGGGCAGGTTGGTGGTCTTGCAGTGTCGATCCTTGATCGGGCCTGCGATGCCAAAACAGGCATATTCGCAGCCACCCCCGAGGCGGCTGATGTAGTGTGCAACAACCTCATCCAGAGAGGAGCAGTTGTTGCTTCCGTATACCGTTAGAGAGGAGGGCTGGAGTTGCCCGGTCTCGGTATCAAAGACAGCGAGACGGGTATTGGTGCCGCCAATATCTCCAGTAAGTATTTTCAATGTGTGCTCCTCATCTTTTGGTTTGGGTGGGTAGGCGGGGTTGGTTCCGCTCATTATGATGCAGGTGCTATAGTACCTGATACCCACAAAAAAGCGCTACGATCTGCTTGCTCTGAGTCTTCGCTTGGCTATACAGAAACCCATTAACAGCTCATTTATCAGCCTGTTTTTTGTTACGCTCAGAACTACTATGCAGACCATCCAACTGACCATTATCATCGGGCGCAAGCTGGGCATGCAGATGATTGCTGAAGGGGTAGATAAGTTGCTTTCCCAGGATATGCGCTGTGAATAACCATAATTCAGAAAAGGCCAACCGGCGTCTTGGAAAAGGCATGATGATCGCTGCCTGGGTATTGACGCTGGGCCTGTTAACCCTGTTTTTTAATGGTGTGCTGGATGATCAATACAATCCCAACCGGCAGCTAAATACAGTGGTTACAACCGGTGAGCCGCAGGAGGTTGTGCTGGTGCGCAATAAATTTGGGCATTATGTGGCCACTGGTGCTATCAACGGCGAGGCCGTTGTTTTTATGCTGGATACAGGAGCAACAGATGTCGCTGTTCCGCTGGCACTGGCCAATCGGCTGAATCTTGAGCGGGGTGCTGAAGCGGTATTCAATACAGCCAATGGAAAGATAACTGCCTGGCGCACCCGCTTGGAGCGAGTCACCCTTGGTGGGATTGAGCTCACCAATGTTCGAGGTTCGATTTTACCCAGCATGGGGGGTGACGAAGTATTGCTCGGCATGAGTTTTCTCAAACATTTAGAGCTGGTTCAGCGGGGCAACACGTTGACCATTCGACAGGGTATGTAGAGAGCCCTTCGGAAGCGGGACTTTAGTCCTGCAACTTTGCGGATTGCAGGACTAAAGTCCCGTTTCCAGAGTCGCTCAAACGGAGAGGGCGCGATATGCATTGCATACCGCGCCCCGTTTTTATGGCCCTGGGAGGCTGTTCCGCACTTGTGCCCGCTTTTGGGTAGTAGGTCATCTATTCTTGGACAGACTCCCAGGTGACAGGCCTGCTTAAGAGAGTTTATCCTTCAGTGTCTTTAGCGCACCCACTTTAATGACGGTGCTGGCGGGCTTGGCGGCAATCTTGATGCTCTCACCTGTTGCCGGGTTGCGACCCATGCGGGACTTGCGTGCAGGCTTGCGCACGCGGCGGATCTTGACGCCCGTCTCTGGAATGGTGAATTCACCAGAGCCACGGCGCTGCATGTGGCGAGTTACCAGTATACCCAGTGATTCAAATACAGCGGCAACCTGCTTGCGTGAGAGTTCGGTCTCTTCAGCAATAGCGGTGATGATTTGAGCCTTGGTCTGCTTGGAGGGGATGGCTTTCAGCTTTGCAACCGCTTTTTTCTTGCTTGCTACCTTCTTCTTGGCTACGACCTTCTTTTTGGTGGCAACCCTCTTCTTTGCGGGCACCCTTTTTTCAGCGGTAACAGTGCTCTTTGCGACAACTTTTTTCTTCGCACTCTTTTTTGCAGCTTTTTTCTTTACGGCCATGGATGGTTCCTGATTTAAAGTAGTTGAAATGTGACACTATAAATAGTGAGGTTTTAAAGATGGCCAGCATTCTATAGTGGCTGCCTTATAAATTCGAGTGTTTTCGTTGGTTATTTTAGATAAACAGGCAATTTATTCGCAATTCCCAGGGAAAGCAGCTGTTTTTTATAAAAGTGAGGTTTTTTGGTTACCAAACATCAAAATGGAAATGGTGTTTATTGGCGGGTCTATGCCATATCGAGTGGTTCAATGAATAGACACAGAGACCACGGAGGCCACAGAGCATGAAGGAGTGTAGTAAGGGGCTGTCAGAAACAGTGATAGATTGTGCTATTGAGGTGCATCGTACATTGGGTGCTGGACTGTTAGAAAACACCTATTGAGAAATGTTTGGCTTATGAACTAAGCATGAAGGATATACCCTTTATTGTTCAGGCGCCCATTCCGATACAGTATAAGGATATTAAGCTTGAATGTGGCTACAGGCTTGATTTTCTGGTGGACGACTGTCTAATTTTAGAACTTAAATCGGTTGAAAAATTACTGAAGATCCATGAGGCACAGATATTGACCTATTTGAAATTAACGCATATTTCTACGGGATTGCTGATAAATTTTAATGCATCCAGGTTGGTCAATGGAATTAAACGTTACAAACGATAACTCTGTGTTCTCAGTGGTCTCTGTGTTTATGAAAAATAGCTGTATCCCCCACTCAATATGGTATAGCCCCTTATTGGCAGTGTTTTAATGGGTTAAATCCATTACCCAATGTTGAACAGCGGCACTGTGAATATTTTTTATGCGGCTTTCCGATTGCCACGGCATGTGTGGATTCAATCATTCCAAAATTGTGATAAAGGTCAAGGAAAACCGGTTATGAGGGTGCAATAGTGTCGATCCGTTCAATAAAACATCGCAGTATGCGTTCTACTATTTATAGTAATGAATGTCGCTACAAACCAACTGGCAAATGCTTCAGACATAGATGCACTATGCTTCATGATGCTGAAAAATAATTCGATAAGATCATCCGATAGGGGGGGCTTGTGACGTCAACGCCTAAAGAGAGAGAGCTGAAGATGTTGAGCAGGCTGACGCCGCTCAATATGTTGTCAGATAAAGTGCTGGCGCAGCTGCTGCAAGAGGTCGCTGTCGAATACATGAATCGTGGTGAGTATCTGTTTCATGAAGGCGATACGCTGCCTGAAAACATCTATCTGCTCTCTGGTAAGGTCTCTTTGCTAAAAGGTGAGGCGGAGGTAGAGACTCTGACAGGCAACACAGATACTACACGGTTTGCAATAGCCCACCAACTGCCACGGCAACATACAGCCCGTGCCAAATCGCGTATTGAGTTTGTGCGTATCAACAGCCACAGGTTGAGTAAGCTGATTGAACATGCCCGCGCCAATGCCTATAAAGTGGAGGGTACAGAGGATAGAGACTGGAAGAGTCTGCTGCTGCAATCGCAGATCTTTCAGCATATCCCCCGGGCGAATATCCGGCATGTTATGAGCCGCATGGAAGAGGTAGCCGTGCGTAAGGATGAGGAGATTATCCAGCAGGGTGAAGAGGGTGACTACTTTTACTTTATCAGCGAAGGGCGCTGTGTGATATCCCAAAAACCTGTAGACAGCTATCAGTCGACCGAAGTGGCTCGGCTGGGGCCGGGTGACTGCTTTGGTGAGGATGCCCTGCTGTCCGATAACCTGCGAAGCAGTACGGTAAGCATGTTAAGTGATGGTGTTTTGATGCGACTCAGCAAGGATGACTTTATCAATCTTATAAAGCATCCCCTGGCCACCACGGTAAATTTCAGTGATGCCTGCCAGATAACCATAGCCAATGGTATTTGGCTGGATATTCGTTCGCCAGTCGAGTACCAGCAGGGACACATGAGTGGCAGTATCAATCTGCCGCTTAATTCACTGCGTTTTCAGGTATCAAGCCTGGCACCGGGGCATCAATATGTTATCTATTGCCAGGATGGACGCTACAGCGCCATTGCCGCTTTTCTTTTATTGGAACGTGGCTTTGATGCGGTTATTTTGAGTGGTGGCATAAAATCTATCCCGGATGACAGGTTGATCTGTAGAGAGACCTCGCCGCAGGAGAAGGGTGCCAAGATCATCACACTCAGGCCGGGTGATCATGCAGGCATTGCACAACATGAGCAGGCGAGCCAGAAATTAGCAGCAGAAATCGAGTCACTCGAACAGCGGGCAAAGCAGGCAGAGGAGAGCAACGCGGCTCTGCAACAGCAGATCAACAGACTTAGATCAGGAAAGAGAGAGCAGGAGCTTGAGCTGGAGGTGCTGCTTAGCACAGCGCAGGAACAGGAGCGGCTTGAAACGGCTGAACTGCAAACGGTACACAACCAGATTAAGCGCTTGCAGCAGCAGCTGGCAGCCGTTAAAAAAGAGAGAAATGCAGCCTTGCGGCAGCTGAAAAAGCAGTCCAGGCAGAGCAGGGTGGCCGATACCTCCAGTCTGCTCTGTAGCCCGGATCTGGCTGAGATAGAGCGGGCGACACAGCTGCAGGCCGGTCTGGATTATGAGTGTACTCAAACTACAGAGCAGCTGCAGGAGAGAGGGAAGATACTCCAGAACAGGCTGGAGCAGCAGGCCTCCACCATGGATCCGGTTGATCAGGAGGCTATCCGACAGGAGTTGGATCAGCTGCACAATGCCATCAAAGAGCGGGGCAGTGAGATGGAACGGGCGCTGCTTGAACAGCGCTCACTGGAGGATGCACTGGAGGACAGAGATGCGCATCTTGAGCAGGTCAAACAGGAGATGGAGCAGTTAAAGGTAAAACTGGAATCGGCCACAGCCCGGTATGAGCAGGCAGATGAGGCGCATCGGCATGCGGAAGAGATGGTGGAGCGGTTAAAAGGGCAGCTTAAAAAGTCCAAATCCCGTGGCATTGTGAACACGGTAACGGAGCACGGTGCGGGTGGAGATGGCCGACAGATAAAAACCGGCCTGTTTGGTATGTTGATGGGTGGGCTTATCTGTTTTTTCGTTTTAAATGTACTGCTGGTACTCAATGGAAAGGATGAAATCATCTTCAGCCTGACGGGGGAGAGAGTGGTGCAAGAGATGCTGTCCAGCTGGTTGGTGTCGGAGGAGAGGGATCTGAAATCATCCAAACCACTGGATGTAAAAAAGAGCCTGCCAGACGTAGCCGTGGAAAAGCCAGAGAGAGAGCAAATGGTGGCTCCGGCAGTCGTGCCTAAACCTGTTAAACTCAGAGAGCCGAAGGTGATACATGATCAGCTGCAGGATGGCTCTGCCGGCCCAGCCATGGCAGAGATTCCTGCCGGCAGATTCTTGATGGGAAGTAATCACAATGCGCTGAAACAGGATGAACGTCCGCTCCACAGGGTGGAGCTGCGACGTTATTATGCCGCCCGTTATGAGACCACTTTTGAAGAGTATGACCGCTTTGCCCAGGCCACAGGCCGCAGACTGCCGGATGATCAGGGGTGGGGCAGGGGGCGTCGCCCCGTTATCAATGTAAGCTGGGAAGATGCGCTGGCCTACACCGCCTGGTTGTCAGAGCAGACGGGAGCCAGCTATCGACTGCCTACCGAGGCCGAGTGGGAGTATGCAGCAGGTGCCGGGAACAACAGTCTCTACTGGTGGGGCTACAAGCTGGAGGAGAACCGGGCCAACTGCTATAACTGCGGTGTTAAATGGGCGGGTGAACGCACCGCCCCGGTCGGCTCATTTAAGGCCAACCCCTTTGGGCTGCACAACACCGCAGGCAACGTCATGGAGTGGATTCAAGACTGCTATAGCCCAAACTATGTGGGTGCCCCAACCGATGGCAGTGCCTGGACAACGTCACTATGCAAACAGCGGGTGGTGCGTGGCGGTGCCTATAGCAAATCAGGTATGAGCATGCGCACCACGGAACGTAACAGACAGCCCCCATCCTCACGGTTATCGACATTAGGGTTTCGGGTGGTGCGCGAGTAAATGCGAACTGCTTTTCCCAGGTTTAAAGACTATTCCGGCAACTCACTTTTTCCGGCACTTGATTTGATTGCCAGCAAAACCAGCGGAAGGTATGCCGCGAGTGCGGCAAACAGACCGGCAGCCGGTTTGGTCGCAGCAAGCCAGGCCCAGGGAAACAGCCAGGCTACATTGATGGCAAGCAGGGCCATGGTGACGGGGCGGTGACTCCCCCACTTTCTCGATAACTGCTGATAAAGATGGGAGCAGTGCGCCTCGAACCAGCGTTCGCCATTGAGCATGCGACGGAGAAGAGTAACCGTTGCATCGGTGACAAAGAGTGCCAAAAGGATGACCCAGACCCAGATGGAGAACCCCAAATTTGCACTCCATAGTGCAAACATGCCAAGCATTAATCCAAGAAAACCGCTGCCTGCATCGCCCATAAAAACCTTTGCCGGAGGCCAGTTCCAGACCAGAAAACCGGCAATGCCGGCCATTAGGATAGAGAGCCAGAAGATGGGTGTGGCATAATCACCTGCTGATGCAAACTGCATGATCAGCATGGCCCCAATACCGACAAAGAGTGCTTCACTCCCGGCAATGCCATCAATGCCATCCATAAAGTTGAACAGATTCAGAAGCCAGACCAGGGCAATGATGCCCAGTGGGTAACCGATAATGCCCAGATCAATGGTTGAACCGGGCAGTGGAATATCAGGCAGGCCGAATAGAAGCAGCCCCGCCAGTGCTGCAATGGAGTGGACAAGAAATCGCCAGCGTGCCGGGATATGGGTGTGGTCATCCCAGAAGCCGATACCGGCAACCAGCAGGCCACCGCAGAAAATGGCCCAAAACGCCCCGGGCTGGGATGTAAGGTCAGAGATGTTGAAAAAGAGAGCAAAGCCAAATGCGGCAAGAAAGGTAATGACAAATGAGAGGCCGCCTCCACGCGGTGTTGGCGTGGTATGAGAGCTGCGCTCATTTGGTGTATCGACAACCCCCCGCTTCAGTGCATAGTGACGAAGTGCTCCCGTTAATCCAAGTGAAGCAAGGAATATCAGTAAGATTGATGTGATCATTCAGTGGGGGAGGCCTGGGGTTTGCCCGCCTGCTCTTTTTGCTGGAGATACCAGTGTACCGTTTCGGCCATTGCCTCATCCACGCAGAGCGGAGGCTGCCACTGTAATAGCTGTCGGGCCTTGCTGGAGTCGACCTGTAAAGATTGGGCCAGTCGATCCACCATCGGCTTCTTGCCCAGCAGAGAGGCACCCAGATTCATCAAGGATTGGGGGACAGAAAAAAGCCTGGCTGAATGCCCCATATGTTTTGCGATGCATTGAGCCAGCCCGGCGGTTGACAGATCCTCGCCATCTGAGATCAGAAACAGCTCATTGGCGGCGGCGGGATGGTTCAGGCAGGTGATCAGAAAGTCGGCCAGATTATCCACCGCAACCAGGCTGCGTTGGTTTTTGATGCCCGCCAGAGGCAGCGGAATTCCGCGATCAATCCAGCCTAACAGGCGCAGAAAGTTTGCTTTTACTCCGGGTCCGTAGATGAGGGGAGGCCTGATGATAACAACCTCCATGGATGACCCTTCTGCTATTTTATGGAGCCCCTGTTCAGCCTCATGCTTCGATATGGCATAGGGCTCCTGCGGTGCTGCGGGCATGGCTTCATCGAATGGTTGATCAGAGGTGGACTCGCCGTTGACCTTGATGCTGCTCAGGAAGATAAAACGGCGTACTCCGGCATCAGCAGCGGCTCTGGCAAGCCGCAGCGTGCCAGCTGTGTTGACCTCCCGAAATGATTGTAAGGGATCGGTTGTCGTGTCATTCATTATGTGGGCACGAGCGGCCAAATGAATGATGGCATCAGTATTCTTAAGAGCGCTATCCCAGCAGGTGGCTGATCCTATCTCGCTTACATTATGTACCTGCCCAAACAGGTTGTCTGACTTGCCTGATGGCAGAGGTGCTCTTACTGCACTTGAGTATGTGATGCCTGCGGCATGCAGTTTATTGCGCAGTGCTTTGCCAACAAATCCGGTTGCACCGGTCAGTAGAACCGATGGCGTTTGGTTTGGTTTTTTATGGGTCATTATTTCTCTTCGCCGGGCTGCCTTTTTCGATCTGAGGTATCCAGAGCAGCCACTTCAAAAACCTCCCACAGTGTAATATCTATTCCCGTAAGACTATTAAGTGGCAATACTTCCTGAGGACCGAATATTTCTGATTCGCCGTATCGTTTGCCCTTGAGTACAAACCTCTCCACATACAGCTCAAAGGGATCAATGATAATGTACTCCCTGACAGCGGATCTCTCATACAGAGCCTTCTTCTCCCTCTTGTCCTTGAGCGCTGTGGCGGGTGAGAGCACCTCCACGACAAGGTCAGGCGCACCCTGTATGCTGGCCTCGGTGATTTTTTTCTCGTCACAAACGACAATGATGTCAGGCTGTACAACGTCATGATCGGAAAGCACAACATCAGTAGGCGCCACAAAGGGCCTGCATGGCTTGCCCTTTAGCTTTTGTTTTAGCAAACTGAAAGTTGTTCCAACTACATTCTGGTGTTTGATGCCCGGTGCAGGTGTCATGTTATATGCCTCACCATCTATTATCTCCCACCGCTCATCATCGAGCCATGTCAGGTAATCAGAGTACGTATATTTTTCGGCTCTTTTTTCTACTACGGTCATTTACAGCCCTCCTCTTTGAGGTTATAAGCCAAATGCTTACAATTATAGACTCAAGCATTACTCTAATGACTCATTCACGATTTTTTCTATTAGCTTATCTGCCCCCATCAGTGGCAACAATCGCAGTAATACTTCATCCATTACACCCAATTCGGCATAGGCGATAAATTTGGCCTTCCGGTTCTTCCAGGATAATGTTTGAATCAGGCTAGCGGCCACCACCGAGGCTTTATCCAGATTATTAACCGGAACTTCTGTGCTGCCACCCCGGATACTGGTACTGACAGGGCAACATATTAAGAGCCCGGTTTGCCGATTGTAAGCTTTGCTGCTCAAAACCAGTGCTGGGCGATATTTACCAATTTCCCTGCCTTTAGTCGGTTCAAAATCCAGCCAGATAATGTCGTTCCGATCAGGGATGTATTGTGGACTCAATCGCCCATCTCCCCACCTTGAATAACTGCCAGCTCATCAGCATGGGCGTTTTCAGCCGTTAAGCCCTCTAACAAATCGGCTTCCCTGAGCGGAAAGCGAAAACCCTTACCCTGAGATTTGGCTCTTCTGACCGTAAAGCCATCGTCAAACACCTCTACATCAACCAGAGTATCTTGTTTGAATCCGGGGATGTCACGCATCATGCCCGCTACGCGTAGCGCAAGACCATTACCCCATTTTTGAATTTTTGCATGAACTATCTGACCCATAAGGCCCCCATGTATCACCTTTGTTGACACTCAAAGTGTATACACTGTTGATACCCTGTCAACCATCACTGTATCGCCAGCGGAGTCGTCCAGGTCGTCCGCCGGTGGCGTGTTATCCGATTAGGCGGTCAAAGGTTATAGGTTTAGTCAGTGTGCTGTCCCGTTGTCAATGGTCAACAAATCTGACCCCCTTTCGGCCAATAAAATTGACCCACCCGGGGCAGGATTTACTTCACTCGTTTGGCTTTCAGTCGATAACTCTCTCCTCCTAACATAAAGATGTGTGAATGA
>JAKISI010000075.1 GCA_021648685.1 Candidatus Polarisedimenticolaceae bacterium
CATGTTTTACAACGGTTGGCGATTGCATTCATATCTGGACTACATGTGTCCGAATGATTTTGAGAAACAGTTGATAGAATGGAAAAAAGTAGCTTAACTGGGTGTAACAAAACCCTTGACCAGGTCAGTCTTAGGGGGCGTGTGCGAAAGAATCGGGCTGGAAAAATCACTATCCAGTTTGAATACAAATACCGCAGTGGCAAGAAATCCCGTACAGTAAAGGTGGAGCAGTGGCCAAATAAGTCCCTTGCTGAGATTCGCGCCATCCACCGGGAAATAAAGACCGACCTATCAAAAGGCATTGATCCCATCGAGACCCGCAAGACAGAAAAGCTACAGAGTAAACTCAATCAGGCCCAAGAGCTTGAAAAGCAGCAACAGGAGCTAGAACGCCTTGCCCTTGAAGCTGCCACCCGACGCACTTTCTCCGATGCCATAGCCCAATGGGAAAAGCTGGAGCTATCCCGGCGTAAAGGTGGCGGCAAGGAATCTATGCGGGCCATTAATAAAGACATCCTGCCAACTTTGGGAGATATGGCGCTTGTAGATATTAAACGTGTCATGCTGATAGATATTCTTGATGGTGTGGTTGAAAGAGGGGCACGAGTGATGGCCAATCATCTGTTTGGAGATCTGCGCCAATTCTTCAACTTTGCCATTGCACGGGAGTGGGTTGACGGTCACCCACTGGCAGGACTCACCAAAGAGAAGATTGGCGGACGGCAAAAAGAGCGGGATCGTTACCTCTCAGAAGAAGAGATCATAACGCTAAACCAGCAACTCCCAGCTGCCAATTTATTGCGCACTACTGAACGGACAATATGGATCATGCTCTCAACCTGCTGCCGCGTAGGTGAGCTATCACAGGCACGCTGGGAAGATGTGAATATAGATGGCGGCGAATGGTTTATCCCTGCCGGTAATAGCAAGAATGCAAAAAACCACACCATCTTTCTTTCTGATTTTGCCAAACAGCAATTCCAGGCAATGCAGACCATTACCAAAGATACTGACTGGTGCCTGCCTGCCCGTAATGGGAAAAGCCATATCAACCTGAAATCCATTACCAAACAGATTAAAGACCGGGTAAGAAGTGAATCACTTGCGAACCGCACCATGGCAACTGGCACACTGCTTCTGTCTGGTGGTGCCTGGACACCTCACGACCTGCGCCGTACAGGTGCAACCATGATGGGGGAATTAGGTGTAATGGGTGAAGTGATTGAACGCTGCCTAAATCATGTGGAACAGAACAAGCTGAAGCGCATCTATCAACGCCATGAACTCAAGGCTGAACAAAAAGAGGCATGGCGACTATTGGGAGAGCGCCTTACACTCCTGCATTCATTTGATGTGCAGAAAAATATTGTGATTGGCCACTTCCAACAAAAAGATCAAACAGGGTAGCAAATCTGGTAACGGGTACTTCGCCCACCGCCAGGTAGCTTTTCAATACAGCCCTTAGCCAGCAACACAGAAAGATGGCGTGTTGCTGTCGCCTTACTTACCTTAGCTACCGACTGATACTGAGATGCACTTATCCCATGCTCAAAGCTACCCTCTCCCCCTTCAAGCAGACGATTAAGCACCTTCACCTGCTCTGGCAACAGACCTGCATCATGATAGTGTTGCCAATAACGCGTCTTTGCCAAAGTGCAATCAATCTTATCCAATGATGCCTGCAAAGTAGCATCCAATATTTTAAGGAACCAGACCAACCAAGCAGTAATCTCCACTCCACTACGCTGGCTCTGCTCCAGGATCTGATAGTAATCCTTACGCTGTTTTAAAATCTCGGCTGATAAAACATACAGGCGAATGCTTTCACTATCAGCCTGTGCCAATGCCATATCAGTTAAAGCACGGGTAATACGACCATTGCCATCATCAAATGGATGCAAGGTAATCAACCACAGGTGACAGATACCTGCACGCAGTAACGGATCAAGCCTCGCATCACTACGGCTTTGATTGAACCAGCCAATAAAGCATTGCAGTTCATCTTCTAATACAACCCGTGGCGGCGCTTCAAAATGAACCTTAGGTCGATCAATGCGCCCAGAGACCACCTGCATGGGTTCACACCCACGCAACTCACCCACTTTGATGCTCAGCACCGAAAAAGCATCCTCAGGAAACAGCCACTGATGCCACTGAAATAGACGATCAGAAGAGAGGGGATCATCAAGATTACTCACCGCATCCAACATCATCTCTGCCAACCCCTCAGAGCGGCTTGAAGTTGGATAAGCTTGATCTGAAGCCAGCCCCAGGCGTTTAGCCAAAGAGGAGCGCACAGACTTCACATTCAACTGCTCACCCTCAATAGCGGATGAGGTGATGATATTTTGTAATAGCGTATCCAATGCCATCTGAGGATCAGCGCCACGGCTCACAGCACCTGCCTTGCCCAGTAACACCCCCTGCTTCAGACGAACAGCCTGCAACAGTGGCAGAATGACCTCATCCGCCCACTCAAAGTGCGGCCATTGGGGGTGACTCCATATCCAGGCGGGGTGGTTTGTATTCACAGTTATTGGCTCCACTGAGCCATTTAAGGAGGATAATCGGCTCATATAACAAGCCTAATATTAGATCCATTCGGCTCATGAGACAAGCTGATAATAGATAATAAGTATTGTAGTGGGTCACCACTATTGCCAAGAAAGCAGAATTACTGCACCAGGGAGACCCTTGGGGGTGGACGGGACGGCGGGCGGGGGATCAAATAAAGCAGAGGCAATTTACACATAATGCAAATTATGCGGCGAAGCGAACAGCGCGGTTTTTGCGTTGCGCATAATTCCGCGTTATGTTCATTTGCCGACCACCGGTTCTGGTTGGGTAGGCAGCACCAAACCTTTAACGAAGCCACAAATAATGGTGGGCGGAAAAGACCAGCGCAGTGTGGTGAAAAGACTGGCTGGGCGATAGCCGAGCCGGGCTTGGCACCACGCAAGCGGCAACGAAGGGGGCACAACTCGAACGAAGCCACAGAGCCAGTCTGCCGGTTTTTGGCAGTCTGGCACCCCTTCAAGTTGGCACCGGCCTAGCCCGGCGCGATGGTTGCTGCTTTTTTGCAAGCAGCGTGACGGGCGGAACAACTGGAATGCTTCCGCGCTCCATGGCCGATGTCCCACTCCTCACATCCACACTCCCCAAACATCCCCCCGATTTCATGGTAAATTACACGCAACCGACTATCAGACATAACCGCATCTTAATGGTTAAAATAGAACCCCAATGGAACCCATAAAAACAAACGATAGCACCACCCTGTCAAGTTTCATCTGGAAAGCCGCCAATGACCTGTGGGGCGATTTCAGACACACCGATTTTGCCCGCATCATCATCCCCCTGCTGCTACTGCGGCGGCTGGAATGCGTGTTGGAACCCACCAAAGAGGCCGTGCTGAAGGAGTACACCAAAGAGAAAGACTCCGGTATCGACCTTGATCTGATCCTGCCCTCCTACTCCGGGCTACCCTTTTACAACACCAGCAAATACAGTCTCAGCACCCTGGGCGGCACCAACACCCGCGCCAACCTGGAACAGTACATCAGCCACTTCAGCGCCAATGTGCGGCTAATCTTTGATGAGTTTGGCTTTGTGAACACCATTCAGGAACTCGACAAAGCACGCCTGCTCTACCGCATGTGCAGCCAGTTTGCTGCTATCGACCTGCACCCCGATGTGGTCTCTGATCGAGTGATGTCCAACGCCTATGAAGAGCTAATCCGTAAATTTGCCGCCTCCATCAACGAGAAGGCCGGGGAGTTTATGACCCCAAAAGATGTGGTTCATCTGGCCACCATGCTGGTACTTGCGCCCGATGAAGAGATCTTCAGAGAATCCGGCATGATCCGCACCGTCTACGACCCTGCCTGTGGTCTGCTCGGTTTTATCTCCGATGCCATTGCGCAAATTGATAGATTTGATACCCATGCGACGATTGTTCCCTTTGGCCAGGAACTCGACCCCAAAACCCACGCCATGGCCCTGGCCGCCATGCTGATTAGTGGCAAAGAGTCCAAAAATATCAAACAGGGCAGTTCCCTCTCAAACGATCAACTGAGCGATAAAAAATTCCACTACGGCCTCGCCAATCCGCCTTTCGGTATCAAGTGGGAGAAAGACAAAAGTGCAGTAGAAAAGGAGCACAAAGAGATGGGTTATGCCGGTCGCTTTGGCCCCGGCCTGCCGCGTATCAGTGATGGCTCCATGCTCTTTTTGATGCACTTGGTCAGTAAGATGGAAGCACCTGAAAACGGCGGTGGTCGTGTCGGTATCGTATTATCCGGTTCACCCCTGTTCACAGGTGATGCCGGTTCGGGTGAATCAGAGATCCGCCGCTGGCTGCTGGAGCAGGATCTTGTCGAGGCCATTATTGCCCTGCCCACCGATATGTTCTTCAACACCGGCATTGGCACCTATGTCTGGATACTCTCCAACCACAAAGAGGCCGAGCGCAAAGATAAGGTACAGCTCATCAACCTGGGCGACACCTGGACAGCCATGCACAAATCAGAAGGCACCAAGCGCCGCTACCTGTCCAAAGAGCAGATCAACGACATCGTGCGCGAATATGAAGCCTTTGAAGAGACAGAGCACAGCAAGTTATTCAACACCACAGACTTTGCCTACCGTAAAGTGGCCATCAAACGCCCCTTAAAAGCCAAGCTCACCATCACACCTGAACGGGTTAAGGCTCTCAATGAGAACAAAGCCTTCCAAAAGCTGGATGAAAAACAGCAAGCAGCCTGGATGGCATTCTTTCACACAGCGCTGGGTGATCATGGTTACCACTGGGCCTATGAAGTGGTCAAAGTCCACCACAAAACCGATGCGTTTGGCAAAACCAGCAAGGCGCTGGCTAATGCCTTTGTGGCCACCTTTATCGAACGTGATGAAAAGGCCGAACCGGTGCGGGATAACAAAGGCAACATCATCCCAGACACCAGCCTCAACGACACCGAAAGCGTACCCTACGGCAAAAGCGTGGAAGATTATTTTACAACCGAAGTGCTGCCCCATGTGCCTGATGCCTTTATTGATGACACTGTGCGTGACAGCAAAGACGGTGAAGTGGGTATCGTTGGTTATGCGATCAACTTCAACCGCTACTTCTATAAATATGTGCCACCCCGCCCACTGCATGAGATTGATGCCGACCTGAAAGCCTCAGAGGCACGTATTCAAGCGCTGCTGCAAGAGGTGGCGGAGTGATGCAGGGGTATCCTGAATATAAGGATTCCGGTGCTGCATGGCTTGGCAAAGTTCCTTCACATTGGAAAACCATCCCTACAAAACGATTTTTCCGGCTCATCGCCGAACCTGCACCAGCTAATAATGATTTTGAATTGCTTTCTGTCTATACAGATATTGGTGTAAAGCCAAGGAAAGAACTTAAACAGAAAGGTAATAAAGCATCGACTACCGATGGTTATTGGTTGGTTAATAAAGGCGATATTGTTGTAAATAAACTTTTGGCATGGATGGGGGCTGTAGGGCATTCAGAGTATTTCGGAGTGACGAGTCCCGCGTATGACATTTTGAGGCCGACTCAACCATTTAACACTAAGTTTTATCACTACCTGTTTCGCTCCAAGATTGCGCAACAAGAGTTTAAACGCTGGTCTAGGGGAATAATGGATATGCGGCTTAGGCTATATTTTGATCAGCTAGGCCAAATCATAATGCCTTTTCCGCCAGAGGATGAAATTGAAAAGATAGTTGCGTATCTCAATCGAAAAGCTACCCGTATCGACAAGCTCATCAGCGAAAAACAAAACTTCATCAAACTGCTCAAAGAGAAACGCCAAGCGCTGATTAGTCATGTCGTGACCAAAGGGCTTGATCCCAACGTAAAGATGAAGGACTCAGGGATTGAGTGGGTTGGGGAGGTGCCGGAGCATTGGGAGGTAAAGCCACTTAAAATGGTTGGAAGCATATTGTCTGGATATGCTTTTGATAGCTCATTATTTCTTGAGGACGGAATAAAGGTGTTGAAAATTTCAAATGTTCAAACTTTAACTTTGGACTGGTCTGATCGGTCATATGTTGATGAGCAAATGTTTGAGACCTTAAAACGTTTTGCTGTATTAGATGGAGATATAGTATTTGCTCTTACTCGCCCGATAATATCTACAGGAATTAAAGCAGCTATAGCAGATATTGGCAGTGAAAAAATTCTCTTAAACCAGAGAAACGCGATTTTTAGATTGTTTAACGGTTATTTGAAGAGTTTTTTTTATCATGTTTTGTTTAGTCAGTACTTTATATCCCAGTTTGAAAATAGCATTGATGCTACGGGGCAACAACCAAACATATCACCAATTGATATTGGAAATATCAGAGTATTCTGTCCGCCTCTTCACGAACAAAAAGATATTACAAACTACTTGGATTCTGAGTCATCTAAAATTGACGAGCTGTTAAGCGAAGTTAATAGATCTATAGGTTTTCTTAAAGAACACCGCACCGCCCTAATCAGCGCCGCTGTCACCGGTAAAATCGATGTTAGAGATCAGGCATAAGGCATCCACCATGACAACTAAACAAAAAATGAGTGATTACATTGTTTACGTCGATGAGAGTGGTGATCACAGCCTGATCAGTATTGATCCAGAGTACCCGGTGTTTGTGTTGGCCTTTTGCATCTTCCATAAAAAGCATTATGCCGAGGCTGTTGTACCCGCGTTAACCCATTTCAAATTCTCCCATTTTGGCCATGACATGCAGGTGTTGCATGAGCATGACATTCGTAAAGAGAAAAATGGCTTTAACTTTGCCAACCGAAAAGCCCGGCACGCCTTTATGGCAGAGCTTGGCAGCATTATTGACAAGCATAATTTCATTATCATCAGCGTTGCTATTGATAAAACCAAACTGGCCAAGCAGTATCAGGCACCGGATAACCCGTACCATATTGCATTGAAGTTTTGTATGGAGCGTTTGTACTACTTTTTAAAAGAAAAACGACAGCAGCATTTAACCACTCATGTGGTGGTAGAGAATCGAGGTAAAAAAGAGGACAGTGAACTGGAACTGGAATTCCGACGCATCCGCGACCGCAATAACGCGCATCAATTGAGCTATCCCTTTGAACTGGTGTTTGCGGACAAAAAGACCAACTCCATCGGCTTGCAGTTGGCAGACTTGGTGGCGCGCCCGATTGGTTTGAAGGTGATTCGACCCAATCAAGAGAATAAGGCGTTTGAAGTGTTGGAGAAGAAGCTTTATAGCAAAAATGGCAGGGAAGGTGCGGGAACCGGCTATTCGGGGTATGGATTGAAATGTTTCCCCTAGCCCTAAAGGATTAGTGCCTTAGAAATCATTTTCAAATGGACGAAATAATTTCTAAGGCACTAAAAAAGCGAAAGGCCCCGGTGATCCCACCAGAGCCGAAACGCCGACCGGGTACTCCCAATCCACTTATGCATAATTATAGCGAGCTAAAGAGTTGCGCGCAATGCGCCTAAGTACGGAAAATTATAACTTGATGAAAAATAAGAGATAAAACATGGCTGCACACCACGAAATACACCTGGAAACCTATGTGGTTAAAAAACTGGTCGAAAATGGCTGGGTGGAAGGCAATGCCCGTGACTACGATCAGGTACGCGCCCTGTACCCTGCCGATGTAGTCGCCTGGATAAAAGCCAGCCAACCGGAAATCTGGGACAAACTCAACCGCTTAAACAGTGCAAATACAGAAAAAGTGCTGCTGGATCGGCTGGAAAAGGCGCTGGCAGCCAAGGCTGGGGGCACCATGAAGGTGTTGCGTGAAGGCTTGAGTGTGGCCGGTGCCGGTGTGATCAATATGAGCCAGGCCGCGCCAGAAGATGACCGCAACACCAAAGAGGTGATGAAGTACAAAAAGAACATACTGCGCGTGGTGCGCCAACTGAAATATTGCCCCACCCGCGAATGGGCGCTTGATCTTGGCTTTTTTATCAATGGTATTCCGGTGGCTACGGTGGAGCTGAAAACTGACTTCACCCAGGCTATTGAGGATGCCATATTCCAATACAAAACCGACCGCCTGCCCATAGACCCTGCCACTCGCCGCAAAGAGCCGCTGCTCACCTTTAAGCGCGGTGCGGTGGTTCACTTCGCTGTGAGTGACAGTGAAATTGAAATGACTACCAAGCTGGATGGTGATAACACCTTTTTTCTGCCCTTCAATAGGGGCAACAACGGCCATGCCGGTAATGCGGCGCGTGATGATGGTGAATACCCGGTAGCCTATTTCTGGGAAGAGATTTGCCAGCGTGATGCCTGGCTGCGCATCTTCCACAGCTTTGTCTATGTGGAGACCAAAAAGAAGATAGATAAGTACGGGATGCCGTATAAGGCAGAGACCCTAATTTTTCCACGTTACCACCAATTTGAGGCAGTCAATTCCATGATTGCCGATGCCAAACAGCACGGTGCGGGGCAGCAGTATTTGTGTGAACACTCGGCAGGTTCCGGCAAAACCAGCACCATTGCCTGGACAGCCCATGACCTGATTAAACTGCGTTACCCCGATGGCAAAGCCTATTTCAATTCAGTGATTATCGTCACCGACCGCACGGTGCTTGATGCCCAGCTACAAGAAGCGGTGCAACAGATCGACCACCAATTTGGTCTAATTGAAACCATTGATGCTAACCTGCGTGGTGGTGAATCTAAAAGTAGCCGCCTGGCCACAGCGCTGAAACAGAGTGTGCCGATTATTGTGGTAACCATTCAGACCTTCCCCTTTGCCATGGAGGCAATTCTTACCGAACAATCACTGAAAGAGCGCAGCTTTGCGGTGATTATAGATGAGGCACACACCTCGCAAACAGGCACCATGGCACAAGGGTTACGTGCAGCATTATCACTGGATTCTACAAAGAAGCTGGAGAGTTTGACCCTGGAAGAGCTGCTATTGGAGATGCAGAAATCCCGTGTGCAGCCAACCAATGTAAGTCATTTTGCATTCACGGCTACTCCCAAACATAGCACCCTGACACTGTTTGGCCGCCCGGATGATGAGGCTCAACCGCAATCAGATAACAACAAACCAAAATCATTCCACCGTTACACCCAACGCCAAGCGATAGAAGAGGGCTTTATTCTGGATGTGCTGAGAAATTACACACCTTATGAAACAGCAGTACGGTTAGGCGATCAGTGCGTAAAGGATAAACGGGTGGATAAGAAGTTCGCCCGCCGGGCGCTGGCACGTTGGCAGTCACTACACCCAACGATTGTGGCGCAAAAAGTAGAATTTATCATCAAACACTTTATGCAGAACATTGCCGGGTTGATGAACGGTGAGGCCAAAGCAATGGTGGTCACCAGTGGCCGACCCCAAGCGGTAAAATACAAGCTGGCTTTTGATCAGTACATTGCCAAACATCAATTGCAGGGGATTAAAGCGCTGGTGGCCTTTTCTGGCAAAGTGTCAGGTAAATTGCTGGGTGATGACAATGAGCACGAACCACTGGGCATCGATCTGGAGAAGGAGTACACCGAGTACAACCTGAACCCGGATGCCGACAGTAACGATCTGCGCAATGAGTTTGAGCGCTCTGAATTCAATGTAATGATCGTGGCCAATAAATTCCAGACCGGATTCAACCAGCCCAAGCTGGTGGCGATGTATCTCGATAAAAAGCTGAGTGGTGTTGAGGCGGTGCAAACTCTGTCACGCCTGAATCGCACCTACCCCGGCAAGGATGAAACCTATGTAATTGACTTTGTGAATGATCCAAAGACCATCCTGGATGCTTTTAAAATGTATGACGATGGTGCAGAACTGGAGTCTGTTCAAGACAACAACGTCATTTACGACATGAAGGAGCAGTTGGATGATGCCGGAATCTATATTCATGCCGATCTTGAAGCATTCAAGAAGGCACGCGGCAGAGTGATGCTGGGCAAAGATAACCCCAAAAGCCTACATAAAAAACTCTATAGCGCCACCCAACGTCCAACCGATGTATTCAATAGCAAACTGAAAACACTCACCGATGCGATAGATAAATGGGATCTGGCAATTGATAAGGCATACAAAGAAGGCAATAAAAAAGCACAGAAACAGGCTGAAGCACAGCGCAGTGAATATGCCACCCAGCGCGAAGGGTTGATGCGCTTTAAAACTGACCTTGGGCGCTTTGTTAAAATTTACAACTATATTGCGCAGTTGGTTGAGGTGAATAATGCTGATTTAGAGAATTTTGCTGCTTTCACCAAGCTCTTTTCAAAACGACTTAAAGGTGTTTCACCAGAACAAATCGACCTGGTAGGGCTGGCGTTAGCAGGGTGCCAGATCAATAAACAGACTGATAATGAGGGCGAAGGTAATAAAGATACCTTAAAACCCATCGGGTGTAGCCACAATGTGATGTAATTATTTCTTTATGTAAAACCTAAATCCTGCAAGCTCAGATTCTCCATACAATAACCAAGCGCTATAGCCTGGTATTGTGGTGCAATATCTTAACTTTTGACCAAAATCCAGCAATTTCACTTACATAATAGTGCTATTTTGTGT
>JAKISI010000076.1 GCA_021648685.1 Candidatus Polarisedimenticolaceae bacterium
CATTCACACATCTTTATGTTAGGAGGAGAGAGTTATCGACTGAAAGCCAAACGAGTGAAGTAAATCCTGCCCCGGGTGGGTCAATTTTATTGGCCGAAAGGGGGTCAGATTTGTTGACCATTGACAAATCGCCGCGCGCCATCACTAACAGAGGAGAAATCAATCCAAAAAACCACATCAACAAACCGGCCAAGATAATTGACGCGGACCGGACAAAGTAATTGACACCGAGCAATCATTAAAGGCTTTCAGCAAGCGAGTGTAAATATTCGGCCAACCCACCTTCAATATAATCAAAGAGCTAGTCGCTGTTAAACATGATCATTGATGAAAGATAATGGCTGAACCACAGATACACACAGATGAACTCAGATAATATCCGTGTTTATCTGGTGTACCTGTGGTTCTAATCACTTTTCCCGATATTATAAAGGGGGTGGGGTTGGCCGAATATTCACAAGCGAGTCATGATGCTGAGCATGCAAAGAGGGAGAGCCATGCTGGACTCCTTTTGCCCCCGTGTATCATGACAGTTAATCCATTTTGCTGTAGCTGCCCTGCATGCATTTTGCCTTGTCGCACCGGCTACACCCATTACTGACCACACAGCACCTCTGCAATGGCCAGGAGGCTGCCCGAGAATAGAAGATCTACTACCCAAAAAGCGGGCACAAGTGTGGAACAGCTATTTCGGCCAGATTTTCTGATCAAATTCGTTAAATATGGCCTATATTCGCTTCATTTGATCGAAAAATCTGACTTAAAATGGCTGCTCCTCGCTACGATCTCTATTCTCGGAGAGCCTCCTAGACGGTGTTTTCCTCTGGTATAAAAGTATGGAGGGAGTGCTGTGAGCAGCCTGCGCCTACTGTGGGTTATCGGTCTCTATGGCAGGCAGTGAATATGCCGTTTCATAGCAGATAAAACTGCCCTATAAAAAAACGGGGGCTATATAGCCCCCGTTTTTTACTGCTAATGATGTGTGGTTTTATTGCATACGCAACTCAACCCTACGATTATCAGCACGACCTGTTGCGGTATCATTGATTGCTATTGGCTGCTCTTCACCAAAACCCTTTGCTATAAGGCTGGAGGCCTTTACGCCTTTTGATGCCAAATATCTGCGCACTGAATCAGCACGACGTTGAGAGAGCATTTTGTTGTATGCAGCGGAGCCTCTGCTATCAGTGTGGCCAGCGATTGTAACCTTTATATCCGGGCGTTTTTTCAATGAATTGGCTACACCGTTCAGAATTGATTTTGCCTGTGCGGTCAGTACAGCAGAATCATTTTCAAAATTGACACCTTTAAGCACTATTGGCTCAGCACAGCCATTGCGGTCAACCTTGACTCCAGCTGGCGTTTCTGGGCAACTATCTTTTCTGTCTACAACGCCATCACCATCTGAATCCAGCTCACATCCATTGCGATCAACAGGTGCGCCACGAGGGGTGCCTGGGCATTTGTCTTTACTGTCTACAACACCGTCACCATCTGAATCCAGCTTTTGTTGACAGCCATGCTGATCAACTTTGGCACCTTTGGGTGTGCCAGGGCAGTTGTCTTTGCTATCGACTACACCATCACCATCAGAGTCCAGTTCGCATCCGTTACCATCAACCTTTATCCCTTTGGGTGTGCCAGGGCAGTTGTCTTTGCTATCTATAACGCCATCACGATCTGAATCCAGAATGCATACGGAGCGCGGCTCATCTGTTAGCCATCGATCTTTCCAGCATTTGCATTCGCATGCTGAATTTCCGGCTTCCTCTCCTTGGGAGGCAGCTTGCGCAACACCAAGCAGCCCCATATTAAAAGCAACGCATAATGCGAAGCTGGCTATTTTTACGTTTAGCTTGCTGCATCCCATGATCTCTCTCCTGTAGGGCATTATAATAATTTGCAAATGGTATATTTACTGGACGGATTATAACTGTCTGCCCAGGTTTTTCCAGTTGAAAAATAACCCTGCATTACGCTCAGGAAAGCAGCGGCTTTTTATTGTGAATAGAACCGAATGTTTTATAAAAGGCTCGAGGGAGTATGCACCTGGGTAGCATGCTTGGTAAACATTCGGCCAACCCACCTTATAATCTAAAGAGCCAGTCGCTGTTAAACATGGTCATTGACGAAGGACTATGGCTGAATTACAGATAAACACGGATATTATCTGAGTTCATTTGTGGTTCTAATCATATAAGGGGAGTTGGTTGGCCGAATATTTACCATGCTTGTCTATGTGGTAGCTGATAATGCGATATGTAGTGGGCCAGGTGACCATCCCCTTAAAAAATGTCACTTTCGGCCTTGAGGATAAAAAGCCCGATTCAGCTGTATGCGGAACCGGGCTTTTTGGGTTTTATAAAGCAGGGCTTACTTTTTAGCAATCGTTGCTTTTTCAATCATCAGGGGGTAGAGGTATCCAGAGCCAAAGTCGACATTGACGGAGACCGTGCCTGTAATAATCACTTCATCACCAACCTGGGCGCTCTCCTGGCTTGTTACTGTAAGGTCATTGTTGCCCTGTGTGCCTGTTCCATCTTGCAGGTGCAGGAAGTTGCGGTTCATGATTCCATTGTTTACCTTCACGACCTTGCCATGAATCTGAATCTGTTGGCCATTTAGTTGGTCTTTTTCCTGGTAGACTGCTTCAACTGTTTTTGTAACGGGGTCAGAGGCTAATGTTGCTGCTGAGCCAACGCAGAGAGCGGCGGCAAGCAGGCAGATACTAAGACGCTTCATGTACGATACTCCTGATGGATAATGTATGTTTTTCGGTTTGTTGATCTTACAGATCAATAGCCCCGGTGTAAATTAGCATGAATGATACCAATAGTTGTGATGCAGGTTCACAAGCGCCTTACCAGGCGTTGACGCCGAACCTTATTCTGGATGCGCTGGAGGCCGAGGGCTATCGGTGCGATGGGCGTCTGTTGCCGCTCAATAGCTATGAGAACCGGGTCTATCGGGTGGGGCTGGATGATTCTGTCCCCATCGTGGCCAAGTTTTATCGCCCTGGACGCTGGAGTGATGATGCCATTCATGAAGAGCATGATTTCTCTAATGAGTTGGCCGCGTTGGAGTTGCCGGTGGTTGCTCCGATTGAAAATGCTGCTGGATTTACCCTCTGTCAATACCACGGTTTTCGGTTTTCTGTCTCACCAAACTGTGGTGGACGCTGGCAGGAGATGGATAACCCTGACCACCTTGCCTGGATGGGGCGCTTTATAGCGCGTATTCATGCGGTTGGTGCTGCAAAGACATTTAAACATCGGCATACCGTATCCATTGAGCAGTATGGCATCAAGCCCTACCAATATATCCTGGCAAACGACTTTCTCCCTATGGAGCTGGAGAGACCCTACCAGGTATTGCTTGAGGCGATTATTCCACGCATTCACTCCGCCTTTGAGGCAGCAGGTGCACTAAAAATGATCCGCCTGCATGGTGACTGTCATCTGGGCAATATACTCTGGACAGATGCCGGGCCCCATTTTGTGGATTTTGATGACTGCTGCATGGGGCCTGCGGTGCAGGATCTGTGGATGATGCTCTCAGGTGATCGACAGCAGATGACCACCCAGCTGGCGCATCTGCTGGATGGCTACAGTGAGTTTTATGATTTTGATGCGCGGGAGCTGCATTTGGTAGAGGCATTGCGTACGCTGCGCATGGTTCACTACTCGGCCTGGCTGGCGCGTCGATGGGGCGATCCGGCTTTTCCTGCCAGCTTCCCCTGGTTCAATACCCAAAGATACTGGGAGGAGCAGATTCTCTCGCTAAAAGAGCAGATGGCGCTGTTGGATGAGTCGCCTCTTCAATGGATGTTATGAGAAGAGGCGGCCTAGCCAGGATCTCTCTTTGCTGCTATCGGCGGCCCCCTTTTTTGTAAGGATGCGAGGCTTGGCTGGACGAACGATGATGTTTTTCAGGCACTGCGAGCAGATCTGGCTGTAGAGGCCTCTCGACTCTTTCAGCAGTGTCTCCCGGTCACGAACAAAATAGTCGTTAACGGTATTGTTAAAGGCATCGGCAATGGACTGGAAGCCTTTGAAGGTGTCGGCAATTACAAATTGGGTTGCATCATTATCCAGAAATCCCAGCTCTGCAATCATCTGTTGGAAGGTCATATCCTTCTCTTTATGGCTTCCGATAAGACTCTGGAGCTTTATCTTCAGAACCTCGCCAAAGCGCCTGAAATAGTCGGGTTTGTTGTCACTTGGAGCGGCCACTGTACGGTCTACCACAAGCTTTAACTCCGATACGCTTTGAATGAGGTGGTAGGTTGTGAGATCCGAGATATAGTGCCTCATAACAGTGAAATCAATGCGCTCATTTGCATAGGCAAGGAATTCTGAGTTGGAGAACAGGATAGAGTAGATCCTGATCCACTCTGTAATCTGGGTCGGTGATATAAGGGTAGGTACGCCCAGTGCCGTTCGCTCAAGCTCTGCAAAGGCCGTATTGGCAGCCGATTGCTCACGAATGGGTGAGATCGTAAAGACCCCTTCCAGATTTATGGTCTTCTCCAGTGAGATGCGCACCTTGTCTTCATCTTCGGAACTGAGCTCTGTGCCCGCAGTTGTCAGCTGTTTCAGGTACTCTTTTGTTTGCGCCAGCTCGGCCTCAATCATGCCATGCCGGATCTCCATCTGCCGCTCGGCTGAACGATATTCATCCACAAATGTGCGGGCGAGACGCCTTAATATGGCCTCCTGATCCGCGTTGATCTCTGTGACCAGCTCCTCTAAAAAATGGCGTGCTTTCCTGGAGAGGTCAGGATTTCCCCGATAGGTAAAGTGGCTTGAGATAGCAGCAAGCAGCTTTTTATGTTCAGCAACTGGCAGGATTTTTCGTTTCCAGAGAAACTGAAACAGCTTGATTAGATTGATTCTAAACCTGAATTGCTGAAGCAATGATGGCTCCTGCCCCGTGATAATGTAATGGGGGAAGAGGGTGTAGCTTGAGATCTCTTCAGCCGACATGGGCCCTGCTTCAGAATCTGCCCCGGGCTTAACTATGGCCTGGTTTTTATTATGAAGCGGAGCATCTGCCGACTTAAAAATGGTAATAAAATAGGGCTTGATGGAGAGGTATCTGTAATTTGATTTGAGTTTTTTATGCAGCAGCTCAATTAATTTGGATAGTGATTTGACATTTTTTATGGGGAAGTTGCTGTGTTTTTGCAGTATATCAACGACAACCCTGCGTCCCTCTTCAATGCGGATCAGCTCATTTTTGTATTGATTGACCAGGCTTTCAGAAACCTTGCTGGTATCTCCCCGCTCATGACCGACTCTTATCCCGTGCAGGAATTCATCGGGTGTTTTTGTACGAAGGTAGATTTTTGCCACTTCGCTGTTGAAGCGTTTTTTCAGTTGCTCGGCGATATCGAAATAGTTGTCTTGAACAATGACATCACCCGCCTGCTCCAGCTCATCCTCAACCTCTTTTATCAGCGCGGCGGCAATATCCTCGATCCTGGTGCTGGCTGCGCTGAGTTTGCCCTCTTTTACCAGCCTGCGATTGAGTGCAGGAAACTGCATGCTTTTAATTAGACTGGTGATGAGCTGGATGATGCCATCCACATCTCTGTCATTGTATCGGTCTGTCAGTTTGCTTTTAAAATCAGTCTGTTCCATGAGGACATTCTAAATGATTGTGATCATTGGGGTAAAAATGCGTATGAATCAGTAACTCTAGCACTGTTAGCGGGCCTTTTAACTGACAGACCTCTAATTTTAGAAAAGAGTCTGCGCTATGCGCCATTATGAAGGTGTGGATTCAGGAATATATTAGAGGAAAGGGTGTAAAAACCAAATATCATCTCCGTGGCACAGGGGATATGAGGAGCCACGGAGAGGGGGAGGTGATCTACTTCGGGAGGGCGATTTTCGGGTCTTTGCTGTTTCGGCGGTAGATGATGCTCATCTGACCAATGGCCTGAATCAGCTCCGCACCTGTCTGCTTAATAATTTGTGCGGTAATTTCCTTCCGCTCATCACGGTCGGCAGCAATGCGGAGCTTGATCAGTTCATGGGCATTGAGCGCAGTCTCCAGCTCCTCAAAAATGGTCGCCTTCAAGCCGTGCTGGCCCACCATCACAACAGGTTTCAATGAGTGAGCCAGCCCTCTTAGGTGACGTTTTTGCTGTTCTGTGATCTTCATGCCAGCTTAGTCCCAATCCAGCAGGCGCTGCTCACCTTCCAGGGCACGGATCTCTGTAACATCCTGAGACATTTCAATCACGCCACGGTAGTTTTTCTGTTCATCACGAACGGCGAAGTAGCGAATGTGGATAAATTTACCGCGCATATTGATCCAGAAATCGGCGTGGTCTTTTGTCCCTGCCTTAAACTCTTCGAGGATGCGCAGAACCTGGTCAACAGATTTTGGGGGATGACAGAGCTTCACCTCCCGACCAATGATGTTGGCGCTGCGCGGGAAAACCCGATCATCGCCCCGGTTGTAGAAGACAACCCGGTCATCCTCGTTCACATAGGTGATATCGACCGGCAGGAATTTGAAGATAAAGTTGACCTGCTCAGGGGTGAGATAGCCTTCATCAAAGTGATCCGCGTCCTCAATAGAGAAGGGCAGCTCTTTGGCGCGCTTGGGGGTGGATTTCATACGGCGAGGTTTGGCTGCCTCTTCTGCAACCACCTCTTCCGGTTCTGGCCCTTCAGCAACAGCGGGGTAGGGAGGTGGAGTCTTGTCCAGCATCCAGCCAATCTCCTCATCACCCAGGCGCATATCTTCCCACTCTGACTCTTCCAGCATATCCATGGCGTTGGGCAGCAGCCGCTCCTCTTCAACGCCGATCAGGCGCTGCATCTCAGAGATGACGTAGGGGAACATCTTCACCACAAGGTCTAAATCATCCGCCTCCAATGCCTGGCGAACTTTTTTGAGTTCAGCCCGGATATCATCGTGAAAGGCCCACATATTTTTGCTGGGAGAGTCCCAGCCGTGTTTCTCAAGCATGGGGAAGAGCTGGTTCTCTTTGCGAACAAAGTGCAGCTCTACTGTGCAAATCTTGTTGAAAATGGCGAGAAACTGCTCTTTATCCTGACGGGGATCAAGCTGGCTGGCCTCTTTGAACAGACGGCGCTGCATGCGATTCTCTTCAAGATAGACCCTGACCGGGTGACCGGGGGCGAATCGGTTCATGAGTGTGCGGCAATCTTCTCGTCAATAACCGTATGATAAAAGTTAATGACCTGATCATTGTTTTCATACTGGATATTCTCCTGGCTCAGCTGATTGAAAACCGCTGTAACCTCATCGCCGGTAAGACTTTCGCAATGGTCTGTAAACTGCTGAACCTCCTTTTCAGGATTGTTGCCAGCGCACATTTGACGAATGATATCAGTAAGATATTCAACTTTTGACTCAGTAAGAAATTCGCTCATAAGTAAAACCGATCCTGCTAAGACCCAAGGGTAGGGCAAAAAAGGGGGCTATGATAACAGATTCGGATAAAAGCTGACCAATTTAGTCATCTTTTCTATGAATTAAATATCTTGTTGCGGCTCGGTTCGCTGCTAAAGTAAATCAGCTCTAGAGCTGTTATCTTTACAGGGTTTGAGCAGGGTTACTGATCGTATATCGCTTACATTAGAGGGCAAGCCCAGATGGGAAAAGACGCAGTAAAAGTAATAAAACGGGAAGAGCAATATGCCAAAAAAATATCGACAAAAATATGGTATGAAGAGCCCACTGAGCAAAATCCCTATATTGCACAGCAGAGCAGGTGTCATGGGTATGACCTGATTGAGCTGGTAAAGGGGCGCAGCTATGTGGAGGTTTTATACCTGTTGTTCAGAAGTGAGCTTCCCACAAAAGAGGAAGCCGCAATATTTGAGCAACTGCTGATCTCATTTATCAACCCGGGCCCCAGGCATCCTGCTACACGGGCTGCAATTGTTACAGGTGTTGGAAAAACGGACCCTGTGCACATCCTGCCTATTGCCCTGTCCACTATGGGCGGTAATTTTCAAGGTGCAGGCGAGGTAGAACCTGCGGTACGGTTTTTAAGGAAAAATGTAAAAAAAGATCCAAAGCAAGTGGTGCAAAGGCTGTTAGATGAAGGGGCAAAACCGGCGGAGGGTGATTGGTCGATAGCTCCGGGATTTGGCAGCTACTTCGGTGGTGTGGATGAGATGGCCCACCAGCTGGCACTGCAGATGACGGCACAGCCAGGGAGTGGAAAGCTGCTGGCCTGGGGAAATGAATTTGCCAATGAGCTGCATGAACACCAGATGGGGTGGCTAAAGACGGGAGTAGCGGCTGCCGTGTTGGCGGAGCTTGGTTTTTTGCCTTTTGCATCTGCTACAGTCTATCAATTGATTAGTGCCCCAGGGTTGCTGGCTCATGGGCTGGAGTATTGTAAAAAACCGATGACCTCATATCCATTTCCAGAGGACAAAGACTATGTCATTGAATCAGACTAAACAGGACACGGCTTTGTGGGATAAATACAGAGCTAAAATCTACAGTAAAAGAGGCGGCTGGCGGATCGGGAAGGGGGTATACAACTGCGGCTATGACATGATGAATGAGCTTGTGGGTGAGAAGTCATATATGCAGGTGATGTTTTTAAATGCAACAGGGCGCTTGCCAGACCGGAAGCTGGCAGATTGGCTGGAAGCTGTGCATATTTGCCTGAGCTGGCCAGACCCAAGGATATGGTGTAATCACATTGGTGCCTTGGGTGGTACTGTGCGGGCTTCGGTTGTTAGCGCTACTGTTGCGGGTACTTTAGCGGGGGATTCAAAGGCGTATGGGCAAAAAACACTTGTTGCCGGGGTCTCTTTTATCCAGAAGGCGCTGGCGGCATATAATGATGGGATATCTGTTGAAGAAATTATAAGCGGAGAGTGTGCCAAGCATGGTGGAAAGCCAATAATTATGGGTTTTGCACGGCCTATAGCAAAAGGTGATGAGCGGGCTGAGGCGATGGCGCGAGTATCTAAGTTGCTTGGTTTTTCTGTGGGTCCTCATATGAAGTTAGCATACCAAATAGAGGATGTACTATCACGCGACTACGATGAGAGTTTAAATATTTGTGGATTTGTATCTGCTTTTTTATCAGATCAAAACATGACTCCAGAGGGGGCTTACCAAGCCTTTGCTCTTCTGGTGAGTAGCGGGGTAACAGCTTGCTATCTAGATGTTGTTGGGCGACCAGCGGGAACATTTAGCCCATTGCAGTGTGAGGATATTGAATATCAGGGGGCACCAGCAAGAGCGCTCCCTGTTAGCTGCCCGTAAAGTCCTCTGCCTGTGGTCAGCTTTTGCATACTTTTACGGGTAAAACTAGCCTGGTATTACTAGCGTATAGAGGAGTATAAAATTATGCGAGTTACGACAAAAGGCCAGGTAACAATCCCCAGAAGCGTCAGAGAGGCTTTAGGCATATCTCCCGAAACAGAGGTTGATTTTATCGAAGATAAAGGGCGTTTTTATATAGTTAAAACGGATGAGCCTAGCCCAACAGGCAGGTTTAGAAAACTGAGAGGCATCGCTACAGCAAAAATGTCTACCAGTGAAATTATGAATCTGACAAGGGAATCATAATGAATGGTATTTTGGTTGATTCATGCGTGTCGTTTGATCTATTCACGGATGACATGAATTAGGCCGGTTGGTCTAAAATAACATTGGAAAAATATAGTAAAACCAACACATTATATATAAATTCTATTGTGTACACAGAGGTGTCAACAGGTTTTAATAAAGTTTCAAATGCTATTGAAAAACAGTGAAATTGATACACCCATGTGAAAATTCAGCAGTTTTAACATGGTTGTTTTGAGAGTGCTCCAGCACTTTATTGATGTTTCAAAGGGGCTATCGAAAATGGTAGCTCATTTCAGCATAGACGCTTCGCCCTTGCAGTTCATAATCACCAAGTACAGCATCAAATGCATTTGTTGGACTATCGCCCCACTCAAAGGCCTGTTTGTCAAACAGGTTTCTGGCAGAGAGTGCAAACTCCCAGCTTCTGTCATGGGTCATTGTGCGTAGTGTGAGATCAATAATCGTGAAGTTGTCGAGTTTGTCGCGGTTGTCTCCAGCAGGGCGTTTGCGGCCTCCGATCCAGTTGACCTGGGTGTCAACAGTCCAGCCTGGTATAAATTCCCAGTTGGCTGAAAAGTAGAACTCCCGCCCCGGTGCCTTGGGAACCCGGCTGCCACCATCCTTCGTTTCGGCATGCTGCCAGGCGAGGCTGCTGCGCAGTTTGAGCTGGCTGGTCATATCCCACTCTGCCTCAAACTCAAAGCCATAGCCACGCTGCCCCTCTGTATTCTGATATTGG
>JAKISI010000016.1 GCA_021648685.1 Candidatus Polarisedimenticolaceae bacterium
GCCATTGAGATGATGTACCACTCGCATAAGTATAGACATTCTTGTCATGGCACCTGAAACAGAGGTGGGTATCCCAGGTTCCAGACTGGCCAGTAGTCTCATCATAGGGGGCATTCAGAATAGGCCAGTACTCGCTTCCATGAGGCCCCTTCGGGCCGCTTCCAGCCAGCGTGTCGGGATCTGAATGGCAGTCTGTACAGTTCATGGTGCTGGCAGCGGTAAAGCCCTTCAACAGTGAACTGGAGTAGTCATATACGACACTGCTGACAGTCATCTGAAAGTCATTCTTCCCTGCAAACTCCGTCACCGGATGGTAGGAGGGGTTGTTGGGGTTGAACTCCTTGCCCTGGTCGGTCAGCGTATAGATGCCCGGCCCCGGATAGGCATAGCTCTCAGGAGGGATAGCACCATTAAAGGCATAGTCAGAGTGGCATTTCAGGCAGAGCTGATACTGATGGGTAACCTCATCCACTACGGTGTAGTCAAAGCGGAGCACCTCAGCCCAGGCACCTGGCCATGAGGGCGCGACACCCCACACGCCTTTCAACACATTTGAGGCCAGGTGGGTGGTATTATCAGAAATAGAGTCCTCCGGGTTTGGCGATACACCGGCTTTTGCCTCATGCGGGTTGTGGCAGTCCTGGCACTCTACATGGCGGTTGGCTCCTGTCAGGTTATCAGGATCTTCACGCACCTTATAGTTGGCCGTCGCATCCCCTCTTATCGGCCTGTGCCGCCCATCATACGCAGCATCAAGTGCCGGGTGCGGATATAATTTATCCAGGGATCTTTCAATGTTGAACGTACTGTCTGGTGTATCCGATACATTGCCCTCCAACCCGCCAAGCCCGCTGTTACCGTGGCAATTCAGGCAGAGCCCCGACTCACCATCCCCTTTCAGCAGCCGCTCGTTGCCATTGGGATTGTTATGCGGCTGATGGCAGCTTTCGCAGCCATTGATCTTGGGTGTAGAGCCCACATCATACGCCAGGTTCTGTCCGGTTATATGCCAGGGGTTGTTGCCAGAGCCGTTCCACTGCGCCTCAGAATCACGGTGTTTATTCCCCAGCTCCCAGCCACTCTTGTTATGACATTCAAGGCAGAGGGGTGAGCCAAATCCTCCAGCATCCGTAAACCCCATGCGCAGAAATTTGGGGTACGCATCGGAGTGCGGATTGTGGCAGCTGGTACATTGCAGCTCATCATTGCCATCCAGGCGAACCTTGCCGGTCAGACCTGCCGGATCATGCAACTCCAGGCTATAACCGGCTAAAGAGAGGTCATAAACAAATGAGATGGGGTGGTCGTCACGAAGGTCTATGCCCAGATTGGCGGTACCCGTTATCATGGCCTCCAGGCCAGGGATGATGCCATCATAGTATGGCTGGCTGAGTCCATCATAGCCCTGAATGGCTCCTGGCATATTCAGCAGTGCACCTACCGCAATGGTGCCATCGTGGCAGGCAAGACAGAGCTTTGATGCCCCTGTCGGCTGCCCTGGAGCCGCATTGAGCGTGCTGCTGCTGTATGGTGTATAGACCGTGCCACTGGATGAGAGTTTATGGTTCCACAATGGCCCTGCCGGATTGGCATTGTGCGGTGTATGGCACATCAGGCAGATTCTCTCTTCAGATGTAGCCCGGTGTGTATTCCCGGAGCTGGCTGAAAAATTGTGCTTTGTGGTCTCAATACCGGCCTCTACCAGAGCGGCGCTGCCAAGCAGCAGCCATGCACCCAGCAACCGCAACCAGAATGTGAAATAAAACTGCGCTCTCATTGCTTCACCGCTGTCTTTATATACTGAAAAATCTGTATCCGCCTGTTATAGGCATCGGCTACATATAATCGGTCTTTACTATCTAAATAGAGGCCTGATGGCGTCCAGAATTCACCCGGCGCCTGACCAGACCGCCCAAAGTCCAGCAGCAGACGCCCCTGACTGTTAAAGATCTGGATATTATCGAACCCGGCATCCGCCACATATATATTTCCATCACTGTCCACAGCAATGCCCTTTGGTGTAGAAAAGGTGCCTGAAGCATCTCCAAACCGGCCAAAGGTGTTTACAAACCGACCCTCAGGATCAAACACCTGAATCCGCCCGTTTAACGCATCATTGACATGCACATTGCCATTTGGCCCAATGAAGAGATAGGCAGGAAAGTTTAACTCCCCCTTTTCCCGTCCACGTTTGCCTATATTGCGGATTAAATCGCCACTATCCAGATTGAAAACCCTGATGGTATGAGCCGGTGTATCGGCCACGTAGAGGAGGCGTCTGGCACGGTCTATGGCGATGCTCGTAGGGCGTTCGATCTGCTCAGCACTGCCAATCGACCTCAAATACTCGCCTTTTGGAGTGAAGACGCATATTCTTCTCAACCCGCCATCCGAGACGTAGATATTACCTTTTTCATCTACCGCCAGCCCAACGGGCAATACCAGAGGGACGTCTGCCTCCTCTATCACCCAGTAGCCCCCTGTTTTCTGATCGTAGACGTGAACCAGTCTACCGGTTGGATCCGCAACACTCATCCGCCCCTTGTCATCCACGGCCACGGCTGTGGGCTTGAGCTGGCTGTTCTGCTGCTCCCCGCGAATCGTCTCCCAGAATTTCTCCCAAAAACCTTTTTCGTACTTGATGTCATCAAAACTTGCAATCGCATTCAGGTAACGAATACGTGCCGGCATGGGCTTGGGGGGCCACACCAGCTCAAAGGCATCCTCTCCATCAGGCTGAGTCGGTTCAGCCTGTAACCCAGCACAGGGCACAACCATCACAATAATGAGCAGTAGCCAGCGAAAGAGTGTCACTTCATATACCTCATATTACTCATATATCTGCGCGCCTCTTTGCTTCTGGCATGGTAGAAAATCTATCTTACTAGAATAGTACACTATCCAGCATGCGGGCCAAATGACAGGATAAAAAATCCACCCAATCACTTCTCCCGGCCGGCCGTCACAGCGCAGGTTTATGGCTATATATTATAGAAAACCAGGCCTTCTCAATCTAAAGGGAGAGGGCTCTGGAACGCATGCTGGATTCTACATCTTATGGCAGGTAATGCAGAGTGTACTGCCATCCAGTGTCTCCCGCAGGAATGGCGCATAGGTAACCGGGGCAGATGGAAATGAATTATCTATATAGACAATCTCACCGGGATTATGCGGGTTATGACAGCTTGGGCACTCTACCCGTCCTTGGTATAACTTGACACCTGTCCAGCCATTTACTGAATTTGGCGCAGGGTAGAAGTCATCTGCCCAACCAGAATAGTTCGGCGGGTATGGCATTGAAATGGGGTGATCATCCGACATATCCGGGCCAATCTGCCACCAAGTGGGTGGGAGATCCCCGCCACCAGGGTGGCAAGCACCACAGTTTGGCGTTCCCGCACCACTCCGATTGGGCATATTAGTCAGATTATGCGTATCACCTTCTGACCCGGATGTGGTAACAATTCCTGAGCTGCCACTGTTTGCCATGGCCGAATCGTGGCAACTCAGGCAGACCAGTGATACCGGGCTGGGCACCCAGCTCGCACCAAAAACCGTATTCAATGTGCTGCTTTGGTAGCCTGGCGCACTGCCATAGGGGGTGAAGCTGGCCGCCAGGCTGGCAACGGAGATATTGCGATTCCAGAGAGGCGCTGAAGGCCGAATGGTATCATCGGTATCGGTTGTGCCATCATTGTTCAGATCAACGTTTGCTCCATGCGGGGTATGACAAAAGACACAGATCTGGTCTGAAGGTGTCACCCCAAAGGAGGCGTCGATTCCATAATAGTTGCTTATGCTTAAATCGTGCTTCGAACCTACAATAGTATTGCTCAGGGTAGGGGCAGCCGTTACCGCCTGAGTTAGACAACTCAGCAATAAAAAGCAGACTGTTTGCACTACCCTACACGGCATATCTACCATACCTACCTAACGTATTCTAAATCCCAAAACAGGCTCTCTTCGAGCCACCCCACAAACAGCAGTGTTAATGATGTTCATCTATATATTATAGGCTCGCCAGCAAAATTATGAGCTACCGAGCACGCTATCTCAATGAGATAGCGCAAAAACAGCACCTTTTCTTCCTAATCTGGCCACTATATCAGCGATACAGCTGGTGCCTTTTACGTGATGATTCGCCATGGAAGTACTTGTATCTAAACAGCGCATCCATGCCATGACAGTTTGAGCACAATGCCAGCTTGCTACGGTTGCGCAGGAAGCTGCTTCGTGAATTACCTTCAAGATTTTCACCTGTCCCATACTCCATAACGACAGGACTCCAGCGATGCGGATTGTGGCAGGTGGGGCATGAGATGACACCCGTGCTTGCGGCATTTCCATCCTCATCAAACAGCGGTGTAAACCCTCGTACCGGGCCGCGGCGCGCTCGCCGCTGGAGATTCTGTGCCTGCACATTGGCAGGGTGGTTTTTCACTACCGGAACCTTCTGCTCTGCAATAAAGCCTTTATCATGGCAACCCCGACACATCTGCTCATTAATATCCTGCCCAGGCCCCGGTTTGCGCGCCCACAACCGAAGCGCCTGCTCTGCATTGTGAACCGTGTGACACTGCTGGCAGATGCCCGACTCCTGAGTTGTCTCCCCACGCAGGTTTTTAGCCTCAGGCGCTGTCACTCTAAGATCATGATCGGTGCCTTTCACCCAGCGCTGATCACGATGGCAATCGATACATAGCGCCCCATCGGGTGCCGCAGCCATCCGCAGGAAACTGGTGCTTGCACTGCCTTCCACCTTTGCATCCGCACCCGCCTGACTCAGCGGGTCGGCCGGGTCCCATTGATGAGGGTCATGGCAGGAGGGGCAGCTGACTCTTCCGCCCGCTTTACTCTCACTGCGTTCGCCCTTTTTGTTAAACAGCGGAAATGTGGTTCTGCCACCCGCCTTTTTGATATTGGCCTGTAGCGGATGACTGATCTCACCTGTCTGCTTGTTTTTGGCAATACCCCCATCCTGGTGACACGCTCTACACATCGACTCTGCCTGATCACCACCCGGACCAAACCCCCTGCCCCAGAGCTTTGCCCCACCCGCATTGTGCGGTACATGGCAGTTAAAACAGACCACAATATCTCTGGCTTTCTGTCCAATACTGTTCTGCTCCTCTGGCGCAGTAATGGCCAGGTTATGCTTGGATAAGGCCACTGCGCCTTTATCAAAGTGGCAGTTGATGCACAGCTCTGCTCTCTGACTGTTGGCTATACGCAGGAAGCTTGTTGTTGCATCACCTTCGGCTGTCAATGCAGCGCCTTTGGTTCCCTTTGATGCCGCCGACCAGCGGTGCGGATCATGGCAACTGGCACAGGTCACCTGGCCATCTCCGGCTGTTTTCCTGCCTTTGGCATCAAACAGCGGCAACGCTTTTAATTTGCGGTTTTTATATCTTTCATCCGGTTTTTTCTCTGTACCAATCACCCAGCCGCTATCCAGTGCAGCAATCCCAAGATTGGAAAGTGGCGCATCAACGGGGTGGCTGTGCTCGCCAACCGTCTTCTCTTTGCCAACCCCTTTTTTATTGTGACAGCTCAGACAGATAGAGGAGATGGGATCAACCCCTTTAACCGGCTCCGTTGCCCACAGGCGCGGCCCCTTTCCTTTATGCACAAGATGACAGGTTTTACATAGCCCTGGTGTTCCACCTTTGCTTTTTGCGGGAAGATCCATCGTGGCCACATCATGCTTGGTTCCCTTGATCTGAGCCTTCTCTTTATGGCATGCACGGCAGAGCGCGTTGGAGCCGCCGTTGGCTATGCGCAGAAAGCGGTTATTTGCATCACTTGGATCACCCGGTTTGGAGGATTTATCCGGATCTCGCGGATCCCATTGGTGCGGGTCATGGCAGCTGGCGCAGGAGACCTTGCCCTGCATATCCCCTGATTTTTTCAATCCTGCATCAGTAAAGCCTGGCAGTTTTACCACCACACCCAAACGGGACATATTGCGCCCCAAAGGGTGGCTGATTGAACCGACCTGCTTATGTTCCGCAATCTTTCCACTGCTGTGACAGCTCAGACAGAGTTCTGATATTTTCTCGGAGCCGCTTCCAATCTTGCGCGCCCACATCTTGGGGCCATCTCCATTATGCGGCAGGTGACATGCACTGCAAACGCCTGCCTGACTCGCCTTTTGGCCGCGTATGTTTTCGCTCTCCTTCTCCTGCAGCGCCATATTATGTTTTGTATTTGTTACTCGACCCTCTTTCAGGTGGCATGTGCGGCAGAGCGCAGAGTCATTGCTGTTTTTCTTAACCAGGATAGCGGCGCTTTTCTCCGCCAGATGGGGACTGTGGCATGTCTGACAGATGATCTCTCCCTTCTCTCCCAGCTTGCCGCCTCTGTCAATGATCTCCTGCGGAATCTTGACCTTCTTAGAGGCGATATTGACCGGGTGGGTACCCATCTGTGCGGACTCACTCCTGTCTTTGGCATAACGGTCACTGTGACATTTACCGCACAACGCAGAGTTTTTGTTTGGGACAACCAGCACATTCTTGTCACGCCCACCATGAATGCGGTGGCAGGACTGACAAATAACCGTATTGCCCTTGCCGAATTTAGACCCCTTATCCAACAAATCTGGCGGGATATCCTCCAGCTTTTTGTGAATAGGGTGGTTGCCACCTTTTAGGCCAGTGCTCCGGTTTCTGTGGCAGTTAAGGCAGATGCTGGATTCAATGTTCTTGGCACGCAGAAAGACCGGGGAGGCATCCTGCTTCCAATCAACGCCATGCGCACTGTGGCAGGTTCCGCAGTAGACCTTTCCATCTTTATTCAGTGGAAAGAGGTTGACCTCTGGCCGCATCTCAGCCTCATTCATGGTTGGCAGCGTTACTTTATTGGACGGCACAACACCAATCGGATGGGAATACTGCTTGTTTTGCCATACAAACCGGGAGTCGAGCACAAAGCCGTCATGGCAAGAGAAGCAGTTACGCTCATTACTCACAACATCCTGCTTCCCCGAATTCATCACCGGGTTAGGGTCATAAGGAATAAGCGGGGTAACATTGGGGCGTTGAAAATCATCCAGCCACATGATGTGACAGATTGAACATTCGCGTTTAGCGGCAACGCTTCGAGCCTCTGCATCATTGAGCATCAATGTTGGCTCGGCAAGCAGTAAAACAGCAATAAGTAGATATCGAACAGACATGGTTATCGCAGTTTAAATACCGAAACCTTGTTGCTCAACATTTCCGTCACATAGAGTCTGTCTCTGCCATCTATCGCAATACCCGCAGGCGCATGGAATTTATGTTTCTGTTTGCCCGAAGCAAGAATATGGGTGAACTTGTATCTCTTATCAAAAACCTCAACGACATCCATGTAGCTGTCAGTCACATAGATTGAACCCTGGCTGTCAATCGCCACCCCTTTTGGACGGTAGAACTGACCAGGCAAGACACCCCACTCCCCCACCTGGTACTGGTACTTGCCCCGTTCATCAAATATTTTGACAGTGGTATTCAAAATATCAACAATATAGACAGCCCCATTCTGGACAAGAATAGAGCCTGGATAGCGGAACTCTCTCTGTTTAACACCCTGCTTGCCCCAACCGCCCAATTTTGTGCCATCACTATCAAATACCAGGATGCGATGTTGCGAATTTTCAGTGACAAAGATAAGACCGGTCTTGGCGCTCACTGCAACATCGATAGGGGTACCTGGTGTTCCATCCTTATTATTCACTGCAAAACCAAATTGATACTGACCATCACGATCAAATACCTGGACGCGGTGATTCTCCTTATCCGCCACATAGACCAATCCAGCTTTGTCTACATCAATCCCCAGCGGCCACATAAACTCCGCCTCACCCCGTCCTCTCTTCCCAAACGAGAAGAGAAACTCCCCACCCGGCCCATAGGCCAGCACACGATGATGACCACCATCAACGATGTAAATCCGGTTGTCACTTGCAACTGCAACATCTGAGGGTAAAGAGAGGGGGCCATCGGGTGTCGCCTGAATATCAAACAGGTGAGCTACCTTGCCTAAAGGGATAACCTGCTTTGCAGCGACGCCGCTGCAAAAAAGCAGCAACAAAGAGACAACGATTAGCAGCGTGGTTCCAAGGAACCGATTTCTATAATTCAAATCGGGGAACCTCCACAATATTCGAAAAGCTGTTGTAGCTCGCTTGAGCTACGAACAAGCCAACAACAAACAGGGAGTGGCCCAGTTATGAACCCACCCCCTGTAACATTTAGCTGATTATACGCCTACTCGTCAACACCCTGACGCCACCAGCCACGCGGGTCATCCTTCATGCTGTCATCCATCTCATCAAACTCTGGCTCATCGCCAACCAGGATCCGGGTTGATTCATCATCTTCCTTGCCTAAAAATACCAGCTCCATATAGAACTCTTTGTATTTTTGAACCAGGCCGGCAATATTGAGGTTAGTCAAACCATCCGTTCTGGCATCAGAAAACCCAAGCTCCCGAAAAGGTAGAAACGCCTTGCCATCTTCCGCCACATGGCAGCGCGTGCAAAACCGGCCAATCGGGTTAACAATAGTGTGGAACATCTTTTTCACAGACCCCTGTTGCTGAGCCGTAAGCTGACCACGCATGTTAATGAACTCAGCAGCCTCGGGGGCATCTTCTGTGATCTCCAGCAGCTCTTCCCCGCCATTTGGCAGTTTACGGTAGGCAACGATTTTGGAATAATGATCATCGGTCTCAATAAGGTTGCCTGTCTCTTCGTCATAGGCTATGCCGTACTGTGGGCCGCTAACCTTGATACCGGAGTAGTTAAGCCAACGGAATGTCAACTCCTCTTCTGGAATCTTCTCATTGTCTACATGGCAGGTCATGCACCCAACGAACTGGGTATGCATATTCAGCATGGTGCGAACCATTGGCCGTTTGGCATGCGGGAAATCACCATGGCAATAGAAACAGACGGGTTGCTTGCCTTTTGAATAGGCCGCCTCTTCGGGTGAATTATGGAAGTGTCTGATGCGCTCAAGACTACCCTCATGAGAGACTCTTTCCAGGAAGCTGCGCTTAGTGGATTCTTCCGGTGTCCACAGGTGAGAAAGCATATTATAGGAGACAATAAGCAACAGGCTGGCAATAACAAACCACAAAAACACCGATACCATCCATGCCCACGCCGGGTGATTTCGTCGAATACCGGAAACACTGAACAGGTCAGCTGTCTCTTCCCCAGGGATCTTCGACTTATGGTCGATAATCACCATCACGGCAGTTACGAAAAATACAAACAGTGTTACCGCCAGGGCGATAAAAATGGCATCGAGCTCTACTGTTTCACCCATAACCAGAAACCTTCAATATTGTAAAAGTATTTATTGTTACCTGAAGCGATGCTCAGCGCATCAACCTTCAGAAGTCATTAGCCAAATGGCGAACAAACCAAAGACCGTCCAGGCCAGCACAAAGACAAGGGAGCCATAGGCTATGAATTTTTGCCCTTTTGTCAGCTGTGACATCATGACTGCTTCTCTTCCACCATGCCTTCTTCTCCTGCCTCCTGCATCGCCTTCTCTTTAACCCACTGGCGGTGCTGATCGAACAAGAAATTCTGGCGTGCGTCTATCTCTTTTGAAGCAGAGACCAATCCTTTACTGACTAGCATTTCGCGCAGGTAGGCTCTCTCTTCTGGCAATGATGCCAGGCACCTGAGGTACTCAAGAAAATGCTCTTCAATCTGATGCTCCCTGGTCAGCTTGCCCGTCAGAAATGTCCACTGCATAGGGAAGCGCCCAGGCGCAAGATGCACGTTATACCAGTGCCAAAATGCGATAACTAACAGCGCAAGCAAGGCCTCATGAGGGTGAGACAATCGCATCATCTCCTGAAAATGGGAGGCAACGTCCGCAGGCAAGACGCTGTTCCAGAACTCAGGAAAGATAAAACTTGATCCCGATACCACCATGACGATATTACCAAAGGCGGCAGCAAAGTAATGGATCTTCTGCTTATACATGAACTTGTCCATCTCTGGACGGTTTTCACTCCGACCAGCGTGATAAGACATGTCAGCAACAAAATCTCTCGCATCCTTCATAACAGGCAGAATACTGCGGGCCATATCGAACCGACCCAAGGTGATCTTTTGCAAGGTGCCACCAATAACAGTAATGAGGTGGTAGATCATTGAGAGCACCATCCAGGCTGCCAAAGTACGATGGATAACGCGCGTAACCTCTACGCCACCCAGCACGTCATTAAACGGCACAGCCCAGAATGCATCATTATAGTGAATGGGCAATCCGGTGAACGCCAGCAATAGAAAGGTTGTAAAGGTCAGCAGATGCTGGATGCGGATATGCACAGAGTAGCGGAACAGATCACCGACTGGATTTGACTCCACATTTTTGTATATCTGCCTTCTATCCTCCGGCATCATGGAGACGATCTCTTCAAGATCATTCACATCTTCCGCAGGGATTTTATATTGGCGCAGGAAAGTCCCCAGCACCTTGTTTGCATCATTGGACAGCTTCATTCTTGTGTTGTCCCCATTAGTTAATCTGTGTCTAGTCTCTCTTCAGCTGGATTACCGAAGCAAATCCGCTGAAGACCTTATATTTATTAACGCTTACCTGCGTTTGCGTCGGCTGCGTCCACGCCAGGTTGTACCATTACGCAGTATCCATGACACGCCGTCACGCTTGCGCCCAATCGTTTCAAACAAGGAGAGCCCAACCAGCAGAACCAGCGCCACATTGCCCACAATGGCATAAACGATTTCTGCATAATAATTGAATTTATTCAGCTCTTTGTCATGGGTTGGATGCGGATCAATCGCTGCATAGTTGGCATCCGCCGTTTTATGGCACTGTTTACAGGTCTTTACCCGATTGTCCTTATGAACAGGAGACATCGGATCCCGCGATGGAAGCAGCTCATGCACGCTCATGTAGTAGTTGTCTGGCGAAGCGTGGCAGCTCAGGCAGTCGGCAACCTGCTTGTTACCATATTTAGCCACCTTGCCGTGAAAACTCTTCTCGTATGACTCCGCTGCAATCGTGTATTTCTCGCCAAGTTCACGCCCCGTTGCATCTGCATCTGCTTTGTGCCGTGCAATCATCTCCTGATCTGCATGGCAACGCGAACAGAGTTTAACGATCTCTTGCGTATCCCGCTTTACTTCCCGGATGCGCCGACTGGTATGGTTGTACCATTTGAAGGCGAATTTCTCATCCTCATGGCAGACAACACAGCGATCTGTGATCTCCTTTGGTGGAGCCTCCTCTTCTTCATTATAGAAGGGGTTGGTGTGGCAGGTGATGCAGTAGGGTTTGTCATTATCCAGCCCTGTCTCCAGCTTCTCGCGCCCATGAACGCTTTTCTTGAAGGTGTCATAGATGGACTTATGGCTGAACGGCTTGCCTGTTGATGGATTCTCAATCGAGTGGCATTCGCGGTCACATCGGACACCCTCCTTCACAGGACGATGAGGCAGCTGCTTGATGTAATAGTGGCAGTCACGACAAGGCACGTTGCGGTGCACTGTTTTAGAGAATACTTCGGGGATCACATAATAGGCCTTCTGAAAGCCCTCATCATCAACCCGCCCCATCTTAGGGTATTTATGGCACATCAGACATGCCTCGTCATCCACAAATGCCTGGGATACCGAGGGCAGACTGAGCGCGACAACTATGGCGCATAGCAGCAACCTTATTTTACTCATGGGCAACACCTAACATTTTTTGTTGTAACAACGTCTGGCCGCTACATTTCATGGCAGGCCAGACATATCTCAAATTTCCCACGCCGCAGACGCTTATAACCATCTGCACCTATATCCGCCTTCCTGATGAACTGCACACCCCTTTCGTGCGGATTATGACAGGTTGCACAAAAGATGCTACCTGTTCCAGGCTCTCGCGGCATCACTGTCCCGCTTTCCGCCTCCATTATTTCCAGGCGCCTGCGGATTTTTTCCGGGGGAACCTTTAAATGGTCAGGCCCCCCACCTATCTTGTTGCCGGTAGCGCCAAACCAGGATCCCCCTGGGTGCGGACTATACGGATGGCAACCTGTACAGAGTTTTTTCAGGTCTTCAACTACATTAAAAGTGACATCTTCGATACTTTTTGCAGCAGAACGATTCGGTGTCACATTGTGGCAAAAGAAGCACTGCTCTGTGTCCAGCTCTCCCTCATCTGTAATCTGATCATGAGGATTGTAACGCTCATAATCCTCAGGATCATGGCAATTAAAGCATAAATCTGTACGCGATGAATATGGCCCGCCCCGAAAAAACAGCGGATTTATCTCAGCCTGCTCAAACGAGCTCTCATCACAATGCACCGGCAGATCATGACAGGCGATGCAGGTAAGTACGCCTCCACCACGATCCAGTGCGGCCAGAAAATCTTCCGGCATGCGATCCAAAAACTCATCCGGAGGCTCAATATCAACGGCATGGATGTACTCAGCCACCAATGATGGGTCATGGCAATTCCCACAGAGCCCATTGTAATCCGTGGTTCGCAGTGGCGGCATCTTATCATCTTCTACTGCCTTTTCAAGGTGGCAGGCCACACATGCATCCGCTCGCCAATGAGGATTAGGAACCTCTTCAAAGGCAATCTTTTCATCTGCGAGCAGGTCATGTATCTGCTCGGGGTTATTTAAAAGCTCTCTCTCACTTATCGCCCACGCACCACCACTAATCGTTACGCAAGCCAGCAGCAACAGCACGACTATTGCACGAGCGACCACATACCCTCCTGATCCAAGTAAGTCATTAAAAAATATAATTAATTACCACGGGGAGGGGCACTCTTTTATTTTTGGCGGGCAGTATACACAATTAATCAATGGAAAAAACACCACTATACCAACCGCTTCAACGCAGCAATGTTACTACCCCATCCAGTGTCATCGCGATAATTCCGTGCCCAGTCACTGCAACCTGCCCAAATACACCTCCCTCCATCTCTCGCTCCCATATTAGCTCCTGCTTTTGCAGGTCGATCGCCAGCAGCCTGCCTTCAACAGTCCCAATCACAGCTATTCCATTGGAATCTACAACCGGGCTATGCCGCAGCCCCTCTTCCAGATCCATGCGCCACGATATACTGCCTTTTTCAGCGTCTATTCCATATAAGATACCACTGCGACTTGCAATAATCACTGTATCCTTAAACAATACAGGCGTGCCTTGAGGCCAGTCATCCAGCTCAACTCGCCAGATCTCCTTTCCATCCTCTGCCTGCAATGCATAAAGATTACGGTCGTATGAACCTATGTAGAGACGTCCTTCGCTGACTGTGGCAGCACCATAAATCGACGAGCCCAGCGCCACTCCCCAGACGGGTTTACCTGTTTTTGCATCTATCGCATAAAAACGACCATTTTTTCCGCCTATAAACACCCGCTTGTCATCGAGTGACGGGGAGGCATACAAACCACCATATTTATAGTCATTTGCCAGGTATCTCCAGCGCACCTTCCCCGTAGATAAATCCAGTGCGTACAGATGCAGATCATTTGAGCCTATAAATACCGTACCACTGCGTATAACAGGAGAGGATAGGATCTTACCGCCAGTCTTTACCTGCCAGATAATCTTTCCATCCAGTATATTTAAAGCGGTGACCACACCATCTTTTGCCCCCGCTATCAATATGTTTCCCGAGACCGCTGGTGTCGCTGACAACATCCCCTTTACCGCTCTTTCCCAGGCAATGGAGCCATCCTTGATGCCAAGTGATTTAATGCGCTTCCCGCGTGCTGCAACAAAGACCTGATCACCGATCACCACAGGTGATGCATAAAAGCGCCTGGCAATACCCGCCTGCCAAACAGTTTCCGGATTTAAAGAGATCGCATCTGAGCTACGTGACAGATGCTGTGCTCCGCCATTAAGCGCACTCCAGTCAGCAGCACTTGTCTCAGAAAGCACCACCATAAACAGGCAGAGGCTAAACAGGTAGCTGATAGATCGACTCTTTCGGATTTGAAGATGCATTCTTACCCTGTGGTACTGCTGTTTGACTTACAGCCGCCAGCCAAAAAAGCGTTTGATTTCAAACATAATTGACTGATCAGAAAAAACATCATAACCAAGATCCGTCTCGGTGTAGGTGTATCTGAACGAGGTTACCAGCTTCCCCATGGATGAGCTGATTTCGGTAGCAGCCCTGATTTCATCTCTGGCACTGGCATCATTATATTGAATCTCTTCAATTCGCCTTGTCCACTCCAGCTCACTGGAAAACCGCACATTAAAACGCCTGTAGAGCGGCCCGGAGATAAGCCCCTTGACGCCAAATAGAGAAAACTCTCTGCTATCCTGCTTCCTCCATCGCTGGCGCGCATTGATGGAGCTGCGCATTTTACGCCCAAGGCGGTATCTAACCAGTGCAGAAGAGTTAAAGCCAATACTGAAATCCCCACGGTTAGGTTGGGATGCTGTAACATTTCCAGAGATCAGAGAAGAGGCTCTGCTGGAAATTTTATATCTGCTCCTGGCTGAATAGTCCGCAGAGTACGAATAGCTATCATCTTTCGCCATCTCATATTGAGCCCGAAGAGTAGCCACATCAGAATACAGCGGGGCGTTTGGTCTGGAGACGCTCAGTGATGCGGTTTGGCTGATTCGAAGCTCCTCTGAGGGCCCTCTTTGGGAGCTCAATCCAGAACCCCATGCCGGTGCTCGCACCTGCAAATTATAGTAAGAGTTGAACCGATAAACCTCATACTTGCGCCTATAAGCCAGCCTGCCGCTTGCGTTTGCATAAAGCTGTGTTGTGGAATCCTGATCTGCCCCACCACCAACACGAGCCGATATCCCGGTAGAGGCCGTGCCTTTTAAATATTCGTTAAAGTCATGGGGGTAGCTATAAATTGCACCCGCAGTTCCATAATAGTCAGCACCATCATCATCCGATCTCAAATTCAATGAGTAATAGTGCTGGAGCCTTTCTGACTCCTGAACCCTTAGGTTTGAATTTGATGTAAAGACATACTCATCATCAACACCATCATCCCGCCCCTCATAATACCGCTGATAGAGCAAGGCATTGGAGGTTAAGTCCGTTTTTCTCCCAAATTTTGTATTGTTGTTTATAAAAAAGTAGTGCTGCACATCAGACTCATCACTTACACTATCATCAGAGGAGTCGAACTGGTAGCCGTATCTTGAACGCGTCTCTCCCCACTTGCCTTTCAGGAACGTCTTGCTTGCAGTTGTTTGAAGCCTGTGTCTTAGAATGTCTCGCCCACGCGCCTCCCCTGAAGTTCCTGCCGTCAGGCCTGCGGACTCCTCAAGCGTAAAACTATAGCGTATTCGCACCCGACCCAGCTGCTTTTGAACCAGCCCCCAGTTTAGCGATGCCTGGGTGTGGTCTGTATCAATCCCTATCCCTCCATCACCATCCACTGTCCGTGTTGTTTTAGAGGCCGATAAGCGGATCGGTGAATATGGGTAGCGCCATCGAGGAAAAAGAACGGACTGAAGCCTGAAGCCAATAGACTCCTCATCAAAATCATAGGAAGTGGTATCTGCTTTACTTCTGCTTGAGATGTATTGCAGGCCCAGGTCTACCGTCATAAAGCGGGGGTCCCAGATAAACCCCCCTGTGTTGATTGCTGTAGTTGAGGTCAGCTCATTCGACTTTATCTTGCTGCTACCGTACTTCCTGAGCCTGTTATCCAGGCGCAGCGAAGTACTCCCTCCTATCGAGCCAAGGTATATACCGTAATCTCGAAGCGCGGCCATCACAGGAGAACCCCCAATAGTGCAAATAATCACCAGCAAAGCAAATGCTGTCCTGCCAACAGAACCCATGCAGCCAATGCTTATATTGCTAAATTAAAGTGAGATTTCACCAGTCGCCATTCCATAGCTTCAAACACACTTCTCTGTATTGGCTGGTCTGTCTACAGTCTAGCCTCACGGGCACACCCCTCCCAACACCATGATGAATAAAAGATAAGCGCTGTCTTTTTATAAGCGAGCACGCTTATTAATTGTTAGAAATACAACCCACCCTGTGCATGCCATCCAATAGCCGCCAGGCTGCTGCCTGAAATATCTAATGCCTGCACGGCTCCCCATCGTTACACATTGTGATCGCTGATTGTACTTGATTCCCTCACCAAACCAAAACACTAACCGCCTTCTCTCTCCCACATTAACCACTAAAAAGCGCAAAGGGAGAGCAATCAGCCACCCGCTACCATCTACAAATTCATAATCCGGGGTGCAGGCAGGTAATACAGAGGATATACAATAAATGGGTCTATACCATATCGAGTGGTTCAATGAATAGACACAGAGACCACAGGGGCCACAGAGCATGAAAAGAGTGTAGTAAGGAGCTGTCAGAAACAGTGATAGATTGTGCTATTGAGGTGCATCGTACACTGGGTGCTGGATTGTTAGAAAACACCTATGAGAAATGTTTGGCTTATGAACTAAGCATGAAGGATATACCCTTTATTATTCAGGCACCCATTCCGATACAGTATAAGGATATTAAGCTTGAATGTGGCTACAGGCTTGATTTTCTGGTGGACGACTGTCTAATTTTAGAACTTAAATCGGTTGAAAAATTACTGAAGATCCATGAGGCACAAATATTGACCTATTTGAAATTAACGCATATCTCTACGGGATTGCTGATAAATTTTAATGCATCCAGGTTGATCAATGGAATTAAACGCTACAAACAATAACTCTGTGTTCTCAGTGGTCTCTGTGTCTATGAAAAATAGCTGCATTCCCCACTCAATATGGCATAGCCCCCAATAAATAGTACAAGGGGATGGTGTCGTTTACTGCGTGTGGTCAGAGCAACAAACCACCGGAAAAACAGAAGCTATTCAACAAAAAAGAGGGCGATTAAGCCCTCTTTTTTGTAATGCGGAGTTAGATTCGCTAACTACTTATCGTGACACGTCAAGCAGAGCTTGCTTCCTACAATTGTCACGCGAAGAAACGGAGTAAACTCTGTATTTGTGACATAGTCCGCATGCGGGTTATGGCACGATGCACACTGGACAGTGCCATTAAACAGCCGGACAGTCTCACCAGCATACTGCACAATACCAACCCCCTCCATGCGCAAAGTCTCGTCTGATATGCTCCGGGATACGGCGTAGGTAAAGTTCACCGGATGATCGTTCTGGAGATCAGTGCCAAGATAGGCATTTGAAGAGGTGGGAATATAGGCACTGCCTGAGCCTGAACCGCCTTGCATAATTGGATCTGCATTAAGCCTGTTTGGTGTATTGAACATTGCATTCACAGCCTGCGTACCATCATGGCATGAGAGACACAGGTTGGTTACAGACATGTTGCCTGCGACCAGATTAGCCGGATCACTTGGAGCCCCCATTGCTACTGATTGAAGCGTGCCATAATTATCAGCGCCATTGAATGTGGCACTCTTATACATCGTGTAACTGGCTACACCGCTACTCAGCCGGTGATTCCAAAGCGGCAGCACATCGCCTTTGGTGACATTCATGTGTGGTGTATGACAAAAGATACAGATCTCATCTGTACCTGTTCCACCTGTTACCGATTTGATGGTGCTATTGATTCCGCCAGAAGACATGTTATGTTTAGTTAATTCTATGCCTGCGTTTGCTACCCCGCCCAGCGATAACGCTAAGATAGCACTCACGGCTACTAATTGTGATAAATTCCTGTGCATTTTGACCCCCCGCATTTAATGCTTTAACAACAGTATACTCATAATCAAAAACAGCCTACTTGCGCCCTGCCGTGCGTAAGAGTCAGCCTTACACTAAACTTTAGCACAGCACTTTGCCTTTAGCCAGATCCAACCCTGTGCCAAACCTTGTAGCCAGACACCCCCTTGGCAGGCCTGAATACTTTATATATTTCATATAGTTGATGGTATTTTATTTTAAAAAAACAGCTCGACCACAGCAAGCAACTTAGTCCTATCAATCCTGAAATGGTGGGCTTTCTATATGGTTTCTCCTTTAAAAGTCAGAGCCTTTAATCACCATCCAGCTTCAAGGCAGCCTCAGGCACTGCCGGGCTTTCACTCTCGTCCTCTTTTATGTATTGAAAAACCTGCACCCGCTTATTAAGAGAATCAACGACATAAACTCTGTCATTTTTATCGATGTACATACCCGCAGGCAACCAGAACATGCCAGGGCCTCTGCCTACTGCACCAACAAACAGGAGCAGCTGGCCTTTGGTATTGAAAATCTGATAATTCCCAAATGCTGCATCAAGTACATAGACATGGTTATCGCTATCTATGGCTATCCCTTTTGGCCGGGCAAAGGCTCCAAAACCATCACCCAGCTGCCCAAAACTCGAGAGGTACTCACCCTCAGGTGAAAATATCTGCACCCTGAAATTACCACTGTCGGTAACATAGATCTTGCCATCCTTATCCACTGCCAGATTATTTGGAAAGTTCAAATCACCAGGGGCAGACCCTCGCTGAGCAAAACGTTTAATAAAATTGCCATCAAAATCGTACACCATAATCTGGTGGCTCACTACATCACTGATGTAGATCCGGTTACGTGCCTCATCAAGCGCCAGGCCTGTTGGCCGCTTCATCCCATCGGCTCCGCCTATTGATCTCAAGGTCTCCCCATTGGGCTTGTAGACCATCAATTTTCCGCCAAAGCTGTCCGTAACATAGATTCGCTCTTTGCTATCGACACGCACCTCAACAGGTGATGCCAAGCCACCCATTGCATCCGTCTTCAACATGGAGACCTGCTTCTTCTCCATATCAAAAATAACCACGCCTCTCAGCTTTGCATCGGTAACATACATGCGGCTGCCATCCGAATTGACCGCAACGCCATACGGCTTGGATAGATGGATACCCTGGTGCTGAATACCAAGCAGCGTATCTTTAAAGCTATCACGCCGTTTGAAATCCATCTGTCCACGGTAGCTTTTTATATAACGAATCCTTGGCTGCTCTGGAGGCATAGGCCAGACCAGATTTTTCGGCTCTTCCCGAACCTTTGGCGGTTTTGTAACACAGCCCGTGAGCCCCGCCACAGCAACCAGCAGCAGCCCTGTAACAAGCCACACACAACGACGTTGAATACCATTAGTTGATCTGCTCACTTCTCACTCCACACAGAGGGTAAATATAGAATCTTGACCTATAGGATAGGGGGGAGAGAGAAAGATTACAAATAGCACCAGAGATCGTCCCTGACACGCAACGGGTCTGCCAAGGCGCTCACCGCCCCCTCTCCAATGCCAATACTTTTATTCGAAATACGCAGCAAACATTGTATTGATATTATATATTGATCTATATAAAGAGATACTGAAGGCGCTGCCGGGGTCGATTATGAAGCTGCAACAACTGCGTTACATCTGGGAAGTCGCTCAGCATGGGCTTAACATCTCTGCTGCGGCGGAGAGCCTCTACACCTCTCAACCCGGCGTCAGCAAACAGATCCGCCTGCTGGAGGATGAGCTGGGCATTCAGATTTTTGGGCGTAGCGGGAAAAACCTCACGCACATCACGCCCGCAGGGAAAGCCATCCTCGATATGGCAAGCCGGATTCTGGATGAGACCGATAACATCCGCGCAGCCGCCAACGAATTTACCGACCAGCGCCGTGGCAACCTCTCTATCGCCACCACGCACACCCAGGCCCGCTATGCGCTCCCCCCCGTCATCAGCACCTTCATCCGGCGCTACCCTGATGTACACCTGCACATGCATCAGGGCACGCCGATGCAGATTGCAGAGCAGGCCGCCAAGGGTACGGTTGATTTTGCCATTGCCACCGAGGCGATGGAACTTTTCGAAAACCTGGTGATGTTGCCGGTTCTTCACTGGAATCGCTGCATTGTGGTGCCCACCGGCCATCCTCTCTGCGAGCAGCAGCCATTGACCCTGGAGGCCATAGCCCAGCACCCTATTGTCACCTATGTCTTTGGCTTTACCGGACGCTCTCGGCTGGATGAGGCCTTTACCGCGCGCGGTCTGACGCCCAATGTGGTCTTTACCGCCACTGACTCTGATGTCATAAAAACCTATGTGCGGCTGGGACTGGGCGTGGGCATCATCGCCTCTATGGGATACGACGCCAAGCTGGATTCCGGACTGTGCGCCCTGGATGCCAGCCATCTGTTCACCCGGAGCACAACTCGAATTGGCCTGAAGCACAGTGCCTATTTAAGAAGTTATATGTATGATTTCATTAATCTAATGGCTCCACATCTCACCCGTGAACTCGTCAATGAGGCACTCATGGCACGCTCAAAAGAGGATGTCGCCGCCCTGTTTCAGCATATTGATCTACCCACTATTTAGTGGTCACCGGCAGCCGCATGCTTACTAAACCAGCGCTCCAGAGGGTACTGCTATCCACACTCCTGCTGCTGATAGCCTCCGCTGCCATAATCACGGTCAGCTGGGACTCCACAAGCGGGCGTTTTTATCTTGATTCTGAGGGACATTTTCGATCTATCTCCTACTTCAGGGAGCCATCGCTCTCTTTGGGGAAGATTCACGATACTATTTTCAATAACCCCTACCCGGCAGCCCAGCGCCCCATTCCTACCCTCTCTTTTTTGATTGAAAACAATCTCATAGGGCTGACACCCCGATCAGGGCGGATCATCAACACCCTGATCCACTGCCTGAATATCATCATCCTCTTCTTTCTCTGCCGCCGTCTACTGATCCATTTTGGTCAAAAACCGCAGATGGCAGAGCGCGCCGCCCTGCTGGCTGCCCTGCTTTGGGGGCTGAACCCCTTCCATGCCGATACGGCCTTTTATGTGATTCAGCGCATGACCCTCCTCTCTGCCAGCTTCTATCTGCTGGGGGTCATCGCCTATCTGCACACACGAGAGTCCCCACGCAGCTGGATATGGCGGGGCGCACTCGCGGCAAGTTTTATCGCCGGCATCGCCAGTAAAGAGAATGCGGCTCTACTCCCACTTGGGCTACTGGTACTGGAGTTTGTGCTGCCCGCTGACCGGATCGGTGGCCCCCAGGCACGCAGAAAACGTCTGGCCTGGCTGCTGGGCGCCGTGCTGACTCTTCCCTCTTTAGGTGCCATAGCACTTGGCTACAATCCGGCTCAGCTCCTTCAGGGGCTGCTCCAGGACTCCGGTAACCGCGTATTTACCAATATGGAACGGCTACTGACCCAGGGTCGGGTGTTGATGCACTATCTCAGCCTGCTCTTTTTTCCACACCCCGACCGGCTCACCTTTGTACTCAAATACCCGCTGTCACACGGCCTGCTCACCCCCATTACCACCCTGCTCTCCTGGGGGGGGATTGCTCTTCTCTTAATCGCTTCAAGCCTGTACATCAGACGGCAGCCGCTCCTGTGGCTGGCCATTTTCTGGTTTTTCATCAACCATCTGCTTGAATCCACCTTTATTCAGCTGGAGATGGCCTTTGTCCATCGCAACTACCTCCCCTCCGTTTTCCTGTTTCTGCCAATAGCCTGCTGGCTGGCCAAACAGAAAAACCAACTGGTCACAGTGATCCCGACCGTCATAGTCATGGTGCTGCTTCTAGTCAGCTGGAATAGCCGTGCCGTGGTATGGGGAGACCCAACAAGATTTTGGGAAGATAGCGTAGAAAAGGCTCCAGGCAGCCTAAGAGCCTATATCAATCTGGGCATTATCTGGGACATTAAGGGCGAGCCGGCCAAGGCGCTGGAGATTTATCGACAGGGCGCTAAAAATGGCTACGGCGAAAACAGCGTCGCCTGGGCCTCACTCTACTGCAACATGGGGATTGCATCCATGCATCTGGGGCAGTATGGCCCTGCCCAGCGCTATATGTCCAAATCGCTTGGATACTCCTCCATGCCAGGCTGCCTGGTCAATCTTGCCAAGCTTTATCTGAAACTCAACGACCCCGGCATGGCCATGCGGGCAATGGATGAGCTGGCCAGAGGCTGGCCCCGGCACCGGAAGCTGCATCTGATGAGAGCCAGAGCCTATCTGGCCGTGGGGCAGATAGCCGCGGCTCGCATGGAGCTGCAGCAGGAACTTGCCCTCTTCCCCCAAAACAGAGAAGCCAAAAATCTGCTGCAGACACTCAACCGCCAATAATCTCTCTGCCATTGATCCCGGTTAACGATACAGCCAGATCTACCGGCTGTCAGTTATCAGCCATGCTTTGAAGATTTTGTATGATCTGCTGTAATCGCCTGTCGATTTCGATGCCAGCTTCAAAGTTGTTGAGTGATTTGTCCACGCCAGATTGCACAATATTATGCATGTCGATCTCCTGCTCTTCGGTTAGCCCCAAAGATAGAAACGATGCCTCCATCTGCTGCATAACCGTGTCCATTATTTGCATATTTTTCTCTTTCTGTTTTTGCTGTATCTTCTCAATCTCTTGCAGAGCACTGTTTGAGTCAAACACCAGCTGCTGCAAGCGATTTTTGCTCTCTATATTGCACTGCTCCATCTCCAGCGCCTTCAGCTTTGACTCTGCACCCTCTGCCAACAGAGCAACATTGTCACGGATTCTGCCGCATTGATCAGGGTCATCCAGCGGCATATTTTTTATCAGCAGCGAGACACCACCAAAGTTCAGAATCAGTCTCGCACCATGCTCCATAATCCGCCCCTGATCCCGTAAGCGTGACAGTAACTCTTGCTCTAATGGGGACGCCGGCCCGCTGTTATTGATGCTGATCGGCTCGATTGTTGAACGCAGCTGCACACTGCTCTGAAGCGAATAGCGCGCAATGGACTCCACTACCTGCTGCGCCAACTCCGCAACACTGGTAATGGTAAAGCTCTGCCTGAGAAACTCCAGCACCACACCCAGTTCGCCCGCACTGGTCATGGCCGTCATGGCCGTCTCCATGGCAAAGGTTTTATCTTTCTCAAGTGCCTGCTGAAGTTTTCTGTTATCGATCAACAGCTGCACCTTCTGCACAATTTCACTGGGCGGAAATGGCTTGATAACATAATCAGAGCCACCCGCCTCATAGCCTGCCAGTTTTTCATCAGTCGAATCGTGCGCAGAGACAAAAATCACATCGACATCTTTGGTGTGCGGATCATTTTTTATCTGTCGGCAGGTCTCGTAGCCATCCATCCCTGGCATCATCACGTCCATCAGAATGACATTTGGCAGGGGTTGTTTAGTTAACATCTCCAGCGCCTTCTCTCCATTGGTCGCCACAAGCACCGCATAGTCATGCTTCAGATTTTCCATCAAAAAATGAATATCATCAGGTGCATCATCCACAATCAATATTCTGTTTTTATCGATACTCATGGTCAATCCTCCATCTGCATTGGCTGGCAATGATTCATGCTTTATAAACCTGTTGAACAACTCTCCTGGCCGCCTCTATATCAAAACTGTTTAATGCACTTTCCAGCTCTTCAAACCAGCTTGCTGATACAGAAGATGCCCTTAATTTATGCAGACAGTTCTGAGCCTCACCAAGATCGGTATCCAGATAGCCTTCCATCTGCCTGAGTAGTGCACGCAGTGCATCAGGGGCAATACCCTGCGGGGCAGAGTTGATTTCAGTTGGCGGAGATTCACTCTCTTCCAGTGTCAATAACCCTGCCATCACCTCCTGCTGTACACGCCGCAGGTCATCTATGTTGGCTAATGCTGCTGTTTTATCGTTGGCACGGCAGGCGGCCTCCATGGATGCGGCTTGTTGAAACAGCGCTTCGGCACCCATGTTGCCACTACTCCCTTTCAAGGTATGCGCCAGAGATGCGGCCTCCTCCAGCTGCCCCTGTTGTATATGCTCTTCGATGATCTCTACAGCGATGGACTGTTTTTGGCGAAAACCCTTTAAGATTCTTTTATACGCCGGCCAGTTGCCACGGATGCGCTGCAGGCCATCTGCGAGGTTGATCCCCGGCAGCTCTGGCAAGCTACCGCCATCTATGCTGTTGCTGCTCCCTTCACCCTCTGGTTTTTTTCCGGGTTTGATCCACTGGGATAAAGTCTGAAAAAGCAGCTCTGGATCAAAGGGCTTGGTGACATGTGCACTCATTCCGGCAGCCAGACTCTTTTCCCGATCACCGCTGAGGGCATGTGCCGTCATGGCGATAATGGGAAGCTCAGTATAAACTCCGCCAAGCGCCCGGATTTGCCGGGTTGCTTCCAATCCATCCATGACCGGCATCTGAATGTCCATCAGGACGGCGTCATACTTTTGCTGCTGAACAGCTTGCAGTGCATTTAAGCCATTTTCTACCGTATCAATACTGAAGCCCACATCGGAGAGAAGCTCCTCCGCTACCTGCTGATTGACCTCATTATCATCAACCAGCAGCAGCTGCTGGCCACCAAACCACCAGTCACCAGACTCTGCATGATCGCCAGAGCGGGATGGCGCTACTTGCGTTTCTCCAAGCAACAGCAGCAGTCTGTTATGGAGTTCTGTCAATCGCACAGGTTTGCTCAGCCAACCATCCAGCTCTGACATTTCACCATCCCACCCCATTGGGCTGAGCATCAACAGCTGCATGCCACGCAATGCGCCATTTGCTCGAACCGCCCGTGCCAACTCAATTCCACTCATCTCCGGCATCTGCATATCCAGCAGAACGATGCTGTATGGCTTGCTTGCAGCTGCGGCCGTACGCAGCTGACGCAGTGCATCAGCTCCGCTTGCTGCCTCTCCAACCTCTTTAACCTGCCAGCTTTTCAGTGCTGCCATGAGCAGATTCCGGCTGCTCTTGTTATCATCCACCACCAGGATGCGTTGTTTGGGCAGCAGCTCGGAGTCTTGCTCTGCCTGCCGGACATCACTCACCGCCTTTAACGGTATGCGAAAGCTGAATTTTGAGCCACGACCCGGCCTGCTCTCTACCGTTATATCTCCCCCCATTATGGCCACCAACCGGCGGCTGATCGCCAGTCCCAGCCCTGTGCCACCGTACTTGCGTGTGGTTGAGTTGTCGGCCTGGTTAAAGGCCTCAAACACTGTTTTTTGCTGCTCCTCTGTCATTCCGATGCCCGTATCACAAACCCCTATCTCCATGTAGCGCGCCTCATCACCCATTTGGGCAAGATAGAGCAGCACCTCACCCTGTTCGGTGAATTTGATGGCGTTACTGATCAGATTTATCAACACCTGTCTGAGACGAGTCGGGTCACCCTTTACTCTGCCTGGCAGCTTAGGGGCTATCCGACATATCAGCTCCACTCCCTTGCTTTGGGCCGCACCAGCCAGCAGCACCGCAGACTCCTCCACTAACACGACCGGGTCAAACGGGACAGACTCAAGCTCCAGCTTGTCCGCTTCTATTTTGGAAAAATCGAGGATGTCATTGATAACAGTGAGCAGCGTCTCACCTGATCCGGCTGCAGTGCCAACATATCGTCGCTGCCTGGCATCAAGATCTGTTTTATCCAACAGGTGCAGCATGCCCAGCACACCGTTCATCGGGGTGCGGATCTCATGGCTCATAACGGCCAGAAATGCAGATTTGGCACGATTGGCCGCCTCTGCCCTCTCTTTGGAATCAACCAGCTGCTGTTCTGTCTGCTTGCGTTTTATGACACTGGCGAAGACCAGTGCAACTGCGCTTAAAAAGCGCTTTTCAATTATATCAAACGGGTGCCCATGGGCTATATAGAGCAACAGCACACCAATAACCCGTTTTTCAACCATAATCGGAACGGCATAGTGGCCATGTTCCGCCATGCCTTTAAACTGTACATCATGCTGTTCATCTATATGATCCGTATGGATAATGGTTTGTTCAGCAGCCGCTCGACCACACAGGCAGTAGCCAAAAGGAACCCGGCGACAGACCTGCAACAGCAGCTTATCCAGATCCCGTGAGACGGCCAACTCCAATACCTCTGGTTCATCCCCGACCAGAAAGACAGCACCTTTTGGTGACAGCCCAACGAATGGTACCGACAGCACGATCTCCAGCAGCTCTTCAAGGCACTCATTGAGTGGACGTTGCTCCAGCGGCACCTTGAGCAATCTGCTTAATGCCTGGTCAAGATTGTGCTGATAAGCCAGTTTTTTTTCATTTTTTACTCGCTCTGCAACCTCTTTTTCCAACTTCTCAGCATGCTGTTTGAGCTGCTGTTCAATCATTTTGCTATGGGTCACATCCCACAGAAAACAGACTAAAACATTATCTGCTGCGCGCACGGTTGTAGCAGCAGGCTCCTCTGCTCCGTCACCAAAAAGCTCCGTATCCACACTGTCGGATTCCATCATGGATATCTGCAGCAGAATTTGATCTCCGCTCTTGTGCTGACCGATAATCGGCGTGTCTTCCGTTGCGCGGGTCACAATAAAATCACGGAGATAGCAAGCCACATCATCATGATCCTGGGCTTGAGTCGGGATAAGGTGGGGAATATTGCGGCCAAGAACTTCCCCTTCGGCATACCCAAAAATCTGTTGCGCTGCTCTATTGAAGGCTTGAACCGTGCCATCATCGGCAAAGGAGATGATGGCAACTGTAGCACTGTGCAATAGCGCCTCAAGATGATTCTGGGCGCAGATCAGTTGATGCCTGGCCTGGGTCATCTCTTCGGCTTGATGCTGATACTGCTTCAGCTTCGACAGCAACTCACGCACATGTTCAGGTGATAGTGTCTCAGCCTGGGGTTTAGGTTTTTTGGCCATAAGATAAATCCCTTCTCTCTCCCTGGAACTGATTCCAGCCACCTGCTCTCTCTTGTACCTATACCGTTAAGCATACTGCTAATAAACGCAAAATCAACCTGCCTGGCTACAGAATACTTTAATATCCAACCTTGAATCTTCGGGATAACTGCCCTTTAATTTCAGTGAACAATCTATAAAGTGAGACCACAATGCCAAAACCCTTTGATATTTCACAGCTCAACCTGTCAGGAAGCGAAATTCCAAAACTGCTGAAAGTGTGCAGTGACTCCCAGCTGCTACGCTTTGAAGATGGTGAATACCTCTTTTGTGAAGATGATGAAAGCACCGAGGTTTATGCCATATTGCGCGGCGCCTTTGTAGTAGAGCAAAAGAGCGGGGCTGCTGGCCTTCAAGCCATTGCAACCCATCACAATGAGGAGCATAACCCCTGCTTTATCGGGGAGATGTCCTACCTGGGGACAGGTATCCGAACCGCCTCTGTACGGAGCTCAGGGATCACCTATGCCATCAAACTCAAGCCTTCGCACCTTGAGACTATCATTGAGAAATTCCCCACTTTCACCCGGATTCTCTGCCAGCAGTTTTCTGCACGCCTCAAAGAGGCCAATGATGAACTAAAGGAGATTGTCGCAACCAATGCCGTACCGGTGACTCAGGTGGATGCAAAAGCAGGCGAAGTAATCATCAGCCAGGGGGCACCAGCTGATCGACTCTACCAGCTGATTTGGGGCGATCTGCAATGGGAGCAGGATGGGCGGCCTGTCTCTGGCCATCCGGTCATGGACTTTATTGAACCAACGGCCTACTTCTGCGATTTGCCTCATGCTGTAACCATTCGGGCAACAACAGAAGCCTGCCTGGTGGCTATCGAAAAACCTATAAAAGAGGCTGTCATACGCAACTATCCTCAACTGATATTAAAGCTCTTTAAAGAGGCAACCGAAGCCAGCCAGGATACCCACAAAAAGCAGCAGCCACAGTGAGGAAAAGCTGGTCTCACCTTTGTGATACTGGACTTCCGTCACACTTCATGTTTTTATTTTAATGAGTGCATTTCCCATATCGCCTGGGTGAGCGCCTGTTAACCAGCAGGACAACCACTCTTTAAAATACAAACAAACTGGCAAAAACATGAGATGGCTGAGGCTCTGTTTTATCACAACCTATCTGCTGATCTTTAATATTTCATCAGCTTTTGCAGAAGCTGATGTCATTAATAAAATCATAAAGCTTTACCATGCAGGCCAGATCAACGACGCCTATAAGTTAGCTGAAAAACACCTTCTGGAAGCAGGGAATAATCCCGCCTTCGACTACCATTATGCCATTGCTGCAATTGACAGCGGACATATAAGCCAAGGTCTGTTTGCACTGAAACGCATACTTGCCCTCCACCCAGATGACCAGAGCGCACGACTTGAACTGGCACGCGGCTACTTTCTGCTCAAACAGTATGATCGCGCCCGCCAGGAGTTCATCAAGGTACTCGACAGCAATCCTCCGGCAGAGGTTAAGGTCAATATCAACCAGTTTATGGATGCCATCCGTCTGCGTGAAACCGGTCGCAAAACCACCACCGGTCTGTACATGGAACTGGGGCTGGGTTATGACTCCAATGTCAGCAGCGCACCGTCTGCCGCTGGTTATACAGACCGGTTCGGCATTGGCACCCTGCAAGGTGCCTCACTCTCTATGGATGATAACTATTCCAGCTTTGCTACCGGCGTAACAATCCATCATCCTCTGAAGCCAGGGGTCGCTCTATTTGGTGATGTGAACATCAGCCAAAGGAGCCATGAAGATATTTCCGAGTTCAATATTGGCATATTTGATATTCAAAGCGGCCTTATTTTTTCTGGCGACCAAGGGTACTTTAGAATTGGAATGGAGTGGCAAAATTATGAAATAGGCCATGACCGCTACCGCGAAATGATTGCCATGAATGGCGAGCTGAGCTGGCAGCCCGCTGTACAAACCCGGTTAACCGGATTTTTGCAGTTAGCCGGTATGAAGTTCCTTACTCAGAAGCATCTTAATTCCAGGCGACAGATGGGAGGAGCAGGATTTCAGCATGTTTTTGCAGGGGGGTTGCAACCCGTGGTTTTTGGATCTCTGTATGGCGGTGCAGAGCGCGCAAGGGATAATCTTGCGCTTGCCGAGTCCGCAATTGATAGAGATATTTACGGCCTCAGCATCGGAAACCAACTCACCATCAGCCCACAGCTAAGTCTTGACTTTACGGTTTGGCTGCAAAAGAGCCGATACCTGGAAGATAACTCATTTTTCCTTATAAAGCGCAAGGATGAGTACCGTAACTATTCACTTGGCATAACCTACAGGCCCAGCAGGCAATGGGCCATACGCTCAAACCTGGGCTACACTGAGGGCCGTAGTAATATTGAAATCTACAAGTATTATCGGGCCCAGGTTGAGATGTCCATCCGCTACGAATATTAAGGAGGCGTTATCAATCACTGTTGATACACGCCAATATATTCGTTTTTTTCCTAAACATGGAGGGATCTCTCCGCATCACCTAAAATAGCGTTGCAAATGCGATTGATTCGCATTATCATCAGCGCCACCACGGCACAGGGGCAGCGGTGGAGACCCTATTGATCTAAACCGGGAATTTACCTACCTGTGGTTTACCTCTCTTAGCATGATCCCAGGATGATATGAACCAACCAAACCATCAATCCAAGGCACGCACCTGTTCTGAGAAAGAGCAGCAGGTCAGGCGGCTGTATAGTCAGGATCTCTTCAAACACCACAAAGAGCTGGTGATTGAACACGCAGGCCAAGAGTACCGGCTGCGTATTACCCGCCAAAACAAGCTGATACTGACTAAATAATCACGATAAATGGGGTCACCAACAGTTTGCGGGGGTTTTTGCTCCCAAATTGGTAAGGCTCATTGATGCGCAAGCCGTATCATCTGCTTGGGCATTGATTGCAGTAGCGGTTAGTGTGTACGTGGTCGCACTACGGTCAGAGATGGAGATGGTGTAGTAACGATTTGTACCACTTACTGGCGCATCAAATGGCAACGTTACAGCACAATTCGCAGCCTCATAGGAGAGGTTTGCAGTGGCGCAACGCTCTAGCCGCTGCCCGGTTTCAAGCAGTGCCTGTGTGCCCAGTGAGCGCCGGGATTGCTGCACACTGCCTTGATAGGATGCGTAGGCCATGCTGGCCACTATTCCCAGAATAGCCAGAACAACCATCAGTTCAATCAGTGAAAATCCACGTTGCCTTGCTTTCATTTTGTCTCCTCATGCCCCGGCAGCATACCGAGACTCCTATATAAATAAACAGTTATACGAGTGGCCCGCCTGCAGGCCACTCATATGGATATTGGAGGGGTGATCAATCCATGACCTCTCTCCAATATATTCTGCTGCTGACCTCTTGCTCTGGAGGATCGTATGTCTCAGGCCCAACAAGAATAACCGGGCCTCCCTCATCCGGCATCATGATCTGCGGTGAAGGAGGAATGCCCATGCGTCCAAGCTGTCTTCTGCGATCATCTTTTGTCAGGCTGTCCAGATCACCAAGACCATCAAGGTTCATAACCGGAGTGGCATCCCACGCATTTACTATATAGAGATAACCACCACCCAGTGCTGCGCTACAGGCCGAGGAGGGCGCCAGTGGTGCATAGGTTGTAAAGAATATAGAACCCTGGAATGTTATAGGATTACTTAAAACCTTCTCTCCGCTATCTTCCAGCCTTATATACCAGCCATTCGTTGCTTCTAAACTGGCGTTGGCAGCATCTTTTTCTGTTGCATCACCCTCGCCAATAAGATTGTCTGTAGCATCATAAAGGCTTGTTTCTGTATAGGCTAATGGATAATCAGGATTCTCATCTTCATCAAGAGGTGGGCCATATATATCTGTCAGGCGGATGTTGTAAAACCGGTCTTCAACCACCGTATCCAGAGGGTGCGCACGCCAGCCTGACCCAATAGAGAGTGAAAGTGATTGATAGCCACTTTTGCTGTGCAGCGCAACATCAGGTGCATAGTAGAATTTTCTGTTCTCCTCCGCTGTGGAGCCACCGAGATCAGCAATTACCGCACCACTAACGAGTGATGCCCCAGATTGGCCGTGATGGATATCAAACCTCCATAGCTGTGCACCCATATCACCGACATAGAGCTGGTCGGCTTTGCCATCAAGATCAATGTCAATAATGCTGATATCAGATGGAATGCTGTAGACCATATCAGTAAAGCTTTTGGTGAAGCTGACACCTGATCCACCAGACCAGATCAAGGCACCGGTCTCTGCATTGACAATATATATGGCTCGGCCTTCAGCATCTGGTGTACGGACTATATTTGTATCATTGTCTGTATCATATCCACCCGCAAAGATAAGAACATCGGTTACTGTGCCACCAACATCAATTTTGGCATGAAGAGGAGCCGACCATGTCTGTGCAAGCTCTTCAAAGGGCGCCACACCACCCTGTATTTTCCATTTCATCGTTGGAACCACACGATCCGTTACATCCAGTGCATAGTAGAATCTGCCACCACGGCGCATTCCAAAATAGATGTAAACGCTATCGCCATCGGCTTTGGATATAGCCAAGTCGTTGTTGGCATCATTGACCCAGGCTGTAATCTGTCCATCCAGGCCATAGGTATGTTTTACCGAAGCTGAGTTTATATACAGGCCATTAAGATTGGCCAGTAACTCTTGCGGTATAAATGCAAACTCTTCAACACCTGTTGTGGTATTGAGAGCATGCAAAAAGCCATCATTGGTACTTACGAATACGGTTGAATCCGGGGCTTCATCTGTGCCACCGTAGGTGATAATAATGGGGCGGGAGTGCAGTGGATCCCCCATTTGCATGCGGTCTTCTGTACTGTCACCATCATTATCTTCATCCTTTACATCAACGCCACGCGCCCATTGTAAAAGTGTCTCTCTATAGGCATCAGATTCACCGTCAATACTAAGCATCTCTTTCGTAATATCAGCTGTAGTTTCATGCAGGGTCAATATGCTGAGATCTGCCGCATTGGTAATAAGATTACGACTTGCAGCGGTTGGTAGCACAGAAGCAGCTCCACCCTCCACAATCGAGTTGCCATCAGCTTCTGCTGACCACCAGCTTTGAGCGGTCGTTTTGAATTGTCCGGTTGCACCATCAACCGCATCAGAACCATTTACATCGACAATCCGGGTTGCCTCTGTATCACTTCCATACAGCCCATAGCGCTTCATGTTCCCTTGCCAGCGCGTAGTGTCAGAAGGTTTAAAGAGTGAAAAATAGACCTCATTTCTATGTGCCAGCCGATTAAACTGATTGACTGTTGCACCAGGTGATACGAAGGTTGTATCGACCGATAGAATCTCACGGATGATGTTCTGAAATACGGTTGTCAGTTCAGCTGCCGTAGCGGCCGAATGATATTCACCATCACCAACTTCAGCCAGATCTTTAAGGAAGTCAACCGCTGAGGTCTGACCTCCTTCATCGAGGTTAAAGCCAATGGTGTATGTTCTGACACTCTGCTTTCCAGAGAGCGCCAATGGCCCGTCATCTGCTGATTGGTCCGTATCTGCCATCCACTCAACAAGCTCGCGGCCACATTTTTCTCCACCATCTGAACTTGCACAACTGCCTCCAGTCAATGCTGTGATCAAGCTTTCAGAGTGGTTTCTGTTAGCCTGTCCATCCGTCAGCAGAACGATATAGCTGGATTGGCACTGGTCAACAATAGGTGTTTTATAGACTGGGGAACCTGTTATATTTTCATCATAACAGGCAGTGGAATTCAGATTAGCGTCTGTACATTCTACATCACGATCAACTACACCACCTGTATAGGATGAAGGGTGGCTTAGACGTCCATTTTTTTGCTGGTTGCCGCGGGTTTTGCCATAGAGGACATCAGAACCACGGTAGTATTGAGCAGCCTCATAGAGTGTATCAACAATAGGGGTATATCCACCAGGTGCAAAGGTGTCAACAAGATCACGCAGTTTGTCACGAACTGTGTAGGTTACTCCATCAAATAGACCACCAAACTGAACCTTTACCCTCAGAAGCGCAGCACCGCCTGTAGAGGAATTATAGGTGTAGGCACGGCGATTGCTTATGACAGATGCCTCCATAATCAACGCCAGATCATTACCAGGCAACCAGGAACTCTGATTAACAATCTCCTGGATCAAGTTCTTGATGTTAGGCGATTCATAGGTGCTATTTGCAAACCAGGTGTTTGTTAGCGACCAATCAACTGACCCTGTTGTAGGCCGACTACTGATATTGTGAGCAAAGGATGAAAAGGCATTCGAATTGCCGCTGTATTCACCTTTTAACGTAATTGTCACAACACCTGAGCTATTGTTTTTTGCAGTTAACTGTAACCTGGCATCTAGGATCTGTGCGCCCTGATTTATGCGAAGATCTTTAAAACGCACACCATTGATCCGACTTGATGCAATACTGAGAGTTGAGCTGGTGAGTGACACGTAACCATTGTTGTTCTCATGCGCATCATCATTTGAATCATCTACACGATAGTAGATCCACTCATTGATACAGCCGCCACTGGCAGGAACAGAGTCCGGGTCATAGGTAATCTTTAATACCGGCGATTTGCTTGGATCACCATCATAACTGTATGCTGCCCTGCTGTTGACATCCGGGCTTGTAATCTCAAATGCCATGGCATTATTGCCACACCAGCCAGCCCGATCCGTGATCTCCTGTACAACCACAGAGAGATCCGCTGTCTGATAGGTCTCATCACCAATCCAGGCACCGGGCGTCCAGGCAACACTGTTAGCTGTTTTTGCACGCATGCTGATATCTCCGGCTCCAGAGCCAAAGATTTCAGCATCATCATCATCCATTCCTTTTACAGTCAAGGTGACAGCATCAGAGGCGGATTGCGCAGCGGTAAACTCTATGGCCGCACTCAAAATAGTGGCGCCCTGTGGAATAGCCACATTTTCAAAGCGCAACCCAACTTTTTGCGCCTCTGGAGGTGCTACTGTATAGGTAACTTCCAGCTCTGCTGCTTTGCTTGCGCTGCTTCTATAGCGGTGCGCCCTTCTTTTGGGGTCGGAGCCGCTACCAGAGACATAAGTCTCTATAAAGGTTAGAGGGTTGCCTGAATCCCAATCAGCACGATTAATAATTTCTTGTACAATCGGGGAGACATCTGGCGAGTAGTACTCATCATCTTTTATCCATGCGGCAGGTTCCCAGGTTACAGCCGCCGTGGTTTGTATACGATTAGAGGGCGGATCACTCAGGCTGAGCTGAGGAGAGTTACCCTGGTCATCACCAAAGAAACGAAATTTGACATCTTTTGAGTCGCTTCTCACTGCGGTAAATTTTATCTTTGCACCATTGATCGTAGCAAAAGGGGGAATGGTCATGTTTTTAAAATGCAGGCCATTGATCTGATCATTCTCCATATTCCAATGGTATCCGTATGTTGATGCACCACCAGAAAGGTACTCTTCCAAATCTCCGAATCTGTTATCAATTTTTCCTGTAACCGTGGTCTGCCCTCCACTGGATGCACCATAGGCCATCTCCAAGTGCTTGCTTACCAGGCTCATTGTCATGAGGGCACCCACCTCCTCTGCATCATTACTGCTTTCGGTGATAATAGCGGTTATTGATCCAGCTGGCGTTTCAGGTGCAGCAGTCGACATATCTTCATCAACATAGCTCACAGGAAAAAGGATAGGGCCACCAGGATTATTAAACCGCATCAGACCTATATTGACATTGGTAACGCTGTTGAGCAGACCGTGCAGCGCCAGTTTCATATTCTCCATACGGCTCAATGAGGTTCCAGGAACACTGGCACTCATTGAGCCTGAACTGTCGAGAATAAACAGCACATTGGGATGCACCGTTGATGCAGAGGGCGGAGAACCAAAGAAGACCTCTGTGTCATCCGCATACAGCGGTGACCCAACAACTAATGAATAGAGCAATCCGCCAAGTAAAGCGCGTGCTTTGAGTGTGTTGTTAGACATGCTACACCTTCCTGATATACGGTTCATTTTGGAGCAACCCATTGAATGCCCTGGGCTACGTTTGACTCTGATACAACGGTAGAGCCACGTTGCATTCTGCCTCTACCTGTCACTTCAAATACATAAGCAACAAACCCGCCATTCTGTACAATTGAATACCCGCTTTGAATATTTGTGAGTCCTCTCTGTCGGATAGTGCCTGATGCTGTAGCTGATGCGGTAGGAGTGAACTCTGGTGTTATATCCAGTGTGTCTGAGGTAAGTGTGGCATTGGCAAAGTTAGCACCATTATTCAATATATCTTCCACTGCACTTTCAGCCGTTTGAAAGGCAATGGAGTGCTGGGCAGATGCTGCTGCCATCCTCTCCTGCATTGTCGATGATTGAAATGAGCTGGTTGCAAGCACTGTAAGCAGCAGTAGAATGATGAGCGTGGTAATTAAAATTGCACCCTCTTGCTTTGCTAATTTACTATTCATGACTATAACCTCGAACGGCGGTTTCTAATGTTGACTGCCGTGTTAAATCTGCGACGCATACGCCTGTCATTGCCGTGTGCAGCCTCCCCTGTTGAAGCTATTGTGATGCCGGCAAGGGTATAACTTGCTGCGTCATCGTTCATCCTTACAAGCTCTGTTGATGAAGCAAGCACCCCCACTTTTACAGAGACAATGTCTGAAAAATCTGCAGCAGGAATGTCTGCTGCAGAGTTAAACTGCATGCTGCCAGAGATATCTCTGCCATACATGAGTTGTATATTTTCAACACCCGCCATAAGCTCTGTAACTATAGGAGCATCTGAGCCATCCACCGCACCAGTGGTGAAAAAGAGTGCGCGAACAGGCGCGCCATCTGGCAGGGCACGCGCCGTATCACCTACAAAATAGATATTGTTATTAAATTTAAGAACTCTGGCATCCGCTGTAAAACTGCCTGTAAGGGTGCCATCAAATGTTAAAGCCCCCCCGCTTGTGGTCGGATCATTGGTTCTTCTGACTATGTTTGCTTTCGTGCAGTCGGTAATAATAAACTGCTCACCGTTAAGAATTCGTGATGAAACATCGCCGTCAACCAGTGTTACGCTCCCGGCATTACTGGCTACATTCCCAGTTGGGGCCGACTCCTGAGTATCTGCAAACTGCACTGCTATCACATCCGTTCCAGGGGTCACAAGATCAACAATACGCTGAATGTCGGCATCGGCATTGTCTGCCCAGCCAGGTGCTGAGGTGTCATAACCTCTTATTGCCATATCACGAAAAGGATATTCCGTTGTGCTTAGTGCAGTTACTAATGAGATTTGGCTGGCGGCATTTGGGTTGTTTGGATCCGGTTGATGCCGGGTGCAGCCCTGATAACCTGCCATACGAATATCCTGCGACAGAATATCCAGTGCAATACGGCCAGTCTCCTGCAGATCACTCATCGCACTGGTAGAGCGAAAAGTCTGATTTTGGCTGGAAAAGAGGGCAATCACCGCCAGTGCCGCAAGCATGCTGAGCACCATGCTGATCATCAGCTCTATAAGGGTAAACCCTCGTTGACCGGATGTATGTTTCATCTCAAAGTACCATCGTAATAGTGAATGTCTGGGTCGTTGAATCACTTTCAGCACTATTCATGGCCCCCATTTCATTCCAGGTGATAACCACTGTGTAGGTGCCCGTATTATTGGTGACCGTCCCGAATGCACCAGCTGGCAAGGTGGGCACATAAGCTGCGCCCAATGCATACACATCCCGAAAATGATCTGTCCACTCACGAATATCCTGGCTGGTAATTTGCTCCGCCGTGCAGGGAGTACCTGCACATCCCTGATCCCCTGGAATATCATTCCTCGAATCGACCGCATCATAATTGCCAGCTATCACGCCATTTTGATTTGTCCGCATCCTGTCAATGATGTCATTGGCTACAGCAACCGCCTGACTCCTTAGATAGGCATCCTGGTTATAGCGCATGGATGCTGTCTGCATTCCCGCCAACCCCAACAGCCCAAGTGATAAAACCACTGTAGCTACCAGCACCTCTACGAGGGTAAAGCCTGATTGAGATTTAAGATTGTATTTCATTGCTGTGATCCCTTTCTGTTACGGACAAGAGAAGTTGCGGTTAATAAGGACTACTTTGCCGGTAGCGGTGACCATGAACTGGCGGCCATCCTCATTGGAGCTGGTTTCACATACGTTAAAATTTCCAGCTACTGCGGGGCTGGCATAGCCACGTGGAATAAAGGTGATGGTCGTAGTACCGGCATCATTATCCATTGTGATGTTGCCATTAAATGCATCCAGTGTTGCAATCACATCTTCGGCATCTCTCATCTGCACACCACCACCCCACTCGTTACTGGCGTCCCCGGTTACACTGGCAACGGTAATATTGCGCTGCCTTTTAACTGCCTCAGCACGCGCCAGCATCAGAAATGAAGAGAAAGAGTTAACCTGCGCTGTCATTCTTGTGCTATGGGTTGTGCTGCGGAATGATGGCACCGCTACTGCGATGACAATAATTGCAACAGCCAGTGTTACCATTAATTCAATCAGTGTGAATCCACTGCTGTTTTTTGGCTGCCTCATGGGTAATCATTCCTCAGGTTAATGGCCAAAGCATGCGAATCTACTGTTAAAACAGATACGCTGCCGGTGAGCCTTGTTACCAAGAGTATTCGGACTCAGGAGGGAAAACTTGAATGGAGTTCACACTTTTGTGGCTGTAAAGGCCGCCGCTACAGGTAGACAGTGGCGTTTTTTTACAGATATGCGGGACAGATAGGAATACTATTCTTTTTTTGCACGATGAAATGGGGCGTTGGAGGGTGAGAGAACCCTTCTGCGCCGTTTATCTGGAAAAATGTCCGCCTGAGTGGCAGCAGGAGATTAATTCATGCGAACCAGGGCAATGGGGCCGTATTAGCCTGCTTCATGCATCAACACGACAGCGCTCAGTGGCGGCAATGTAAGCGAAGCGGAATGGCTCCTGTTCATCCATGGCGTAGGCTCCGTGTTGACGCCCCCGGCGTTGCCGAGATTGCTGCCGCCATAAAGTTCAGAATCTGAATTCAGCACTTCACGGTAGAAACCGGCGTGAGGCAGGCCAATGCGGTAATTGGTTCGGGGTACAGGGGTAAAATTCAATATCACAATGACATTGCGGCCCTGACTGTCTCTCCGCAGGTAACTGAGAACCGACTGACTGGCATCATGGCAGTCAATCCATTCAAAGCCGCTGTTTTCAAACTCGATCTCATACAGCGCACCTGTGTTTTTATATAGTCTGTTCAGATCACTGACCAGAGCCTGTATGCCCTGATGCTGAGGGCGTTCCAGAAGGTGCCAATCCAATGCTTTGGCATCGTTCCATTCACGGCCTTGAGCAAACTCACTTCCCATAAAGAGCAGCTTTTTGCCGGGATAGGTAAACATGTAGCTGTAGAGCAGACGCAGTGAGGCAAATTTCTGCCAGCTGTCACCGGGCATCTTGTCCAGCATGGAGCCTTTGCCATGCACCACCTCATCATGCGAGAAGGGGAGAACGAAATTTTCGGTAAAGGCGTAGAGCAACCCAAAGGTAAGCTGATCGTGGTGATAGTGGCGGTGGATAGGATCCTGACTGAAATAGGACAAGGTATCGTGCATCCACCCCATATTCCATTTCATGCTGAAACCAAGGCCGCCAAGCCAGGTGGGGCGCGAAACCTGGGGCCAGGCGGTAGACTCCTCTGCAATGACCATGGTGCCGGGGAACTGCTCGTGAGCAACGATATTGAGCTGTTTTAGAAATTCAACCGCTTCCAGATTCTCCCTGCCGCCGTATTCATTGGGCACCCAGTCATCTGGCTCGCGGGAGTAGTCCAGATAGAGCATGGAGGCAACCGCATCCACCCGCAGGCCATCCAGATGAAACTCCTCCATCCAGTAGACGGCGCTGGCCAGCAGGAAGTTTTGCACCTCTTTGCGGCCATAGTTGAAGATCAATGTGCCCCAGTCGCGATGCTCGCCTCGGCGCGGGTCTTCATGCTCATAGAGCGCCGTCCCATCGAACTGCCCCAGCGCATGCCGGTCTTTGGGGAAGTGTGCAGGCACCCAGTCAAGGATGATGCCGATACCCCGTCGATGCAGATGATCGACAAAGTAGCGAAAATCATCCGGTGTGCCAAAACGGCTGGTAGGGGCAAAATAGCCGGTGGTCTGGTAGCCCCATGAAGCATCGAAGGGGTGCTCGGTGACAGGCAACAGCTCGACGTGGGTAAAACCCAGCGCACAGACGTGGTCGGCGAGACGGTGTGCCAGCTCCCGGTAGTTCAGAAAGTGGCAGTTTTCATCCTTTTGCCAGGAGCCAAGATGCACCTCATAGATGGAGAGCGGTGCCTGTTGCCAATCGTGTTGCTGCCGCTGCTGCATCCACTGCTGGTCGTTCCAGTCAAATTCACTCTCTGCCGTGATGATGCAGGCGGTCTCTGGCCGAAGCTGAAACTGGTTGCCATAGGGATCTATTTTGGTTAACAGCTCTCCTGCACAGCTGCGGATCTCGAATTTATAGAGCGCGCCCGCTTCCAGGCCAGGAATGAACAGCTCCCAGACACCAGAGCCACCACGGCAGCGCATGGGGTGGACACGCCCGTCCCAGTGGTTGAAATCACCAACCACGCTGGTTCGCTCGGCATTGGGCGCCCAGACTGCAAACAGGATGCCGGTTATGCCATCGGCCTGATGCGGATGCGCACCAAGGAATCGGTAGGCGTGCCAATGTCTCCCCTCGCCAAACAGATGCAGATCAAAGCTCTCCAACTGCGGGGGAAAGCAGTAGGGGTCATACTGCAGATGCTGCTGGCCATGACCATCCTGCCATCTGATCTGATAGCGCTCTGCCACCTCTGCCGCCTCGCCCCGCCACTCGAAGAGATCCGTGTTGGGGATGCGGGTCAATGGCTCGGCAATGCCCTCAATACTGACCTGCTCAGCCTGCGGGAGAAAGAGCCGGATCAGTGCCTTACTGCCCCTTCGGTGGTACCCCAACACCGAAAAAGGGTCATGGTGGCGAGATTCAATGATGCGCCGTAGTGAGTCGTTGAGTCTCTGCTTTGAAGTTTGTCTGTTTGGGGCCATCAGATGAGGTGCCGGAGCTTTAAGGTGAGAAATAGAGAGATATTCAACTACATATCGGGATAATCTCTCATAACAGTAGATGGTATCATACTGCCAAAATTTGGGTGGAGCGCTCACAGGTTAATCGGGGGAGATGAGAGATTATGAATCAAACATGTAATCCACGTTTTGTAAGTCGGCTGACAAGAAATACCCTGGCGCTGATCCTGGCGGGTGGTCGTGGCTCACGACTAAAGCAGCTTACACAGTGGCGCTCAAAGCCTGCTGTGCCCTTTGGGGGAAAGTTTCGGATCATTGACTTTCCGCTCTCCAACTGCATCAACTCCGGCATCCGGCGCATTGGCATCCTGACCCAATACAAGGCACATTCACTTATTTTGCATATCCAGCGCGGCTGGGGGTTTCTGCGCGGTGAGTTTGGCGAGTTTGTGGAGCTGCTGCCTGCACAACAGCGGGTTGAAGATAGCTGGTATCAGGGCACGGCAGATGCGATCTACCAGAACATTGATATTCTGCGCAGCCATAACCCGGATTACATATTGATCCTGGCGGGTGACCACATCTACAAAATGGATTATGGCACCATGATTGCCCACCATGTAGAGGCCGGGGCAGATATGACGGTAGGCTGTCTGGAGGTCGATCTGGATACCGCCAAGGCCTTTGGAGTGATGAGCGTTGATGACAAAGGGCGGGTACTGGAGTTTGCAGAAAAACCAGAGCACCCCAAGCCCCTGCCAGGCTCCACGGATACAGCACTGGCCTCCATGGGCATCTACGTCTTCAGCAAGGATTTCCTGTTTGAACAGCTGATCAAAGATGCGGACACCCCTGCCTCCACTCATGATTTTGGCAAGGACATTATCCCCAACATCATCAAAAACTACCGGGTTGTCGCCCACCTCTTCAGAGAGAACGAGACCGGCGAGCAGGCTTACTGGCGCGATGTAGGGACGGTAGATGCCTTCTGGAAGACCAATCAGGAGCTGATCGGCGTAACCCCTGAGTTGAACCTGTATGACTCCAGCTGGCCGATCTGGACCTATCAGGAGCAGCTTCCACCGGCGAAATTCATCTTTGATGATGATGGCCGCCGCGGCATGGCGGTAGACTCCATGGTCTCCGGGGGCTGCATCATCTCTGGCGCAACCGTCAGACACACCCTGATATTTTCCAATGTCCGGGTTAACTCCTACAGCAAAATTGAAGACTCCGTGCTGCTGCCAAATGTTGCGATTGGGCGTAACTGTCACATCAAGAAAGCGGTGATTGATGAGGGGTGCATCATACCGGAAGGAACCATCATTGGTGAAGATCCCGTGGCGGATGCGCAGCGGTTCCATGTCACAGAGAATGGCGTAGTGCTGGTCTCACCCGATATGCTGGGACAGGAGATACACCGTGTCCGATGAACACAAATTGAAGGTTGTTCTATGCTGGCACATGCATCAGCCGGACTATCGTGGGCCGGATGACAGCGACTACCAGCTGCCGTGGGTCTACCTGCACGCCATCAAGGATTATGTCGACATGGCCTACCACCTGGAGACAAACCCCAAGGCGCGGGCAGTGGTCAACTTCGCCCCGGTACTGCTGGAACAGCTGGCCGATTATGCCGAGCAGATTCAACAGTGGCTCACCTCAGGCAAGCGCATTCGTGACCCACTGCTATCCGCATTGGCAGGGCCAGGTCTGCCGATTGACCGCAAGGCGCGCCGCCACCTGATTGAATCCTGCCAAAAGGCCAATGAGAAACGGCTGATCAAACGCTTCAGCGCCTATGATCGCCTGATTGATCTGGCCGCCTGGCTGGAGAGCCACCCCGAATCCATCCGCTATCTCAATGACCAGTACCTTGCCGACCTGCTGGTCTGGTACCACCTTGCCTGGGTGGGGGATAGCGTGCGCCAGAACGATCTGCGGGTTCAATCGCTACAGAAAAAGCGTCGCAGCTATGATCTGGATGACCGGCGGCGTCTGGTCACGCTGATCGGCGAACTGATATCCGGCGTTATCGAACGCTATCGCATGCTGGCAGAATTTGGCCGGGTAGAGCTATCCGTCTCCCCCTATGCGCACCCCATTATTCCGTTAATGCTGGAGATGGAAACCGCCAAACAGGCAATGCCCGATGCCCAACTGCCAGAGCATACCAGCTACCCCGGCGGAGAACCGCGCGCCCGCTGGCATATCCGTAAAGGGCTGGAGCGATTCGAACATTTCTTTGGCTTTCGCCCCGAGGGGTGCTGGCCCTCCGAGGGTGCCGTCAGCACCGAGACCCTGCGCCTGCTGGAAGAGGAGGGTTTTCGCTGGGCAGCCAGTGGGCAGCAGGTACTGCACAACAGTTTGACGGCCGTGGGTAACTCTTCCGTGCTGGACAAGAACTGGCTGCACCTGCCATACCGATTCAATGAGGGGCGGCTCAACTGTTTTTTTCGTGATGACGGCCTCTCAGATCTGATCGGCTTCAAATATGCCGACTGGCATGCCGATGATGCCGTGGGCAACCTGGTGCACCATCTTGAAAATATCGCAAACACCTGTGCCGACGAGCCAGACAGCGTGGTCTCCATCATCATGGATGGAGAGAACGCCTGGGAGTACTACCCACACAACGGCAGCTATTTCCTCTCGGCACTCTATGAAGCACTTGCAGAGCACCCACAGCTTGAACTGACCACCTTCTCGGACTGCATTCGCCAGCAAAAAAACCACCGCCCTCCTCTGCCGCAACTGGTGGCGGGGAGCTGGGTCTATGGCACCTTCTCCACCTGGATTGGCGACCCCGATAAAAACCGCGCCTGGGACATGCTGAGTGAAGCCAAACAGGTCTACGACGAGGTCGTGGCCTCAGGCCGCTTGAACCCACAGATGCTGGAGGCAGCAGAGCTACAACTGGCCACCTGTGAGGGTTCTGACTGGTTCTGGTGGTTTGGCGACTACAATCCGGGGGATACGGTCAGCGATTTCGAGCGCCTGTTTCGTCGGCAACTGACCTGCCTCTATGAGATGCTGGGCGAGCCACCGCCTGCGCACCTCTACCAGGTCTTTGCCTATGGCAGCGGCGCACCAGTGCGCGGCGGTGTCATGAAGCAGAACGCATAGCGTGGAGTCCTGCCTGGATCAACGCCGTGCCGGTGTCCTGCTGCATATCACCTCTCTGCCAGGGCAAGGGGAAACAGGCGATCTTGGCTCTTCCGCCCGACATTTCGTCAATTTTCTACAGGACTCCGGCCTTACGCTCTGGCAGACCCTGCCCATCGGGGCGACCCAGAGTGATGGATCGCCCTATCAATCGGTCTCCGTGCATGCCGGAAACCCGCGTCTGATCGCCCTGGAGCCACTGGTTGAAAAGGGCTGGCTGAGTGGGCACCTGCTGGAGCAGGAATCCCTTTCAGATCAGGACAAGCACAATGCGCTGATGGCGGCCTGGCATGGATTCAACCAGGATGCCGATCCATCCGACCGATCTGCACTGCACCTTTTTCGGGAAGAGCGGCAAGCCTGGCTGGAGGATTATCTGCTCTTTCAGGCGCTGCATGATGAGTTACAACGCGGCTGGTGGGAGTGGCCATCGGCACTGCGCCATCGTGAACCAGAGGCCCTGGCCAAGGCATCGGACAGACTGATCAAAAAGATCAATTATCTCTGCTTTGAACAGTTTATCTTCTTCCAGCAGTGGATGGCGCTGAAACAGTATGCCAATGAGCGGGGCGTGCTGCTGTTTGGCGATATGCCGATCTTCGTGGCACATGACAGTGCCGAGGTGTGGTCACAGCAGGTGATGTTTCTACTCGATGATGAGGGGCAGCCAACTGTGGTAGCCGGCGTGCCGCCGGATTGCTTCTCCGAGCTGGGGCAGCGCTGGGGAAACCCGCTCTACCGCTGGGATCTGATGCAGCAGGATAACTTCGCCTTCTGGGTAGCACGAATGAAGACCCAGCTGCAGCTGTTCGACCTGATCCGCATCGACCACTTCCGTGGCTTTGAGGCCTATTGGGAGATCCCGGCCGAAGAGGAGAACGCTGTCAAAGGCCATTGGGTCAAGGCACCGGGGGATGCGCTGTTTGAACGGCTGCATGAGGTCTATGACCCGCTGCCGCTGGTGGCGGAAGATCTGGGCATCATTACCGCTGAAGTGAATGCACTGCGCAAGAAGTACCAGCTTCCGGGCATGAAGATTCTGCAATTTGCCTTTTCAGGCGAGGCCGACAACCCCTACCTCCCCTTCAATCACACAGAAAACTCGGTGGTCTATACCGGGACGCATGACAATGACACCACCCTGGGCTGGTACCTCAGCCTGGATTGCGAAACCAGGCAATATGTCGATGAGTACCTTGGCCGCTCACAGGAGATCATGCCCTGGCCGCTGATTCGCAGCGCACTAGCCTCCTCTGCGCGACTGGCGGTATTGCCGATGCAGGATCTGCTGGCGCTCGATGGCACACACCGCATGAACCTGCCGGGTACGGTTGAAGACAACTGGAGCTGGCGTTTCAGCTGGGATCAGGTAGAGCCAGATCTTGCTGCCCGTCTGCATCGAAGAGTGAAGATGTATGGTCGTTTGGCAAAATAGTTGAGGGAGATAGCATGTCAAAAAGAGTAAGAAAGGTTGTATTTCCAGTGGCAGGAATGGGCACGCGCTTTCTTCCCGCCACCAAGGCCAGCCCCAAGGAGATGCTGCCGGTGGTTGACAAGCCGCTGATTCAATATGCGGTTGAAGAGGCGATAGCAGCAGGTGCAGAGGTGATGATATTTGTTACCGGGCGCAACAAATATGCCATCTCAAACCATTTTGACACCGCCTATGAGCTGGAGAGCGAGCTGCAAGAGCGGGGCAAGGAGAAGCTGCTGAATATGGTACACAATATTGTGCCACCGCATGTCTCCTGCGTCTTTATCCGCCAGTCCATGCCTTTGGGTTTGGGGCATGCCGTGCTCTGTGCCGAGCCCATTGTGGGTGATGAGCCCTTTGCGGTCATTCTTGCGGATGACCTGATTGATGATGGCAGTGGCTGCCTCTCCCAAATGGTTCAGGCATTCTCAGATACGGGCAGCACCATTTTGGGGGTGGAGCGAGTCGCCAGGGAGGATACGGAGAAGTACGGGATCGTTGATACCGAAGGTGATGAGCAGCTGCTTGAAGTAAAAAGCATTGTAGAGAAACCAAAGCCAGAGGATGCACCATCCAGTCTGGCCGTGGTGGGCCGATATATCCTGACCTCAGGGATCTTCGCCCAGCTGGCGCAGACGGGGCGTGGCGCGGGCGGTGAGATCCAGCTCACAGACGGCATTGCGCGGCTGATGCAGAGGGAGCAGGTCTTTGCCTACCAGTTCAAAGGCAAACGCTATGATTGCGGCAGCAAACTGGGGTATCTGATGGCGACGGTTGACTATGCCCTGCAACATCCCGAGTTGAAAGAGGATTTCAAGGCATGGCTGGAGTCGCGTTTCAGTTAGCCGCCCGCATCACTTCAACCCGGCCAAGCATCCGGCCGGCCTCTGCCCCTATATTGCCATTCGGATCCAGCGCCAGTGCCTTGCGCAGCGGGGCTTCGGCCTCTTCGTAGCGACCCAGTGACAAGAGTATAAAGCCCTTGCTGAGCCTGGCGTATTTGTAGTCCGGATTTGCGCTGATGGATCGCTCCAGCGCCTCCAGCGCAGCTTGGGAGTTGCCGGTGTAGTGGTACGCAAGCCCCAGGTCGTTCAGCGCATCAAAATCCTCGGGGTTAAAGATTATTGCCCGCCTGTAGATCGGGATCGCCTCATCAAAACGGCGCTGCTGAAAATAGGCATCCCCCAGCGCAGACAACAGTGCACTGTTGTCCGGGTCATCAAACAGCCTGGCCTTAAGCACCTCGATCGCTGCATCCTGGTTGGGCATTGAGGCCTGCATGCTGGGCTGAACCTGCTGCGCGGGAGCTGAGGCACCTCTGTTCTCGCCTTCGCAGCCCAGTATGAAAAACGTAGCCACCAGCAGCGCCAAGAGAAGGCGGCAGGCAGAGAATCTGTTCAGAACCCGATATTTCATACGAAAAAACTCCAGTGATCATTGGCGTGCAGGTGGAACCGGGATGATCCAATGTGTCTGCCCATTCGTCAAGGTGGATCTTGAGATGAGCGGCCTTAGGCGGTAAGCCAGATAAGAGCGCCGTAGCGCAAGGCCTTGCCGATAATAATAAAGAGCAGCGAGGCCAGCCAGCCTGTTTTTAACCAGCCGGCCGCCAGGCAGAGTGGGTCACCAATGAGCGGCAGCCAGGAGAAGAGCAGTGCCGGACTGCCCCAATGTCGCAGCCGCTGAATAGCGGCCTGATGCTTCTGCTCCAGCTGCCGGGCTGGAAAGCGCCACACCCACCAGCGCCCAATACCCCAACTGAGCATGCCTCCCAGGCTATTGCCTGCCGTGGCCACCAGCAGCAGCATGGCAGGCGGGCTGATCCCGTTGCTTGCATGATAGATCAACAGTGCTTCAGAGCCGCCCGGCAGCAGGGTGGAGGAGATCAAGGCGCTAAAAAAAATCTCCCACAGTGGGTAATCACTCATCTCTGTTCAGATGCAGGGGCTGATGACTGTGCCACAATGTGATAGTAACGCTGAGTCCACCCAGCTTCCGGGATTGGCTGAACACTATTTTGCCATTGTAGAGTTTGACAATATCCTTGGCGATGGCCAGCCCAAGCCCGTGCCCTTCTACCGTCTCATCCAGACGCGTACCTCGTTGAGCCAGCTGCTTCATCTCCTGTTCACTGCATCCGGAGCCATCGTCCTCTATGGTGATCGTTATCGTATCTGTGCCTCTGATGCTGCAATGCACTGTGCTTTTGGCCCACTTGCAGGCGTTATCCAGAATATTCCCCACCAGCTCCAGCATATCTTCCCGATCACCAAAGGTGGGGGTATCCGGCATTATCTGCCACTGAATATCCAGCTGGCGTTTGCGGTGTATCTGCTGGAGCACCTCAATAAGGTCTGGCAGCTCTTGCTGTGCATTGAAGAGATGGCCAGGACTTCCGCTCCCGGCCAGACGGGCGCGCTTCAACTCCCGCTCCATCAGCTTCATTATTCGCTCCTGCTGGAGTCGCATTTGAGCACGCAGCCTGGGGTGATCATCCAGCTCTTTGCTATCCAGGTACTGCACCAGGAGATTGAGCGGCCCTTTAAGGGCATGCGCAAGATTGCCCAGTGCATTGCGTGAGCGGTTCAAGCGCTGAGCCAACAGCTCCAGCAGCCGGTTGAAGGCCTGCACCAGCGGCAAAATCTCGTCCGGGACATCTTGGGAGAGGGCACCAATCTCACCCTGCTCCAGACTCTGCATCTCGGCACGCACGGTATCCAGGCGCTTAAAAGATCGGTGGATGACACGCTGCTGCACAATCAGCAGGATAAGCAGTGCCGCCAGTGAGAGCCCGGCAAAAGTCCACTGGAAAAGGGAGAGAGGTCTCTCCAGTGGGGTGAGATCCTCAGCTACCGCCAGGGTAAAGGAGCGCCCCTGCTTTTGGTAGTGTCTGGCCCAGACCAGCAACTTCTGACCCGATGGCCCCGGCGCATACCACCGTACGCTGCTACCTAGCCCTACCATTTGCAGTTCAAGGGTCTGATCCCAGAGTGAACGTGAATACTGAAGGGAGCCATCGGCCAAACGAATGACGTAGTAGTGCCCGGAGAAGGGGCGTTGATAGATCGGGTTGATATATTTCAGCTCCACCGGGGCATGCTCTTCCCCGGTAAATGAGATGGCCGCCAGCAGGCTCTCTGCATCATGCTCAAGGCGGGAGCCAATCAGATCCTCCCCAAGCCCTCGAACCGCTACACTGCCGGCCCACCAGAGTATGGACATCAGCAGCATCAGGCTCAATGTCAGCCCCAGTTGCAGCAGCCGCTGTAGTGAGTTCATCCGCTCTTTTCAGTAAAGATGTACCCCTGGCCACGTCGGGTGGCAATGCGCTCCTTGCCCAGTTTGTCCCGCAGGCGGCGAACGTAGACCTCGATAAGGTTGCTGTCACGATCAAAGTCCTGGTCGTAGACATGCTCTGTCAGCCGGGTCTTGGAGAGGATCTGCCCCGGATGCAGCATAAAGCAGCGCAGCAGACGAAACTCGGTACCGGTCAGGTCAAGTGTTTTGCCATCGGGCAGCTTCACCTGCTGCCGCTCCTCATCCAGGGTCAGATCACTGCTCTGTAGTGACTCTCCTGTCTTGTTGTGGCTGCGACGAATAAGCGCCTGTATACGCGCCACCAGCTCTTCGATATGGAACGGTTTGCAGAGGTAGTCATCCGCACCAGCCTTGAAGCCATCGACCCGCTCATGCCAGGCATCCCGCGCTGTGAGTATGATGATCGGCACCCGGTTCTCCCGCTGCCGCCAGTTTTTCAGCACCTCCAGTCCGGGTCGCTGGGGCAGGCCTAAATCCAGAATAATCACATCATAGGGTTCCATATCACCCATAAATTCAGCATCAATGCCGTTGTCGGCATGGTCCACCGCAAAGCCCTGCTGCGCAAGTTCTGCACTCAGGCGCTCTGCCAGCTCCAGATCATCCTCTACCAGCAGCAGGCGCATCGTTACTCCTCCCGTTCCATCTCTATGAGCTGGCCGCTTTGTGCATCGTACTCCAGCTCCCAAACCAGGCCATTTTTATCCACCAGCTCAATTTCATAGAGATATTGACCCCGTTCCAGCTCAAACTCCACCTCCAGTATATGTCCCGGCCGGTCTATTGCCACCTGTTTCAATATCTGCTCCAGCGGAAGGATGGAGCCAACCTCGACCAGCGCCTTTGCCTTTAGATGGTCATCATCTGCGGCAGAGACGCTGCACCAGCAGGCCAAGGCAAGTGTAAGGAGAGTCTGTTGTAGCTTATTCATGCATGCATAACCTGGTTGGACAGATCCCTTTGTATCAAAAAAATTCACTCCCTGCATCCGGGCCTTCCCTGGCATGTTTGGATCTACCCTGCTTTAGTCATCCTCCCACCCGCCAAACCCGGGTATATTGATCTCATGTTCTTCGAAAGAACCTGTTGCAGCTTGTGTATGGCAGCTTTCACATCTGCTGAATGATCCCACCTCTGGGTTATCCTCCACCATTCTGCGAGTCAGCTCATTATGCTCCTTGATGAAATAGGCTGTTTTGCTGATGCGCAGTGGTGTTTCACCCGGCTGCATATACTTCATGATTTTCCGTGACCGTTTATAGTCGGAGTGATCCGCTGCATTTTTTACCAGATAGGCTTCGATGGCGTTGGCATCCTCCATGGGCAGCTCAGCATTCTCTCCAAAATGATCCTCAAGCCCAGCCATCATTTTTGTCCAGGAACGCGCAGGCAGGAGGCCGGGTTGGTAGGGAAAATGGCAACCACCACACTCTTCCAGATATTGCGGGTTTTCAACTGGTGCCACCCCAACCTCATGTTTGCGTTCACCAAACCAGCGGTTTAAAAAGCCCCACTTTTCATCATCATCACTACTGAAGGCCAGCGTGCTTGCTGTCAGCATGGCGGTAGAGAGCAGCATGGATACCACTAATGTTTTGCGATTCATAATATATACCTCGGTTATTCATTCGTTGACTTAAAGATTCTTGAGAAAAGCAAGCAGATCGCCTTTCTCCTGGGCCGTGCACTCGCGCCCCAAGGTCCACTTGCAGTTGCGGACAAACCACTTTTTGATCTTTTTAACCTCTGTAAGCCGCTTTGGGTTTACTGATGGTGCCATCGGCTCAATCACCTTACCGGTACGTGTGTGTTTGCCAGGTTGGGTCAGGTCTGTGGTATGGCAGGTTGTGCATCTGCGTTCCTGGCCGCTCTTGGGATCTTTAAAGGGCTTGTTCCACAATACCTCTCCTGCTGCTGCGCTAAAGGATTCAGCCCCTTTTGCCTGATAGTCAGCCTGCAGTTGAGATATGGCATCCGCCTGCACAGCCATTGGTGCGGCAAATATCAGTGCAGTAATAACGACTAGTTTCCTTTTCATGTTGACCTCTCATTTGTCTGTTAACAGGGTGTTTGGTTACTCAATCAGCCCTTGTCATCAAGTCTATTGGGGGGAGCTGAATTGAAGCTGAAATAACGAACTGCTTTTTGAAATATTTCATTGAATAGCACTGTAGATGATTGCTCTTTCTCCACAGGTATTCGCATGGCAGCATCTTCAAAAGTTCCGGCATCCGCATCCAGATGACAGGCTGCACAGTTAACCTTGCCGTTGACTTTTTGGTTTCCCCATATCTGCATCGGGATCTCACTGTGTTTCTCTACCCAGTAGAGGGTCTCTGTAATGCGCAAAGGGGCCTCTGTTTTTGGAATGCTCTGATTTATCTTCCAGGCAGCCTCAGTCAGCTCCTGCTCAGCTGCGTTGCCTGCCATAAAGGTTGTAATCTCATCTATCGCATCCTGTTCTAAAAAGAGGTCTTCACCAAAATGCGATGCCTGCTCCTGCATCATCAATCGCCAGGATCGGGCGGGCAGTAGTGAGGGATGAAAGGCAAGGTGGCAGGCGCCACACTCCTCCCTCCAAAGGGCATTATCAGGTAACTGTTGTCCCACAAAAGGTATGTAGGGCTGCTCTGGCGTCTCTACCAGATAGCCATAGAACCAACTGAATCCTGCGGCAATAGCAGCTGCCAGCATAAGCGCACCGACTGACCGGCTGGCGGCAGCCGAAAGCGTGCCCGGCGGCACAGATTTATAGCCCGTGATCATGGAACCAACCAGGTTTTCACGGTGCAAAACAGACTCGACAACCACGCCCAGCAGATGAATGACCACAGCCCCCAGCATCACCCAGGCCAGTAGTTCATGGAGGTCATGAGTAATCGCCCCCTGAGAGCGGCTCAATAACCCGGCAAGAGGCCCGTGCCCCTCCTCTCCACCTAAAGCAAGCAGGCCGGTAATGGCAATCAGCGACCCCAAACCCAGCAGTGTATAGATCCCCCAGCTTCCAGCCGGGTTGTGCCCTATGAATCTTGGCAGGCACCCCTTTAGCGCCATCTTTATGTAGCTCCATGCTTCGCGCCAGCCAAAGGCAAAGTCGCCAAATCGGGCATAAGGGCCACCAATAATGCCCCACAAAAGGCGGAACAGAATCAGCCCCCCCATCAGATAACCGGCAAACAGATGGATATCCAGATAACGGTCATCACGAGTGAGCCATGCAGTAATAAAGCAGCTGACCAGCATCCAGTGAAACAGCCTTACTGGAACATTCCAGATCCTTGCTTGAGTGACTTCAGCCACAGAATTTTCTTCTGTTTGAATCCGCATCATCCACCTCCATATTTAGCACTGCTTATTACCGGTAAACATGGCTCGCACCAGGTTTTCTCCATGAAAAATACCACCCAGAATGACCCCTGCCACATGAATGCCAATCAGCAGCAAAGTGAGGTTGACAAAGAATTCATGCATCTCTTCCATCGCATCCCTGGCAAACTCACCTGCACCAGCCAGCCAGCCAGCCAAGGGGCCGGCACCCTCTATGCCATAGGCTCCAAGCCCTGTCAGCGTGGTTAACGACAGGCTCACCAGCAGTGCAACAATCATGGCAGCACCAGCTGGGTTATGCCCCAGATAACGCTTTGCCTTTAGCGCCGTCAAATCCTTAAGATAGTTCAGCGCATCACCTGGGGGGCAGATAAAATCAGAGAACCGTGCATGACGACTGCCAATAAAGCCCCACACCAGTCGAAACAGCAGCAGCCCAATGACGGTATAGCCTGCATAGGAGTGGATGGTCATAAAGTCATCTTCACTCACATAAGCAATGGTAAATGCAGAGACCAGGCTCCAGTGAAATATGCGGACTGCTGGATCCCATACTTTTATCTCTTTTGAAATATCGTTCACAATATTGCCCTCTTCTGTTAATCAGTGCTTTCAGCTTAGCCAAGCAAGCTGAAATCAAACTGAAAAGGGGGTGAACCGGAGATATTAGGAGTGAATAACTTCAAATTACGGCTAACGTTTAAGCTGTGCGGCACGACGTAAGGAGCGTCTGAACGAGCGTGCTTCGATGCGCTCTATCAGCCAACACCTGACAGCACTTAAACTCCAGGGGCAGGGGTCAAAGACCATCGATGCCTATTCCCGGGCGGTTCGCAGAATTTCGAACCTCTTCAATTGTTGCCCTGATCAACTGACACCAAGCCAGTTGAAGAGCTATTTCGCCTCATTGGTCGATTCGCACTCCTGGAGTACCGTGAAACAGTTCCTCACGGTCTACAGTATGGGATGATTTAATTTTACTCTGACCCCAGTTATTCTGTCCCATAAAACTGATACCTGATACCAGTGCCGGCGGATGAGTTGCTTACCAAAGATGACGAATTGGGTACTGTGTAATAAGCGGATCAGGGGTGAGGATTGTTAGCGAATGCTCAATGGCCTGGCATACAAGCATACGGTCAAAGGGATCTTTGTGGGGAGTAGGTAGTTTACATAGGTGCAGAGTGTCTTGTTCCGATAAATCTAAAGGGGTGACCAAGTGCCTATTTCGCTCTTTTGGAATAAATTGATCAGGTGAAAGGGGAAGAGGTAATTTGCCTAAACGATATTTAACATTGATTTCCCAGGCAGAAACGGCACTTAGATAGACTTCATTTTTCGGGTCGGCAAAAGCATCAATCGCATTAGGGGAAAGCACTTCACTTCCCTTAGCCAACCAGAGGAAAGTGCAGGTATCAAGGAGAAGCTTCACGCCTCTTCACCACTAAAAGCGGCAACAATATCATCCGGGAGAGGCTCAAAAAAAGCATCGCCAATTTGAAAGTCGGGATATTCTTTGCCAGCCAAGCCGATGGGACGTTTTTTATTTGGGAGTGCCGCAATCGGTTTTATCTCAGCAATAGGCACATTCCGTTTGCAGACTATTACAGTCTCGCCATTGCTGACTTTTGCAAGACAGCTTGAGAAGTGGGTTTTTACTTCATTTATATTTAAGCTTATCATGGTTCTATTGTAGGTCGTCATGTTGGTCATGTCAACGGTCAGCCCCTTCATGGAAGAGAGGGGTTACCCTAGAAAGAGCAGTTGGGCGTCCCCTAAGACCATCAAAACCACAGTAAATTACTCGACAATCAGAGTTCCATTCCTTTTAATGCCATCCAGCGAAGCGTGTTGTAAGCAAGAATCGCACTTTGAAACAAGGCGGCATTGGCAAGAAAATTGTCTGTCCTCATATGAGCGAGCCCCAACTGGCTTTTGGCTTCCTCTATCCAGGT
>JAKISI010000077.1 GCA_021648685.1 Candidatus Polarisedimenticolaceae bacterium
TCATTCACACATCTTTATGTTAGGAGGAGAGAGTTATCGACTGAAAGCCAAACGAGTGAAGTAAATCCTGCCCCGGGTGGGTCAATTTTATTGGCCGAAAGGGGGTCAGATTTGTTGACCATTGACATTCAGGAGAAACAGGAGTGGCAGGGGCAGCCATGACCACTATTGGAATAACCAAGAAAAGCACTAATATCTGTTGAATAACAGCCATGGGGACTATTCTCTTTGATACCAAATATTGCTCATTAAATCCCATTGTTTTTCCTTTTTTTTGTGATTTGTAATACGACTATATTTTTATTTCAATTGCAATCACATCAAGCAGCGCATCAGCAAAAATAGGTTACCTGTGCCCATCTCACTCCCTGTCAGAATATTCTGATAATCAAGTAGGGTGTATCACAAAATGAAGCCATGAGTTACTCTAAATTTGTTTTTACACATAGCTCTTCAGGGTATAGAGCAGCCTGACATAACGGACAGCATAATCGCTCCCTTTATATTCTTTTAACCGCTACGTTTCAATTTCCTCACAGCCTGATCCGGTGTAAGTTTGGCTACTTGAGTTAGCGCATCCAGGGTGTGTTGGCGTAGATTGAGCCTGCCACTGCCTTTTTCCCGGTTGCTCACGGTAGGTGGGCTTACCCCAACCAGTCTGGCAAATTGGGAGGCATTTATTTTGAATTGTTTGCGTAACCTGGCTACTGCCGCTGCTGTTGGGGTAAATGGTTTTTTCTTAACTGCTGGCGCCTTTTTTACGGCTTTTTTTTTGGCGCTCTTTTTAGCTGTTTTTGTAACCGCTTTTTTACTGGTTGCTCTTTTTTTGCGGTTGGGTTTTGTCGGCTCTTCCATATCCACACCAATCAGTTCCGAGATAGGCAAAAACTAAAAAAGCCCCGATACGGGGCTTTTTTAGGTACAAGTTTTATTTCCAATCAATCTGGCGAAGGATGAAACAGCGCAATGTTATATCTATGCCCCACTTTCATCTGCCTCCCTGATTAAAAGTCATAATTAATATTAAAGGCCCAGATTGACTTGGTCTCTCTGTGAACAACATTACCAATATTGGCAATGCCAGCTGCAATGGTCAGATTGGGTGTTGGCAGGTAGGCAACAAAGAAGTCAATGAAGTCATCTTCCCCAAAAGTGTAGTCATTCAGAGCACCATTGGAAACACCTGCCCCCCCTGCATTTGCGTTGAGATAGTCATGCACTGACCTCAATTCATCTGGTTTTTTCCTGTACTCAATGCCAATAGCCACATTCGGCTCAGGGAGGATGGCCAGAGTGAATTCCGGGTTGAGGCTCCAGTCATCGGAAAAGCCAAGGAAGCCAAGCTGATTGGCCTGGGTATATCTGAGGTTAACCGCAGTGAGAATGGGAATCTTTGTCTTCCAGAGTTTTGTAGCCATAAGATTGACCTCAAAACCACTATCATCATCCACACCCATCCACTCCATAACCTTTGGAGCACCACTGCCGAGCACTGCCCTCACGTTAGCCGTGAGATTGTCATCCAGCTCATCAATATCAAGAGCTTTTTTATAAGAGACAGAGATCGCCATGGCGGGCAACGTCTCAGTCTCTTTAAGAAACTGAAATTTGGCATGAGCAGTAATCATCTGAAGATTGTCTAGCTTAGTATCCAGCCTGTTTGCAGCCAAAACAGCGACAGCAGCACTATCATTCCGCAAATCACTTCTCAGCGTGCTGATATCAAGGTTCTGGTAGGCAAAACCCAGCTCCAGGCGGTCACCAATGGATACCGCAACGGGCCAGAAGTTAATGGTGTAGCTGTCACTGACCCAGGTCCAGATACTGGCAGCGGGCATCCCAATGCCCCCTTTCTTTGGTGCATTTGAGATGTAAGCCCATGGAACAATGGCACCACCACCACCACTGTCAATAGTGAGCAGTGGAATATTGGCAAACGCAGATTGGCCAAATGGAACAAGCAGTGACGACGCAAGCAGCATGGAACAAGCAGTTTTTTTCATCATGGTTTTCCCCCGGTTTTATGTTTTTAGCCTTGAAAGCTGGGTTACAGTCCGTTGGATGCCTGCTTAAAACACCCAATACCCAGCATTTCTCAAAAAATGTGGCAATTTTTTGCCTCACTCACATAAACTCCAGAATACCCCTTTGGTCTTTACGTGTATAAGACAGGCTGGAAGATTAAAATAGCCCATTGCTCATTGTCAATGCTTTTTTGCGTTTTGTCGGTTTTTTCGCTGCTTTATATCTTTCATCAGGCCGACTAACAACATAAAGCACAGGCTGGCTCCTGTTTTCGATATAAAATCAGGTGGGCGCTACAGGGAGGAAAAGATACACAGCAGCAGGCCATGTTGCGCTGCACAAGGAAAGATTGCCTAACGCTTCGGTTTGGTGAGACGATCCAGCCTGAGCCTCTGCCGCTCATCAAACAGGTGTTTTGAGCCGACCCAGATAGCCGTCATTGAGCCCAGGCCAATGCTGGCAGAGACGAGAAAGAGAATCAGGATCTGATACTTGGCTGCCTCCAGTGGTGGGCTGCCCGCCAGTATCTGCCCGGTCATCATGCCGGGAATGCTGACCACCCCCGCGGCAGCCATGGCGTTTAAAATCGGGATAAGCCCGGTGCGCAGTGCATTACGGCGTATCTCAGCGATAGCCGTCTGCCAGTCGTGTCCCAGCATAAGCCGTGCCTCAATGCTGGCTCGCTGCTGCCAGGCATTCTGGTTCAGGCTGTCCAGACTGAGCGCCACGCCCGTCATGGTGTTTCCCAACATCATCCCCAGCAGCGGGATAAGATATTGTGGGGCATACCAGGGATCTACCTGCAAAATAACCAGCAAAGCCAACAATGTGACGCTGAAGGAGGAGAGGAACATGGAGAGGACACCCACCCCCATGCCCCAGAATCCCTGGTATCGGCGCTGCTGGCGATTCATCACCTCGTAACTGGCCACCAGCAACATAAAGAGCGTTAGCAGGCCAATGGTAATGGGGTTGGACTGGGCAAAGATAACCTTGAGCACAAGACCCAGCAGGCTAAGTTGTACTGCAGTACGCAGCGCTGCAATCAGCAGGCGCTTCTCAATGCCCAGCCGCAGATGGAAGGAGAGCCCGGCAAGCAGCAGCACCAGCATTGCCGCTATGCTGAGATCCCAGGGCGTAAGCTGGATCAGCTCCATGCGTGAAGCTCCAGTTTGTCATCCTTGAAACAGTAATGGTGCGTACTGTTGTTTTTATGCTGCTGGTCACTGTGCGTGACCCAGATAACCGCTACCTGGCGCATTTGGCGATAGTCACTGATGAGCTGCTCTACCCGCCGGGCATTTGCCTGATCAAGATTGGCAGTAGGTTCATCCAATAGCAGAACCTCTGGCTCATTACCCAGAAGACGAAGCAGCGCAAGCCGTTGACGCTCTCCGGTGGAGAGCCGGCTCACCTCTCGTTCCAGCCACTCCAGGGTGAACCCTAACATTTCGAATAATTTTGAATCAGGATTGAGGAAGTGGTCACCCACCCGCTCTCTCCACCAGGCGCTCTCCGCAGGCAGATAACCCACCCGACGACGCCACTGAGGCGCTGGTATCTCTCTCTGTGCTATTCCATTGAGCCAAACCTCCCCCTGATGCGGGTCGAGATCAGCAATAGCTCTGAGCAGCCGGGTCTTGCCACACCCCGAGGGGCCGGAGAGGGTGATGCAATGGCCGGCGGGAATCTCCAGGTTGATCGGCAAGAGCTGCTGAACCTGAAGATTGCAGAGGCTGAGTCGTGACACCGCTACCTCCGCTTAAAAAGAAGATCCCAGACACCATGACCCAGGCGCTGGCCACGCTGTTCAAATCTGGTGCATGGCCGCGTCTCAGGGCGCGGTGCAAATTGCTCCCTGCCCTGACAGTTTTCAAATTCGCCGGCAGCACTCAAAACCTGCATCATCTGCTTGGCATAATCTTCCCAGTCCGTTGCCATATGCAAGGTAGCGCCGGGCTTCAGCAACCGCGCCAGCAGGCTGATGAATTCCGGCTGCACAATACGGCGCTTGTGATGGCGTTTTTTATGCCAGGGATCGGGGAAAAAGAGCATGACCTCATCCAGGGACTGATCCGGCAGATGGTGGCGCAGTACCTCCATAGCATCATGCCGCATGACCCTGACATTGTGCTGCTCCTGCGCTTCCAGTTTAAGCAGCAGGTGGCCCACACCGGGGCGGTGCACCTCAATGCCAATATAGTTGTTTTCAGGGTGTCTGGCGGCGGTTTCAGCCAGTGCTTCACCATTACCAAAACCGATCTCCAGATGGAGTGGCTGGCTGTTGCCGAACAGCTGGAGAGGGTCAAGTTTCTCACCCTCTACGCAGGTTATGCCAAACTGCGACCAGCAGCGATGGTATGCATTGCGCTGCCCTTCCGTAAAGCGCCCCTCCCGAAGCACGAAGCTGCGGATGGGGCGACGCTTGATCTCTTCTGGCATATTCGGCGCGGACGCTGTGGCTGCTTTATAGCAGGGGCGCTGTAAATCGCGCCTCTGCCATATTGACGGATAGCTCAGAAAAAGAGCCCATCCATGGGGGAGGATGCAGAGGCAAAACGCTTTGGTGTCATGCGGCCCGCCAGATAGGCCTCACGCCCGGCTTCAATCCCTTTACGCATGGCGGACGCCATAAGCACGGGGTTTTTGGCAGCCGCAATAGCGGTATTCATGAGCACCCCGTCACATCCAAGTTCCATCGCAATGGCCGCGTCTGAGGCGGTGCCCACACCCGCATCAACCAGAATCGGGACGCTGGCATTCTCTACAATAGTACGAATATTCAGGCGGTTGCGAATACCCAGGCCAGAGCCAATGGGGGCTGCAAGCGGCATGACAGAGATGCAGCCTAAATCCTCCAGACGTTTGGCCATAATGGGGTCATCATTGGTGTAGACCATGATGTCGAACCCATCCTTGATCAGCTCTTTGGTTGCCTCCAGGGTGGCGGCAACATCTGGGAACAGGGTCTTCTCATCACCCAGCACCTCCAGTTTGACCAGGTTGTGGCCATCCAGCAGCTCCCTTGCCAGGCGACAGGTGCGTACCGCCGTTTTGGCATCAAAACACCCTGCTGTATTGGGCAGCAGGGTGTATCTGTCGGGTGAGATCACATCCAGCAGGTTGGGTTGACCCTTATCCTGACCGATATTGGTACGGCGCACCGCAAAGGTGACAATCTCTGCGCCACTGGCGCTGATCGCGGCATCGGTCTCCTCCAGGTCTTTATATTTGCCAGTGCCTACGAGCAGGCGGGAGCTGTACTCTTTCCCGGCAAGGGTGAAGGTGTCGTTACTTGGATTGGTCATAATTTAGCGCCATGGGTTGCTTGTAAAATCCGGGGGAAATAACACTGTAGTACGGGCTTTGGCTGGGTAGTTGCCGGGGTGGCGGTTTTAGCTCAGCCTCCACCGATTGCATGCACGATCTCCACATGGTCTTGGGGCTTGAGGCTGTAATCCGAATAGGTGCTGCGCGGCACCAGCTCTTCATTAACCTCTACAGCAATGCGCTTGTCTGAAAGCCCGAGGGACTCAATCAGTACCGCCATGCTGGCATTGTCGGGGATCTGTTGCTGCTCGCCGTTGAGATAGATCTGCATCTTGGATTCAGTGGTATTGCCAAACAGGTAGCGGATTCTACACTAAAAGCAGGCTGGCCGTCATGGCTTGCGACAGCATAGACTAAGTGTTGCGCATCCGCTTTTGGAGGCATAGAATCGAGCCACTGGAAGGCGATCCAAAAATAGGAATCATATCGCGGGTATCGTATATCGGTATTACCCTAGCTTCCCAAGCTAGTGAGGCGAGTTCGACTCTCGCTACCCGCTCCATTTGCCATCTGATATATCCTGAATTCACCCCGCCTGGATGAATGCTTTGATACGCCACCGGCTCACGCCAGTGGGGCACTCAAAACCCCAGAGAGACCCTGAAGGTCAGGCCGCGTGCGCCCCTAAACAGCAGCAGCGCATTGTCATTTTCCTTGTAGTTAAACGCCTCATCCAGCATGTTTTGCACCTCCAGAGAGATGCGCCCACGGCGTTTTGGCAGGCGATAATCCAGTGATAGATCCACATTCCAGAACCGATCACTGTCATCTTTTTCACTCGTAGCATCAAACTGACCATACTGATGCACATAGGTGGGGCGCAGAGAACCACTCCAGCCCGAAGGGTGGTAATAGCCCAGGCTCAGAGGAAAACGGTGGGTAGTATCCTCCATGCTGGTGGTAGAAGAGTCACGATAGCTCCGCTCAAAGATATATTCAGCCCCCATGGAGAAACGCTTGGTAGGTGTCCAATAAAGATAAAGCCGCCCCTCTTCCTCATCACGTCTGCTTTGAGCCCACTGCACACCCGTAGGCTCGATAATCCGCACAGGCAGATCAAGATCCCGCCGTGAAAGTTCCAAACCACCGAACAAACGATTGCTGAAACGGTGATCCATGGCAATACCATAGCGGGTAGTCAGGGTGCCTTGTATGCCATCAAAGAACTGATTGAAGCCCGCTACCTGGCTTGGCTCAATAGTCTGATTCATCGGCAGCTTGCGAAACAGGGTGCGGAAACCAGCGATACGCAGGGTGGTGTTTGGACTGGCCTGCCAGAGCAATCCAAACTTGGGATTAAGGCGTCGCTTCTTAAACCCGTCTTGGGAGAGCGCTTCATAGCTCACCCCTAAATCCAGGGTGAGATCAGGGTTCAAATCAACCGCTGAGTAGAGATAAGCATTAGCCTGGTGCCAAGTGTCATCAATGGTGCTCTGGGCTGTTGCAATGATAGGCACAAACGGTAAAGGTATGGTCGTGAGCGTACGAGTAACTACAACATCTTCTTCTGTCTCCACATAGCCCACACCGAGGCTGATGCGTGCATGATCCAGGCGCAGAAGCTGGCGCAGTTCAACGCTCCAGGCATCATGTTCCCCTTCTAAACCCACGCTCAGAGAGGCCAAAGGGGGAGCCAGGTTCCCACCAATATAGCTATAACTGCCACCTTCCTGCTCGGCTACAGCAACTGAGCCAATAAGCTCGGAGCGTGGGTTGAAGCGGTGGTAGAGGCCAAGGCGCAGGCTATCCTGATTATTGCTGTTGCGCTCCAGCTGATTATTCTGTGCAGCATAAAAACCCGTTTCCAGCCGACCATACTCTCTGCGCGAACGGCGCGCTTCAAACTGAACACGCGTACGCCCAGTTAAATTGGCCTGAAGAAAGGCGGTATAGAGTTTGTGATCCTGATCATTGTTATAGCGCCAGCCATCACTCTCATAATGGTACTGAGCCAGGCTGTAGGCGATATTGCCCTGCATGCCAGAGAGAACAATCTCATCCCTCGCCTCATCATCACTGCCCACCAGTCCGCTCACTTGAAGGCGGGTACCATCTCGATAGAATAGCGAGGAGTACTCATTGAAACCCAGCTCAGAAGGGCCATTGCCATCGGGTGCATTGAGCGTGGTCTCTGCCAGCATGGGCTGAATGGGGGCAGCGCTGAGCGGTTGCAGCAGCTGCGCTTGCAGTAACTCACTGACACGGGCAATCTCATGTTTCGGGCGATAAACATAGGTATCGGCCAACAGACGGTGCCCCGCATGATCGCCGGGGTCACTTTGCAGGGAGCGCCATCCCTCTAATAACGCCAGCTGTTCAAAATTCAGATCACGATAGACTTGACCCAGACTAGCGCTACGTGCGGCCTCATCCCTATCCAGCATGAGACGGGAGCGGTAGACAGCCCGGTTGTTATTCTTTGCTTTTGAGGCCTGGAGGTTTTGTAGCGCTTCAACCATCCGCCCCTGATATTGCAGAAGCAGCGCATGGTAGTACCAGGGGGTGGGGTCTTGTGGGTCATGTTTTTTAGCCAGCTCATATTGAGTGACTGCCAGTTCATCTCGATGCTCTTCATAGTAGGCCTTACCCATGTAGCTGCGCACCATGGCGTTGCGGGGGTCAAGCGCGGTGGCGATCTCCAGCTCTCGACGCCCTGCTTCCAGGTTGCCCTGGCGGATCAGCAACAGCCCCATCCCCAGGTGTGGCATGGGGCTGGATGAGCTGAGGATGATCGCTTTTGTGAAATGGGCCTTGGCCTGCTCCAGATCAAGCTGAGTCAGGCGGGCAAAGCCCAGCACAGTTTGGGTCAGTTCAATTTCAGGATTCAGTACGACCGCTCGTTGTGCTGCGATATCAGCACCATCAAGATCACCATAGGAGAGCCGCAGCTCTGACTGCCTGGCATGAGCGTAGGGGTTGTCCGGCTCCCGTAGCACAGCCCGGTTGATGCTATCGAGAGCGCCATGCAGATCAAACCGAGTCTGCTGGGCATAGGAGAGCGCAATCAGAGGGGCTGCACTGTTTTGATCTGCTGCTACCGCACGGTTGGCTAACGCCAGCGCCTCTGCTTTTTTGTTCTGGGCTACGGCAATCATGGCTTGCAGCGCCAGTGCAGCACTGTTGTGATCTGCTCGCAGTTGCAATGACCTCTCCAATTCACGCTGCGCCTCTTCTACCCGCCCCACCAGCAGAAACAGGGCGGCACGGTAGTTATGAAACCGGGGGGTACGGCCAGTCGGTGGGATATGTCTCAGGCTGGCAAAGGCGCTGGCGGTATCATTGCGGCGCAAGGCAGCCAGTGCCGCACGGAAGATGGACTCAATGGGATCTTGTGCGGCAACCTGTGCCGGGTCGATCAAGCCGTGCAAGATGGGTTGGTAGTGCAGTGTCCACTGCACCGCATCTTCGGGTTGTATGCGGCTGTTGAATTGTGGGGCCTGGCCTTTTTTGGCGGTGATGGCCTGTTCACCTTCCATCCGCAAGCTGCCCGCATCATTACTGGCGAGAATAGTGCCTTCAACCAGCACGACTGAACTCTCGTCCGACGCTACCATTACGGTAAACTCAGTGCCTTCAATGGCCGCATTCACGTAAGGGGTGCGTACCTCCAGGCTATGCCGAACGCGGCTGATAAAGTGCATGATGCCGGAGAAGAGCTCAATCAGGGTACGCTCTTTTTCCTGCGGCTGAGTGACGATCTGAAATGTAGTAGTCTGATCTAGGCGGAGCATGGTGTCGCTCCCCTCCACCAACACACCGCCTCGGCTGTTTGGCCCTGTGCGGATGATGTCATTGGTGCAGATAGGGGCATTAAGTGCCAATGGATACCAGCCGCCGCCATCCGATGAGCGTGATTCAATAACCCCTTCAACAGAAACGAGATGGGCAACAGGGTTGTCGCAGTTTTTTTTACCCGCCTGGGCCAGAGCAGAATGCAGGGCAATCAGGGCTATAGCTGCGATACAGCTCAGAAGCCAGTGTTTGCGCCCCTTACAAGGTGGTGTGCTATGCATGATAAAATAAGGAGCCTGATCTTGTAGGTTTCCAGCAAAAAAAAGAGTCCTCTCCCTCAGTATGTAATTAACCTCCTTGTTTTCTTGGCTTAGGAGGCTGTCCGGAAACCCGGTTTTTTGCGGATCAGTCTCCCAGTTCTATTGCATTATGATGAATAATTATTTGATAAATCGCAAGTTCACCTGTTTTCGGACGAGCGCCTGGCAATTTACTGCGAATGCAAGTCCTGACTAAAAATAGTCTGATATGGCTCAATCTACAAGCTCAATCTATGAAATAGATCATAAAAAGGGACAGAGCCCCTTTTGATTTCTCTCTGGTCCACATAGGTTGAGCATAATGGCGGACTTCAGAGGCCGGCTGGATAATCACTGCACAAAACACGAAATCAGCGGAATAGAGGGGGCTAAAGAATCTGCTCAGAAGCCTTATTGAGCAGATCACCTTTGCTGCTTTTTAGTATTCATTTCATTAGCGTTAACACCGAACAACAACCACTCTACCCCTTAATGGTATTTGGCGGCGGGCTTTCTTCTACAGCATGCACCAACTTGATATCAACAGGCTCTTTATTGCGGCTGTATTCAGGGGCAAGGAGTTGGATCTCTAATATGACGCAGTGCGAGTTCAGCCAAACGCCCCGGTCTGGCTGCCTTGGCTTTTTGTCTGCTTTTTTTGAGTCTATGCCATATCGAGTGGTTCAATGAATAGACACAGAGACCACGGATGTTAATGGCCAATTAAACTGAACCACCTACGGCCAATAAAATTGACCCACCCAGGGTGTCATTTTGGCCCCGGAGGCCATAACCTTCCTGCCACATTTTTCCGGCAGGAGCAGACAATTGGTAAGG